>NZ_JAOCCT010000062.1:0-12849 GCF_029840555.1 Stenotrophomonas sp. GD03877 | reverse complement strand
TCGCCTGCAGGCCTTGGCCGCCGAGGGCGTGCGCCTGTGCCTGTGTACCGGTGGTACCGGACTGGGCCCGCGTGACCTGACCCCGGAGGCGCTCCGTTCCCTGAACGCGCGGCCGGTACATGGCCTGGCGCAGATGGTGCGCGCGCTGAGTGCACAGCACACGCCGATGGCCTGGCTGAGCCGCGCCGAGGTGGTGCAGCTGGGCAACATGCTGGTGTTCGCGCTGCCCGGCAGCCCGAAGGCGGCGGCGCAGTGCCTGGATATCCTGGCGCCGGTACTGGGCCACGCCCTGGCGATGGTCGAGGGGGATGGCCACTCATGATTCCCTATTGCGAAGCCTTGCAGCACCTGCTGGACGCGGCCACGCCGCTGCCGGCCGAGCGCGTGCCGCTGCATGAAGCCGGCGGCCGTACCCTGGCCAGTGACATCCACAGCGGGCAGTCGTTGCCGCCGTTCGACAATTCGGCGATGGACGGCTTTGCGCTGCGCGCCAACGGCGCGACGTTCGAGGCCGGTACCGAATTCGCGGTGCAGGGCTGGCAGGCAGCCGGCGATGCCGGCGCCGAAGGCGGCGAGGGTGCCTGGGAAATCATGACCGGAGCGCGCATGCCGGTTGGCCTGGATACGGTGGTGCCGGTCGAGAACGTGGAGATCCTCGCCAGCGAGGACGGCCGCCCGACCCGCATCGCGCTGACCGCGACGGTGAAGCCGGGCCAGAACGTGCGCCTGCGCGGCCAGGACGTGCGCGAGGGTGAGCGCGTGCTGTGCGCCGGCCAGGTGCTGGATATCAATGCCCGCACCCTGCTGCACGCCCTGGGCGTGGGTGAGGTGGCGGTGGTGGCGCGGCCGAGGGCGGCGGTGATCGCCACCGGCAAGGAACTGGTGACCGAGGCGGCGCAGGCGCTGGAATCGGGCCAGATCCGTGACAGCAATCGCCCCTACCTGGTGGGCCGCCTGCAGGCGGCCGGTGCCGAGGTGGTCTGGCAGGGCACGGTGGGCGACGACGTGGCCGCGTTCAATGCGGTGCTGGATGAAGCGCTGGCCGCTGGCGCGCAGCTGCTGATCAGTACCGGCGCGGTGTCGGCCGGCCGCTACGACTTCGTTCCCGATGCGCTGCGTGGCCGTGGTGCGCGCATCGTCTTCCATAAGGTGGCGATCCGCCCCGGCAAGCCGTTGTTGTTCGCGGTGTTGCCCAATGGCGCGCTGTACTTCGGCCTGCCCGGCAACCCGGTTTCGGCTGCCGTGGGCCAGCGCTTCTTCGTCGAGCCGGTACTGCGCCGCCTGCTGGGGCTTGCACCGGAACCGGTGTTGCGGCTGCCGCTGCAGGCCGACGTGCGCAAGCCGCCCGGTCTGCGCTTCCACGCGCGGGCGCGGGTGGAAATGGACGGGCAGGGGCGCCTGAGTGCGCGCGTACTGTCCGGGCAGGAGTCGTTCCGTTTGATGTCCATGCTGCAGGCCAACGCCTGGGTGGTGCTGGAGGCCGAGGGAGACCTGGCCAGCGCTGGCACCTTCGTGCGCGTGCAGGGCTGGGGTCACCACGAACCGGTGCAGCTGGTGAGCCAGGAGTCATGATGAAACAGGTGAATCTGCAGTTGTTCGGTGCGTTTTCCGATCTGGATGCCAGCCGCGAAATCGCCGTCGATGTGGCCGGTGGCACCGTGGCCGATCTGCGCCAGGCGCTGCGCGAGCTGCTGCCGGTGCGTTGGCCGGGTTTCCGCGCGGGCCTGCTGGACTACTCGGCGTTTGCCGACCAGCAACGCGTGCTGCGCGACCACGAGGCGCTGCCCGACGATGGCCGCGTGGCGATCCTGCCACCAGTGAGCGGGGGCTGAGCGATGAGCGAGAAGATCATCGCGACGGTGGTGGACCGCGCGCAGGCGGCGATCGATCCGGCCGAAGGCATCGCGGCGGTATCTGATCCGGGCTTCGGCGGCATCGACGTGTTCATCGGCAAGGTGCGCGACGTCAACATCGGCCGGCCGGTGACCGGGATCACGTACGACCTGTTCGAACCTTTGGTGCTGAACGAGTTCAAGCGCCTGGCGGCAGAGGTCGAGGCGACGTTCGGTCCGAAGCTGAAGCTGTATGTGGCCCACGCCAAGGGCCGGTTGGGCATTGGCGATGTGGCGGTGGTGGTGGCCGCCGGCAGCCCGCATCGAGACGAGGCATTCCGGGCCTGCCGGCAGTTGATCGAGGTGGTCAAGCACCAGTGCCCGATCTGGAAGCAGGAGCATTACGAGGACGGCGACAGCGAGTGGACCGAAGGCTGCAGTCTCTGCCATGCGGATAACGAACCCACGCAAGCTCATGACAATGCCCATGAATGTGCACACGATCACGAACATTCCCACTGACGGCATCGTGCTGGCCGGTGGTCTTTCCAGCCGGATGGGCCGTGACAAGGCGCTGCTACCGTGGCACGGGCGAACCCTGCTAGAGCACATGCGTGGCCTGCTGCGACAGGCAGGTGCGGAAAGGGTATGGGTGAGTGGCAACTACCCGGCCTTCGGTGGCATTCCTGATCGCGTGGCACGCTGCGGCCCGTTGGGCGGGCTCTACAGTGTGGCCATGTGCATGCCGGACGCTGCCGCTCTGGTGCTTCCGGTGGATACGCCCAATGTGACCCCGGCGTTACTACAACGGTTACGTGATGCGCCTTCGGCTGCCTGTGTGCTGTTTGCGGAAGAACCCCTGCCGATGCGGTTGCAGATTGATGACCATTGCCGGCATGTGTTGCGGGAATTGATCGAGAATCCGGCGGCGCACCGCTCGCTACACGCCCTGCGAGAACGCTTGGGCGCAATCGAGCTGCCACTGGCGGATAGCGAATACGACCAGCTACTCAACTGCAACACCTCAACCGAGCTCGAGTTCATTGCATCATGAAAGTCCAGCTACAGCGGCAGGCAGTTCGTCTGCGCGTTGATGAAGAGGAGCTAGCGCAGTTGCTGGCCGGCGAATCGGTGGAGAACCTGACGCGGTTCGGCGGCGATCGCGGCTGGGGCATGGTGCTATCACTGCATGCAGGGCAACAGGCGGTGCTTCTGGAGGGGAGCGAGTACTGCCGGTTGATGCTTCCTCGCGAAGCGGTTCAGTCCTTGGCATTACGTTTGCCCTGTCGTGATGGTCTGGGTTTTGGCATTGCGCTGGATGATGACATCTCGCTGCAGCTTCAATTCGATGTGGATGTACGAGACAGCCTGCGCCAACGAGGTCCGCACCGTCGTGCACCCTCTACCTAGCTCTGGGCGGGCCAGCTATGTAGCGCCTGCGATGCCAAGGATAGGCGGTGAAACCGATCTAAACCCAACCAAACGGGGAAACCAATGATGAAACGAGTTGGACTGTTGTTGCTGGGACTGCTGGCCACGGTGCCGGCCTTGGCGGCCGACCTGACGGTGTCGGCGGCATCGAGCTTGACCGAGAGCTTCCGCGAACTGGGCACCGCCTATGAGAAGGCACACCCGGGAACCAAGGTCGATTTCAACTTCGCCGCGTCCGGCGTGCTGCTGCAGCAGATCAGCCGCGGCGCGCCGGTGGATGTGTTCGCGTCGGCCGATGAAACCACGATGGACCAGGCCCAGCAGCAGGACCTGCTGGCGGCCGGCACCCGCGAGGTGTTCGCGGTGAACGCGCTGTGGGTGGTGGTGCCGCCGCAGGCCAAGGCTGCGCCGCGTACCTTGAAGGACCTGGCCGGTGCCGGTGTGCAGCGCATCGCACTGGGCAACCCGGACAGCGTGCCGGTCGGCCGCTATGCCAAGGGCGCGCTGGAAGCGGCGGGCCTGTGGCCGTCGGTGCAGGGCAAGACCATCACCACGCAGAACGTTCGCCAGTCGCTGGACTACGTGGCGCGCGGTGAAGTGGATGCCGGCTTCGTCTATGCCACCGATGCGCAGGCGATGCCTGATCGGGTGCGCCGTGCCTTCGCGGTGCCGGTGGCGGGGCGCATTGCCTATCCGTTGGCGGTGACCAAGGCCAGTGCGCAACCGGTTGAAGCCAAGCGCTTCACCACCTTCGTGCGTTCGGCACAGGGCCAGGCGATCCTGGCCAAGCATGGGTTCGGCAAGCCCTGAGGCATGGATCTCGACTGGAGCGCACTGTGGTTGTCGCTGAAGGTGGCCGGCTGGGCCACCGCGATCAATCTGGTGCTGGGCGTGGCACTGGGCGCGCTGCTGGCACGTCGGCGATTTCCTGGCCGTGAGCTGCTGGATTCGCTGCTGACCCTGCCGATGGTGCTGCCGCCGACCGTGCTGGGGTATTACCTGCTGGTGCTGATCGGCCGCAACGGCCCGATCGGCGCGTGGCTGCAGTCGTGGTTCGGCATCAACCTGGTGTTCACCTGGCAGGCGGCGGTGATCGCTGCGGCGGTGGCCTCGCTGCCGCTGGTGTTCAAGCCGGCACGCGCGGCGTTCGAGGAAGTGGATGGACAGTTGGAGCAGGCCGCACGCACGCTCGGTGTGTCCGAAGCAGCGGTGTTCTTCCGCATCACGCTGCCGCTGGCGTGGCGCGGCATCCTCGCCGGCCTGCTGCTGGCGTTTGCACGCGCGATGGGCGAGTTCGGCGCGACGCTGATGGTGGCGGGCAGCATTCCCGGCCGCACGCAGACGCTGTCGATCGCCATCTACGAAGCGGTGCAGGCCGGCCAGGACGGCAAGGCCAATGCGCTGGTGATCCTGACCTCGGTGGTGTGCATCGTGATCCTGCTGCTGGCCGCGCGGCTGGTGGGCGGACGTCGCCGGGAGCTGCGTGATGTGGCTTGACCTGCAGGTGCAGCGTCGCCTGCAGGCGGCCGGCCAGGATTTCGTATTGGACGTGTCGCTGCAGTGCACGCAGCGGCAGGTGGTGCTGTTCGGGCCCTCGGGCGCGGGCAAGAGCCTGACCCTGAAGGCGGTGGCCGGGCTGCTGAGGCCGGGCCAGGGTCATGTGCGCCTACAGGGGCAGACCCTGTTCGATGCGGCCACCGGTGTGGATCTGCCGCCGCAGCACCGCCGGCTGGGCTACGTGTTCCAGGATTACGCGCTGTTCCCACACCTGAGCGTGCGCCAGAACGTGGCGTTCGGTCTGCAGAAGGGCTGGTTGAATCCGCGGGTCGGCCAGCGCTTCGATGCGGTGGAGCAGTGGTTGCACGCATTCCGCATCGATACGGTGGGTGATCTGCTGCCCTCGCAGGTGTCCGGCGGCCAGCGCCAGCGTACCGCCTTGGCACGCGCCTTGGTGACGCAGCCGCAGGCGCTGCTGCTGGATGAACCGTTCTCCGCGCTGGACCAGGATCTTCGCCAGCACTTGCGGCAGGAGCTGGAGGCCGTGCTGGACGGGGCCGGTATTCCACTGCTGCTGATCAGCCATGATCCCAACGACATTGAGATATTTGGGGGCCAGATCGCCTGCATCGAAAATGGGCGACTGATCTCTCCTCCCGGCTCGCGTCAGAGGCCGACCCGTCAGCCCCGCCTTCTACCATCCTTAGTCGGCTCCCCAACAAGCCCGGGTCTTGAGGGGAAGAGCAACCATCAGTCAGTCGGAGACTCAGAGAGTCCAAAGCCACGATACATCTGCCCGCGAGCCGCGCAAATGGGAGACGACCCTGGTGCATAGGCATCTCTATGCCGGTAGGCGAGCGGTAGGGCCTGGACCTTCTTGCAAGGCGGATCGACTCGCCCGCGCTTGGCCGCGCTGCGTGGCTCCGGCCGAGGCGGGGACAACGCGCACCCAGCGCTTCCCATATGGCCGAATTGGCGTAATGATCCGCTCGAAGGGAGCGAGACTTCTCCAGCCTCCCGTGGCGACCGACCGCCGAGGGGCTTGGAGGGGCACGGAGGCCATTGGCGCTCTGGGCAATATGGCGAGGAGCCCCCGGTCCGTTTGGCCACCAAGAGGTCGATACTAGGCTCGTAGGGCAAGAGTTCCGGATTGGCATATGACTGAGGTCGACAGCATTGAACGTCTCAGACTGGCCTTTGGTGCACAACGTCCTACGTCGTGAGAGGGGGTGTTTTGTTCGATATGTCACCCGTCATCTAGCGGTCGAAAGATCGAAATGAACTCGAACACGAATCGACGGAACTAGCCACGCTTCAATTGTACTGAGGGAAACATGACGCCAAAGAGCGCCAACCAATCTTCCGAAGAGCGCGCAAACGGCGATCTTGCATGGCCGGACCTTGCGCGCTCATCGATACTGATCGTTGACGACGAACCTGGCATGCGTAGCTTCTTGGTTCGTGCCTTGCGACCGCGATGCAAAGTTGTGGAAGCTGCAGCTGACACCATTGAAGCGGAGCAGCATCTGACGGAGCGCCACTTTGACATCGTGATTGTGGACAACGTGTTGCCAGGGAAGAGTGGCATCGCGTGGCTGGAGGACCAGCGCAGGGGAGGGGTCTTGGCCGACTTCATTCTGATTACTGCGTACGCAGACTTGGATTCCGCTATCGGCGCTATCCGCGCGGGAGCGGCTGATTTTCTTCTCAAGCCTTTCAGAACCAATCAGTTGCTGGCCGCTATATCGCGCTGCCTGGAACGCGGTCGCCTACGGCGGGAGAATGCCATTCTCCGTCACGAGCTACATGGCTCCGGTGCACCAGCTGCGCTTCGAGACAGGCTCACAGGTAGCTCGCGTGCGATTCAGGCCACCAAGGATCTGATCGCGAAGGTCGCACCACTGCCCAGTAGCGTGCTGTTCACTGGAGAATCCGGCTCTGGAAAGGAGGTTGCCGCAAGATCGCTGCACGCGTTGTCCGCACGGGCATCTCATCCTTTCATTCCAATAAATTGTGCAGCTGTTCCCAGCGAGTTGATTGACGTTGAACTGTTCGGGAGTCTCAAAGGAACGTTCAGTGGAGCGAACTCGTCTCGCCAAGGACTGGTCGCCTATGCAGAAGGCGGAACATTGCTGTTTGACGAAGTCGCTGATCTTCCCTTGGCTCTCCAAGGAAAGCTGCTAAGGATGCTTGAAGATAGACGGATACGACCAGTTGGCGCAGATCGGGAGATTCCGATCGATGTCAGATTCATCTTCTCAACCAACAAGAATTTGGTTGCGGAAGTGAAGAATGGAACATTCCGGTCGGATCTCTACTATCGCATCAACGTTCTCGAGGTGTCGCTTCCTCGCCTTCATGACCGCGGCGCTGATGTGTTGGAGCTGGCGGCGGGCTTCATGCGTGAGCTGGGGCTGCAGCTTGGCCTTCAACCGATTCCGATCGACGAAAGGATCCGGGCATATCTTCAGAGCTACTCGTGGCCCGGGAACGTCCGCGAGCTTCACAACTACGTTGAGCGTAGCCTGATACTCGGACACTTTCCGACTCAGCTTGAGCGGTTGGAGTCACTCTCTGACCCACGAAGCCGGCTGCTCTCGGAGGTCGAGCGCAGGCACATCCTTGCAGTGCTTCGTGAGACTGGCGGAGATCGCGAAAGAGCGGCCACGATCTTGGGCATATCGCGAAAGACGATTGATCGTAAGTGCTCCAGTTGGAATGTATCAGCCTAGGAATCTGCAATGAACCGAGCGCGCTCAGTTCGCTTCCGCCTGCTTCTAATCGCGATCCTTCCAATGTTTGTGATCCTGCCGGCTATCGTCGGCGGACTCATCTACCAATGGGATTTGCGCTTCGACCGACTGCTCGCCTCGAAGGTTGGCGGGGACCTGAAAGTTGCGGGACAGTACATGAACCAGCTGCTCGTCAACGACCGCGCGACGCTGGCTGCGATTGCTGATTCGCAGAGCTTCCATGGCGTCATTAGCCAGGGGGTCAACAAGAATGCAGAGCTTGGCAGCCTACTAGCGTCGAAAGCCCAAGGTGGTTCACTAGACTTCATCGCACTGTTGGATTCAAACGGTCGCTTGTTGGCTAGTAGTGAGCCGGCCTCGCCAGCTGAGCTTGACTTGGACTGGTCAGTCATCGAAAAGGCCCTGAAGGGAGCGTCCAGCGTGGAGGTGGGGGTGGTAAGCCGGGACGATCTGATGGAGATCTCCCCAAAGCTCGCCGCACGGGCCGAGGTCATTCGTCCGCATAACGCAAGGAATCCTGTCGATTCGGCCCAGAGTGAGAAGCGGGGCCTAATGATTCAAGCTGCAACGCCGGTTGCACTTCCAAACAATCAGGTTGGCGTCTTGATTGCGGGTACTCTGCTGAACCACAACACCGAGTTCATCAAGCAGATCACTGATCTTGTCTACCGAGATAAGGCCCTGCGTACTGGCGCAACAGGGATAGCCTCCATCTTCCTTGGTGATACCCGCATCAGCACCAACGCGTTGTTGGCGGGAGGGAACCCAGCGTCGGGGACACGGGTGTCTTCTGAAGTGGCCGAGGCCGTGCTGGGCCAGGGAAAGACCTGGCAGGCGAGAGCCTACGTAGTCAATGATTGGTACATTGCCGGCTATATGCCCATTCTCAATGGCCGGGGCGTACCTATTGGTATGCTCTTCGTGGGCTTTCTGGAGGAGCCATTCACCACCGCCCGTCGAAATTCCATCGGAGCGATCGTGTTCGGTTGCCTCCTTGTTGCAGTCATCACCGTACCCCTTTTTCTGTACATCGCTCGCGGCGTGTTCAAGCCACTTGAGCGGATGGATCAGGCAATTGGACGGGTCAAGGCGGGCGACCGCAGTGCTCGCTCCGGAGCAGGGGCATCCAATGATGAAATCGGACGTGTCGCTTCGCACTTGGACCAGCTGCTCTGTCAGCTGGAAGAGAAGGAACGGCAGCTGGTCGCCTGGAACGAGGAGCTCAATTCCAGGGTAGAGGAGCGAACTGCTGGTCTCGCACTAGCCAATAGACGGTTGGAAGAGACGACCCAGCACCTGATTGTCACTGAGAAGCTGGCAACAATTGGCGAGATCGCAGCAGGAATAGCGCACGAGATCAACAATCCGCTTGCCGTCATGCAGGGGAACCTCGAGCTTCTGCGTGACTCGATCAGGGAGCCCGAGGGTCAAGGGTTTGGAGAAGAGATTGACCTCATTGAGGATCAAATTGGGCGTATCAGCACCATTGTTTCCAAGTTGCTGCAGTTCTCCAAGCCCAGTGAGTACTCCGGTCATAGTGAGCTGTTAGAGCCTGCCACGCTGATGTTGGAGACGCTGCCCCTGATTCAACACCTCATCAAGCGCCATCCCGTGAAGATAGAGAAGAACTTCCTGTCCACACGGCTCGTAACGGGCAATCGGGGCGAGCTGCAGCAAATTCTTGTGAACCTCCTGATCAATGCAATCTATGTCATGCAGAAGGGCGGAACGCTGGGATTGGCGACGTTGGACGTTGACGACGTTCATGGTCACCCTGGCGTCGCTTTGCGAGTCTCAGATACTGGAAGCGGCATTCCTCAGGACATTCTGGTCCGAATTTTTGAGCCATTCTTTACGACCAAACATCGTCAAGGTACTGGGCTGGGTCTTTCCATCAGTCAGATGCTTGCCAACCGCCACGGTGGCAGCCTGTCGGTAGTGAGAACCGGCCTGACAGGGACGGTCATTGAACTATGGATGCCCGAGGCTGCCGACGATGAACTGCTTTAGACCTGCTGTAGCAGTGTCATGCGAACGGCGTGATGTCATTCGCATTTCGAACTCAAGTGGAAGGAATTTGTTGCCTAGGCGTATCGACGCCAGCAGTCGATCAATGAATCAGAGGTTGGCATGACACACCGTCTCCCAGATGTTGAAACGAGAATGCGAAGGCAGCCGACGTTGTGGGACGTTGCGTTTGCCGTCAGGGGTACCATCCTGCCCAGGATCGCATTGCATCTACTACTGATTAGCATTGTGACCGCAGGAGCGGTGCTCGCATCAACGGAGCATCCAGGAATCTTTGCTCGCTTCAGTGCCGTTCCGTTCACGCTCATTGGTATCGCACTTTCCGTATTCATGAGCTTTCGAAACAACGCTTGCTACTCCAGATGGTGGGAGGCGAGGCACCTTTGGGGTGACCTGGTCATAGCGTGTCGCTCAATAGCCAGGCAGACGTCCCTGCTGGATCCAAACAGCCGAGCACAGATCCTGCGAGGCCTGTGTGGCTTCAGTGCTGGCCTCTATTCTCGACTGCGCCGGGCCGACGAAGCCCATGCGATCGCACCTTGGTGGGATATTGGCAAGGCATCACAAGGCCCGAATCCGACGGACGCTGTGCTCCAGGGCATTGGCTTGAAGCTTGCCCATCTGGCTCATGAGGGAAGGATCGACTCGATTCAGTACTCGGTGATGGATAAGCAGCTTGCCAACTTGGCTCGTATCCAGGGGGGGTGCGAGAGGATACTCAATACTCCGATTCCATTCTCGTATTCGCTGCTGCTTCACCGGACTGCGATCGTATTCTGCACAACACTTCCTTTTGCGCTGGCAGGAACATTGGGGTGGTGGACCTTTTTACCGGTGCTCATTGTGGCGTACACGTTTTTTGGTCTCGATGCGCTGGGCCGTCAGCTGGAGGAGCCATTCAGTTCCGCGCCGAACGCGCTCCCGATCTACTCAATGCAGAGGACGATCGAGACAGAGCTAATGTCAACGCTGGCTCTGACTGCGGTCGATCAGGAGTCGGTACAGCAGCCAGGTAGGGAGGAGTGAGGCGTGAGCGGAGGGCGGCGGGTGCACTTCTGAGGCCGCTCCGGCATGTAACGACATGCCAGCTCACGCCCTAGCGCTAGTCAGGCATGGGTTGCCAGGCTCACCTGAAAGGAACTCGCCCAAAGATAGCATTCGTACAGCCCCCTTGGTTCCGCTCGCACATATGGGATGGAGTCTGTGAGACGGGAATAGTTCCTCTAACGATCAAGAATGAGCCAGTAGGAGCGTAAGTGATGTCAACAGATATGTTCGTAATGCATTCGGATCATACGCCGGCCGGGGATCAACCCGAAGCGATTGCCAGGCTAATTGCTGGCATCGAGGAGGGAGCAACACATCAGACCTTGAAGGGAATTACAGGGTCAGGGAAGACCTTCACGATGGCCAATGTGATCCATCGGCTGAAGCGACCCACGCTCATTCTTGCGCCAAACAAGACGTTGACTGCTCAGCTCTACGGGGAGATGAAGGCGCTGTTCCCCGAGAACGCCGTGGAGTATTTCGTTTCCTACTACGACTTCTTCCAGCCAGAGGTCTATATCCCAGGTAGCGATCGTTACATCCAGAAAGACTCAGCCATCAATGATCACCTTGAGAGGCTTCGACTATCGACTACGAAGTCTCTGATTGAGCGTAGAGACGTGATTGTTGTCGCTTCGGTGTCCTCAATCTATGGACTGGGAGACCCACAGAGCTACCGGGATCTGCAGGTTGAGCTTGCGCTTGGAATCGAACTGGATCAGAGGGACTTCCTGCGTCGGCTTGCATCGCTTCAGTACGACAGGACTGAGCGGACCCTGAAGCGTGGCACGTTCCGTGTGTCTGGCGATGTGGTCGATATTTTTCCCGCCGACTCTGAGTACAAGGCAATTAGAGTAGAGCTCACGGACGAGGGGAGAGTGCAGTCGCTCACCTGGATTGATGCGGTTACAGGGAAGAAGCTTGGCGATGAGACGCGCTACCTCGTTTCTCCAAAGACACTCTTCGCAAGCCCCAAAACAGAAATCAATGAGGCTACGAAGGCCATCCTCAAGGATTTGGAGGCCAGGGTGACGGAGCTCAACGCATCTGGTCGAATCGTTGAGGCAAATAGGCTTTACGAGAAGATCACGAACGACGTGGAGATGATGAGGGAGCTGGGATATTGCTCTGGCATGGAGAACTACTCCAGTTACCTGAACTCGAAGCCTTCAGGAGCTAGGCCGACGACACTCATGGACTACCTCCCGAAGGATGGCCTGCTATTTGTTGATGAGTCGCACGTCATGGTTCCTCAGATCGAGGCGATGTTCAGGAGCGATCAGAGCAGGAAGGATACTCTAATCGAGTACGGGTTCCGTCTACCTTCGGCGATGAACAACAGACCGCTTAGCTTCTCTGAGTTTGAAGCCATCAAGCCCCAGACGATCTTCGTTTCGGCTACGCCTGGCGCCTATGAGATTGGGAGATCCAAGGGAAGATTGATTGACCAGCTCATCAGGCCCACTGGCTTGCTCGATCCGCTGGTAGAGGTGAGGCCGAGGGAGGGCTACAGGCACGATCTTCTGTCAGAGATCGCCCGTTGTGTACGAGAGGGCGACAGGGTCTTGGTGACCACGCTGACAAAGGTGTCTGCTGAGGAGCTGTGCGAGTTCCTCGAGGATCAAGGGGTGCGTGCGAAGTACATGCACTCGGATATCAAGGCAGAGGATCGAGTTGAGATCATCAATGGGCTGAGGGCCGGCGAGTTCGATGTGCTAGTGGGTATCAGCCTGCTGAGAGAGGGGCTCGATATTCCTGAGGCCTCTCTGGTCGCTATCGTTGATGCGGACCAGGCGGGCTTCCTTCGGTCGAGCCAGGCCCTCATTCAGATGATTGGACGAGCCGCAAGAAACTCGCGCGGTAAGGCGATCATGTATGCCGATACGATCACTAGTGCGATGCGGCAGGCCATTTCTGAGACTGATGACAGGCGACAGCATCAGATCGCGTTCAATGAGGAGTTCGGCATCACCCCGTCAACGTCTCGCGGAATGTTGGGATCAACAGAGGCTCGACCTGACCGGTCGCAAGCCCATTCAGCGGAGTTCTGCGCCAACCTAAAAGACCTCTGTGATCGAATTACATCAAAGGAGCGACAGCTTCTGGAGCTCTCTGATGCCGGGGACGAGGAGGAGATCGAGTTCGTCAGGCTGGAGCTAGACAAGCTATACCGCCAATTCATCTACATGTAACCACTCTTTCGAGTGGTGGGGCGTGGCTCCTACAGGAGCCCGCCTTTTGTGGTGTGGGGGTGGGGCGGG
>NZ_JAOCCT010000061.1:0-14259 GCF_029840555.1 Stenotrophomonas sp. GD03877 | reverse complement strand
GGTCGGGATCGGTGGGAACAGTCAACCGGTACTCGCTGCTGGCGGTGTTCAGCCGCACCGCTTGGAACGGGGCCAAGCAGATCTCTTCGATTCTGCCCCGGGCCTTGGCCGCGCCGCGGCCGGCGCGGGCAAACGGGGTCAGCACCATGCGTAGGAGCAGCTGCAGGGCAGATTTGACCTCGGGCGCCGGCAGCGCCATCGCCGGAGCTGGCGCGGTTGGGCTGGGCAGGCTCGCTTCAATGCGATCCCGGGCGAACGGGTCACGCCCGTCCAGGTAACGCATGGCCGACTGAACATCGCGCCAGCCCACGTACTCCATCAACGCCTTCATGTCCCAGCCCTGATCGTTGGCCCAACTAGCAAAGCCGCGGCGCAGCGAATGGCTGCTGTGGAGCCCCGCATCGGCAAAGCCGGCACTGGCCAGCAACTCGCGCAGCAGGCGCACCAAACTGTTGGGATGGAGCCCTTCGGCACTTACGTGGCCCCACTGGTTGATTGCCCGAAACACCGGCCCGTCTTGCACGTTTGCCGCCTGCAGCCACACTTGGGTCGCCTCTACCGGACACAGCCGCGACAACGCCGGCACCTTATGGGTAACGCCGGCCGCTTGGCGATCGCCCTTGCTGCGCGGCAGGAAGCAGGTCATCCCCTGTCCCGGCACCAGCGTGAGATGGGCCACTTCCAGACGCAGCAGTTCATCGCCACGGAAGCCACGCCAGAATCCGAGCAGCACCAACGCGCGATCCCGCTGATGGCGAAGCGCCGCCGCCCCGTCGCCCCGGGCATGGGCCGCAGCAATCGCTGCGGCCAGCCAGTCATCGAGCTCGACCAGCCGCCGGATCTGCAGTGGCGCAGCCTGCTTGACCCGGGTCGGGTGGAGGGTCTGAATCCCTTTAAGTACCTTGCGCACCAGTGGCGAGCGGGTGGGATCCACAAATCCGTGATCCCGATGCCAAAAAGCGATCGCCGCCAGGCGATGCCGCAGCGTGCTGGTGGCCAGGGTCTGCGCGTAGGTGGCCAAGTACCGCGCCACACTGTCTGGGGTGGCCGGAAGGTGTCCTTGCCACTCGACCTCAAAGTGCCGTAACGCCGAAGCGTAGCTGCGCACAGTGTTCTCGCGGGTGGCGGCATCAATGTACTGATCGAGGATAGTCACCTGGCCCAGAACACGCACGTTTCAAAGGTGGCCGGCCAATCGTCCATCATTCGACGCAACTATGCAGATTGTGCTAGGCTCTCCAGCCAGCGGCCGCAAACAACAGCGGACCCAACTCTACTCCCGAGCCAGTGCCCATAGTGATTACGCCGCCCTAAATCCTGTCATCGGATCAAGCCCGCAAGCGGGCTTAGGGTTGTTATTTCGTAAATCACACTGTTGGCCCGACGACCAGTCGGGACTAGGGATATTCTGTTTTGACTACGCTTACTCGACTGCGCCAGGACTGGCTCGGCAATATTCGTGGCGACTTGCTTGCCGGCATAGTTGTTGCGCTCGCTCTAATTCCTGAGGCCATTGCGTTCTCAATTATTGCCGGGCTTGATCCCCAGGTGGGCCTCTACGCCTCATTCTGCATTGCAGTGGTTATCGCCTTTACCGGCGGTCGTCCGGGAATGATCTCGGCAGCTACCGGGGCCATGGCGCTGCTGATGGTTGGCTTGGTGAAGGAGCACGGACTGCAGTATTTGTTGGCAGCGACGCTCCTAACCGGGATGCTGCAGATCTTGGCTGGCACGTTTAGGCTCGGGGCGTTGATGCGTTTCGTCTCGCGCTCGGTCATCACCGGTTTTGTCAATGCGCTGGCGATCCTGATTTTCCTGGCGCAGCTCCCCGAGCTAACCAACGTCCCTTGGACCGTTTATGCGATGGTCGCCGCAGGGTTGGCCATCATCTATCTGTTGCCACGCGTGACCAAGGTCATTCCCTCGCCGCTGGTGGCCATCGTGGTCCTGACGATAGTCGCGCTCCTGCTCAAGCTTGATATCCGCACCGTGGGGGACATGGGCGAACTACCCGACAGCTTGCCGGTGTTCTTGTTGCCTGATGTTCCCTTGAATCTAGAGACACTGAAGATCATTTTCCCGGTTTCCGCCACATTGGCGGTCGTGGGCCTGCTGGAATCGATGATGACTGCAAAGATCGTCGATGATCTGACCGATACGCCGAGCAACAAAAACCGCGAAGCGGTCGGTCAGGGCATAGCCAACATCGCATCCGGCTTTGTTGGCGGCATGGCCGGTTGCGCCATGATTGGCCAGTCTGTCATCAACGTTAAGTCCGGCGGTCGTGGTCGCCTCTCATCACTGGCCGCGGGCGTATTCCTATTGTTGATGGTGGTATTTGCAGGCCCTTGGGTAAAGCTGATTCCCATGGCGGCGCTGGTCGCTGTAATGATCATGGTCTCCATTGGCACTTTCAACTGGGGTTCACTGGCGGCACTTAAGGCAAATCCCAAGACTTCTAGTGTGGTGATGATCGCCACAGTTATCGTGACGGTGTCCACCCATGATCTGGCAAAGGGCGTTTTGATCGGCGTACTGCTCTCGGGGCTGTTCTTTGCTCGCAAGGTAGGCCAGGTGCTTCATATCGGCTCCACTTCTGAAGAAGGTGGGCGTCTGCGGTGCTACACCGTGACCGGGCAGGTTTTCTTTGCCTCGGCTGACCAGTTCATTGCTAGCTTCGATTTCCGCGAGGCTTTGGAGCGCGTTCAAATTGACGTGGGCCGTGCCCACTTCTGGGATCTCAGCGCGGTGGGCGCACTGGACACGGTTGTGGTGAAGTTCAGGCGTGAAGGTACTGAGGTCGAAATCCTAGGAATGAACGAAGCCAGTGCGACGCTGGTGGATCGCTTGGGCGTCCACGACAAGCCCGACGCCGTCGAGCGGCTGATGGGCCACTGAGGAAGCAACCATGACAGACAAGATTGGACACTCCCATATAGATCACAGCGGCAGTGTATTGGCCGCCACCGACGCATCCGCTTACAGCGAGAGCGTGGCGCATTACGCCGCTTGGGCAGCGCACAGACTGGAAGCCCCGCTGGAATACCTTCATGTGCTTGACCGCCATCCGGAAGCGGCCAGTACCGCGGACTTCAGTGGGAACCTCGGAGCGGATGCCCAGCCCAGGTTGCTGGAAGGGCTCGCCTTGCTGGACGAGACCCGCAGCAAGCTGGGCCAAGAACGAGGCCGCCTAGTGCTGCAACAGGCCAAGGGGATTGCGGCCGCTTTCCATGGCATCGAGGCGGAGACGCGGATGCGGCATGGGTCCTTGGTGGACACCCTCATCGAGTTGGAAGGCGATGCACGCCTGTTTGTCCTTGGCAAGCGTGGCGAGCATGCGGATTTCGCCAAGGGACACCTGGGCAGCCAACTGGAACGCGTGGTACGTGCAGTCCATCGCCCATTGCTGGTGGCGTCGCGCAGCTACACGGAAATCGAACGCGTGCTGATCGCGTTCGATGGGAGCGCCACGACCCGCAAGGGCGTGGAAATGGTGGCGGCCAGCCCGTTGTTCAGTGGACTCGATATCCGTGTGCTCACCGTCGGAGCGACCAATGCCACAAACGAAGCCGCATTGCGCTGGGCGCTGGACACGCTGGCCGCGGCCGGATTGTCTGCGGCCGGCGCGGTGCGACCGGGCGAAGCGGAAGAGGTGATCGGCCATTACATCCGTGACGAGCATGTGGATCTGCTGGTCATGGGGGCCTATGGCCACTCGCGTATCCGCCAGCTGATTGTCGGCAGCACCACCACCACGATGCTGCGCACCTGCCGCGTCCCGGTGCTCCTTCTCCGTTGACGCCAACCACCGGCAGTAAGTCAAATGACCGAAGCATCAACCAAGCATAAATCCACTGAAACAATCAATCGAAACCACCTCCATCGAATGATGGACGAACTGCTGGAGATCGCTGATGTTCGACTGGGCGGTGATCGCCCATGGGATATCCGGTTGCTGGTCGATGGCGTCCCGGAGCGCGTATTTGCACAGGGCAATCTCGGCCTTGGGGAAAGTTACATGAACGGCGCATGGGAGTGCGATCGGCTGGACGAACTGTTCGATCGCATCCTGCGTGCGCGGCTCGATCGCCACGTCAAACCGTTGCGGCTCATGTTTCATTCGCTACGGGCCAAGCTGCTGAATCGGCAGACATCGCGACAGGCCTGGGAAGTCGGCGAGGCCCATTACGACCTCGGGAATGATTTCTACACGGCAATGCTGGACCCGCGCATGACCTACACCTGCGGCTACTGGGCCGATGCGAAGAACCTGGCGGAGGCGCAGGAAGCCAAGCTCGACATGATCTGCCACAAGTTGCGCCTGGAGCCCGGCATGCGGGTGCTCGACATCGGTTGTGGCTGGGGCAGCTTCATGGCGTACGCCGCCGAGCACTACGGCGTTGAGTGCGTGGGGGTGACGGTTTCGAAGGAGCAGACCGCATGGGCGACGGAGCGTTATGCCGACCTGCCACTGGAGTTCCGGCTGCAGGACTACCGCTCCATCAACGAGCGCTTCGATCGCATCGCCAGCGTCGGCATGTTCGAGCATGTGGGTCGCAAGAACCATCGCAGCTACATGGAAGTAGCTCATCGCTGCCTGGCCGATGACGGCCTGTTCCTGCTTCACACCATCGGCAAGAACCGGCGCAAGTCCACTACCGACCCGTGGATCGATCGCTACATTTTCCCGAACGGCGAGTTGCCGTCGATTGGCCAGATCGGTGATGCTTGCGACGAGCTCTTCGTCGTCGAGGATCTGCACAACTTCGGCGCCGACTACGACAACACATTGATGGCGTGGCATGCCAACTTCGAGCAGGCATGGCCTCATTTCGAGGACGAACTGGGGCAACGGTTCCATCGGATGTGGCGCTACTACCTGTTGTCCTGCGCCGGTGCATTCCGCGCCCGGGACCTGCAACTGTGGCAGTGGGTGCTGTCCAAGGATGGGGTTCGTGGCGGCTATCAGCGCCCAGAAGGCCCGAGGTAATCCCCCGTCGTTTGACGGGGGACTTGACATGCTATGATTTAGTGAAATTCACGATACAACACCCCTCCGCCTGTCTCGTCGATCTTGAGGATGGCCTCAAGCTCTACTAGGTGATGTGGTTTCCGCACAATGGGGTGCGGTTCAGAGGGTCAAGACGAGGCTCTCTCATGACCACTCCAATCTAACGCTCACTTCTTGGCCGCGGGCGCAATGCCCGCTTCCGGATGCCGCTCCCGGCATACCGCCTACCAAGATGAGGAGTCACCATGTCCGTACACGTTCAAAGTCTGGACGAATTCTTCAGCATGCTCGTAGAGGAGCAGCGGGACATTCGCATCACCCTCGCCGGTTTGGAAGACGCGGGCCAACCCGTCGCCCTCGATCAGACCACGCAAGGCCGCGTCAGCAGGATCGACGCCATCTCCCAGCAGCACATGGCCAAGGCGGGCAGCAGTCGCCTGATGATCCAGTTGGATCGGATCAAGGCGGCGCTGGATCGCTACGAATCGGGGCGCTACGGCATTTGCTGCCGATGTGAACTCGAAATCGGGCATGGCCGTTTGATGGCCGATCCCGCCGCGCCTTTTTGCCTGGAGTGCACCGAGGAACTGGCCGAGGCGAAACAGCACAACATGCGCCGAAACGCCGGTCGCTGAGTCCGCGCGGCACCCATTGGGCCGCCTCTGCGGTGGTCGGCATATCCTTGTTGATGAAAGGAAAACATAATGAATCTGATGACGAATGCACCGGCTAAATTACCGGTCGTGAAGCGCTGCGCCTTCGGGGCGCATGAACTCACCCTCGAAACCGGCGAGATCGCCAAGCAGGCGTCCGGCGCGGTCATAGTCCGCATGGGCGATACGGTGGTGCTGGTAACCGCGGTCGGCAGCAAGCGCGCGAAAGATGGACTCGACTTCTTCCCGCTCACCGTCGAGTACCGGGAGCGCTTCTACGCAGGCGGTCGTATCCCCGGTGGTTTCTTCAAGCGCGAGGGTCGCCCGACCGAAAAGGAAATCCTGACCTCGCGCCTGATCGACCGGCCGGTAAGACCACTGTTTCCCGATCAGTTCCGCCACGAGGTCCAGGTCATTGCGACCGTGCTGTCCGTCGATCCGTTGATCGATCCCGATATTCCAGCCATGGTCGGCGCCTCCGCCGCGCTGCGCTTGTCGGGGTTGCCGTTCAAGGGGCCGATTGGAGCGGTCCGCATCGGCCGCCACGGCGACAGTTTTCTGGTCAACCCGACCACCGAAGAGCTCAAGGCCTCCGACCTCAATCTGGTCGTCGCCGGCACCCGGCACGGCGTGTTGATGGTCGAGTCCGAAGCCAACGTGCTCTCGGAGGAGATCATGCTGGCGGCGGTGTCGCTTGGCCACCACGCCATGCAGCCCGTGATCGAAGCGATCGAGGAACTCGCCCAAGAAGCGAAGGTGACCAAGTGGGAGTGGAGCCATCCACCACGCGACCTGGCCCTGGCCGATACGGTGCGCACACAGATTGGAAACAACCTCAACAGCGCCTTGCTGATCACCGACCGGATCGCACGCAAGAAACGAGTGCAGGCGATCAGAAATGAAGTGTTGATTGCGCTAGCTGCACCGACGACCTCGGCAACGGGTTGGGAGGTCGCCCAAGTCCGCGCGGAGCTGGACGACCTCGAGTACACCGCTGTGCGCCGCATGGTGCTGCAGGATCGGCGTCGGCTGGACGGTCGCGGTCTCGAAGACGTACGTCCGATCTCGATCCAACTCGGCGTGCTGCCGCGCACTCATGGCTCGGCGGTGTTCACACGCGGCGAAACCCAAGCCATCGTGACCACCACGCTCGGCACTACGCGTGACGGCCAGGTCATCGATGCCGTCACCGGCGAGTACAAGGAACACTTCCTTTTCCACTACAACTTCCCGCCTTACTGCGTCGGCGAGACGGGTCCGATGATCGGCCCAAAGCGACGCGAAATCGGCCACGGCCGTCTGGCCAAGCGTGGCGTCGCCGCGATCATGCCGTCGATGGAAGCATTCCCTTACACCATTCGAATAGTGTCGGAGATCACCGAGTCCAATGGTTCTTCCTCGATGGCTTCAGTGTGCGGCAGCTCGCTGGCCCTGATGGCTGCGGGCGTTCCGGTCAAGGGGCCTGTGACAGGCATCGCCATGGGCCTGGTCAAGGAAGGCGATCGGTTCGCGGTGCTGTCCGACATCCTGGGTGACGAGGACCACCTGGGCGATATGGATTTCAAGGTCGCCGGCACTATCGACGGTATCTCGGCCCTGCAGATGGACATCAAGATCGACGGCGTGACCGCCGAGATCATGGAGGTGGCATTGGCGCAGGCGCGAGAAGGGCGACTGCACATCCTTCGGGAGATGGCCAAGGCCATCCAGGCCCCGCGCGAGCAGATGTCGGAGTTCGCACCGCGCCTGCTGACGATCAAGATCCATCCGGACAAGATCCGCGAGGTGATCGGCAAGGGCGGGGCCACCATCCAGGCGCTCACCAAGGAAACTGGCACGCAGATCGATATCCGGGACGACGGCACGATCGTGATCGCTTCGACCAGCGGCGGAGCCGCCGACACGGCGCGCAGGCGTATCGAACAGATCACGGCCGAAATCGAACCGGGTCGGGTCTACGAAGGTAAGGTGGCAAAGGTGCTTGACTTCGGCGCGTTCGTCACCATCGCGCCGGGCAAGGTCGGACTGGTGCACGTCTCGCAGATTTCTGACGAGCGAGTGGAAAACCCGAATTCCGTTCTGTCGGAAGGGGATGTGGTGAAGGTCAAGGTCCTGGAAGTGGACATGCAGGGTCGGGTTCGGCTTTCGATGAAGGCGGTGGACGGAACGAAAGTGTTGCTGCCGGAGTCGGCGTATGCCGGGGGTTCTGGCGGCTCCCCTCCGGCATGCGTTTTTATTGCGGAGGAACGGTCATGACGCACAGAGAGATCCTTTTCGATAATGATGCGCGGCTGCGCCTGCTGCGCGGCGTCAACATTCTCGCCAATGCCGTCAAGGCCACCCTGGGCCCGAAGGGCCGCAACGTCGTGCTCGAAAAGAGCTTCGGCGCCCCGACCATCACCAAGGACGGCGTGTCTGTCGCCAAGGAAATCGAACTGGCTGACAAGTTCGAGAACATGGGCGCGCAGATGGTGAAGGAAGTTGCTTCCCGCACCAACGATGACGCCGGCGACGGCACCACCACCGCCACCGTGCTGGCCCAGGCCCTGATCCGCGAAGGCGCCAAGGCCGTTGCTGCCGGCATGAACCCGATGGACCTCAAGCGCGGTATCGACAAGGCCGTGATCGCCGCCGTCGCCGAGCTGAAGAACATCTCCAAGCCGACCACCGACGACAAGGCGATCGCCCAGGTCGGTACGATCTCGGCCAACTCCGACGAATCGATCGGCAACATCATCGCCGAAGCGATGCGCCGCGTGACCAAGGAAGGCGTGATCACCGTTGAAGAAGGCTCGGGCCTGGAAAACGAGCTGGACGTCGTCGAAGGCATGCAGTTCGACCGCGGCTACCTGTCCCCGTACTTCATCAACAACCAGCAGTCGCAGACCGCTGACCTGGACGATCCGTACGTGCTGCTGCACGACAAGAAGATCTCCAACGTGCGCGACCTGCTGCCCGTGCTGGAAGGCGTGGCCAAGTCCGGCAAGCCGCTGCTGATCATCGCCGAAGACATCGAAGGCGAAGCGCTGGCGACTCTGGTGGTCAACACCATCCGTGGCATCGTCAAGGTCGTGGCCGTCAAGGCACCGGGCTTCGGCGACCGTCGCAAGGCGATGCTGGAAGACATGGCCGTGCTGACCGGCGGCACCGTGATCTCCGAGGAAATCGGTCTGTCGCTCGAAAAGGCGACGATCAAGGACCTGGGCCGCGCCAAGAAGGTGCAGGTCTCCAAGGAAAACACCACGATCATCGATGGCGCCGGCGAGAAGGCCAACATCGAATCGCGTGTCACCCAGATCAAGACCCAGATCGAAGACACCTCGTCGGATTACGACCGCGAGAAGCTGCAGGAGCGCGTTGCCAAGCTGGCCGGCGGCGTGGCGGTGATCAAGGTCGGTGCGTCGACCGAGATCGAGATGAAGGCAAAGAAGGCCCGCGTCGAAGACGCCCTGCACGCCACGCGTGCGGCGGTGGAAGAAGGCATCGTCCCGGGCGGCGGCGTCGCGCTGCTGCGCGCCAAGGCCGCGATTGCAGGCCTGAAGGGCGCCAACGAAGACCAGAACCACGGCATCCAGATCGCCCTGCGCGCGATGGAAGCACCGCTGCGCGAGATCGTCGCCAACGCCGGTGAAGAGCCATCGGTCGTGGTCAACAAAGTCAAGGAAGGCAGCGGCAATTTCGGCTACAACGCCCAGACCGGCGAATACGGCGACATGGTCGCGTTCGGCATCCTCGATCCGACCAAGGTCACCCGCTTGGCCTTGGAGAATGCGGCCGCTGCTGCCCGCATGTTCCTCAGCAGCGGCGTCGCGATTGCCGAAGCAGAACCGCCGGGCGCGGTGCAATCGGAAGACGGCTGATGTCCCGCCTCAACACGATCCTGCGCCTACCGGTCATCCATCGGGCTGATGCGACCGAGCTCGGCCCGTATTGCCTGGAACAGGTGCATCTCGAATTCGCGAACGGGGAGCGACGGCTCTACGAGCGGCTCCACACCCGCTCACCTGGAAGCGTCATCATCGCCGCGATGCCCGATCCGCACACGGTACTTTTGATTCGCGAGTACGCGGTGGGCACCCATCGATACGAACTTGGCCTGCCCAAGGGACGTATGGACCCCGGCGAGTCGATTCTCGAGGCCGCCAATCGCGAGCTGAAGGAAGAGGTCGGAATGGGCGCCAAGGTTATGCGCTATCTGCGGCCACTGACCTTGGCCCCCACCTACATGAGCAACGCCATCCATCTGGTACTGGCGGAGGACCTGTACCCGGAGCGCTTGCCGGGGGACGAACCCGAAGAGCTCGAGGTGGTCCCTTGGCAGCTCGATCGCCTCCACGAATTGGCCCTGCGCGAGGACTGCTCTGAAGCGTGCTCGATCGCGTCGCTGTTCATCGTGCGCGAGGTGATGCGGGAGCGTGGGGGTTAGACGTCCGGCATCAATGCCTATCGAGCACGCGGTCGACGTCCGCGCCGATCAATTGCCGATTCGACCGGAGGTGAGGGGTTCATGAACGTGATGGTTTCCCCTGCGCTGCACGCGACCCACGGCTTGGGAGTGTCGCAGTGCTCGCAGTACATCGTCCGCGCCGATGGCTTGAGGTAGATCGTGACGGTCCGGCTGTCATCCTCAGGCCACGCCACGCGCTCTACCCGATAGCCTTCCCGGCCATCCAGCTTTTCGATCGTCTTCCGGTCCAGCATGGCTGCATCCTCGAATCTAGGAAATCAGGCCTCAAGGGCACCGTTGGTCAGCCGAGGCTCCACGGTAATCCGCAAAGAACCATTTTTACACGGACAACCCCTAGTCCGCGCGACCCACGGCTTGGGAGTGCTCGCGTGTGGCTGTGAAGCAAATCTTCGGTGCACGTTCCTGCGCCATCTGCAGGTTGACGCGACTGGGTGCCAGGTAGACCAGGGCTCCGGAAGCATCGAGCGCAAGATGGGTTGCCGCCTTCTCACGGAACTCTTCGAGATCGGAATCGCTCTCAGCCTGGATCCAGCGCGCAGTGTGGATCTGGACCGGTTCGAAACTCGCTTCCACGCCGTACTCGTCCTTTAACCGATAGGCCACCACCTCGAACTGCAGGGTTCCGATTGCCCCGAGGATCAGGTCGTTGGACAACAGTGGCCGGAAAAACTGCGTGGCTCCCTCTTCAGACAACTGGGTCAGACCCTTTTGCAAATGCTTGAGACGCAACGGGTCCCGCAGGCGGATGCGCCGGAACAGCTCGGGGGCAAAGCTCGGTATGCCGGTGAACTGCAACGGATCGCCGACGGTGAACGTGTCGGCGATGGCGATCGTGCCGTGGTTATGAATGCCAATGACGTCGCCCGGGTAGGCGTGCTCGGCCAACTCACGCTCGGACGCCATGAACGTCAAGGCATCGCCAAGCCGCATCTCCTTGCCCGTGCGGACATGGAGTGCCTTGATGCCGTGCTGATAGCTGCCGGAGCACACGCGCAGGAAGGCGACGCGGTCGCGATGCAATGGATCCATATTGGCCTGGATCTTGAACACGAAGCCACTGAAAGCCGGCTCCTCTGGCGAAACCTTCCTCAGGGATGCGTCGCGTGGCTTGGGTGCCGGCGCATGCGTGACGAAGAAGTCGAGCAGCAACTGGACACCAAAGTTGTTCACCGCCGAGCCGAAGAATACCGGAGTCTGCAGACCTGCCAAATACAGTTCGCGATCGAAGGGATGAGACGCGCCCTGAACCAGGGCCAGCTCCTCCCGGACCTCATCGAGGAGCTGCGCTCCGACGCGCTTGACCAGTGCAGGATCCTCTATGGATGGGAAGATCGTCGAATCCTGTCGCGTGAAGTTCTTGCCAGTTTCGAACAGGTGGACCTCGCCGGTCATCAGATGGATCACGCCCTTGAGCCTCGATCCCATGCCGATCGGCCAGGTGATCGGTGCGCAGGGGATGTCGAGGACGCGCTCGACCTCGTCCAGCAGTTCGACCGGCGACTTGCCTTCGCGGTCGAGCTTGTTGATGAAGGTCATGATCGGCGTGTCCCGCAGCCGACAGACCTCCATCAGCTTGATCGTGCGCTCTTCCACGCCCTTGGCGCAGTCGATGACCATCAGCGCCGAATCGACCGCGGTCAGCACACGGTAGGTGTCCTCGGAGAAGTCGGCATGCCCCGGCGTATCGAGCAGGTTGACGATGCGGCCATCGTAGGGGAACTGCATCACCGACGAGGTGACCGAAATGCCGCGTTCCTTCTCCAGCGTCATCCAGTCGGACGTGGCGTGCTTGGCTGACTTCCGGGACTTGACGCTACCGGCCTGGCGAATGGCGCCGCCAAACAACAGAAACTTCTCGGTCAGGGTGGTTTTCCCGGCATCCGGGTGCGAAATGATGGCAAACGTGCGGCGGCGCGCGGCCTCCGCGGTATGGGTCGGCATAAGACTCCCTCAAGCGCTGTGCGCTGTAACCACGTCTTGACGATCTAGGCCCAGGCTGGGTCTAGGGCGGCATTGGCGTGGTCGTGGGAGAAGAATGGGCCATTCGCGCTCAATTTTAACCCAGCACGAGGCCCCTCTGGATGGCCTGGTCGATAGAGGTGCCATAGGCGTCTGCAGGGGCGTCTCCTCTCGGACCGTTTCGTACGTGCCACCGGTGAAATCTGGAGCAAAAAGACGATCAGGCGGGATAATTCAATATTATCCCGTATAACTATTTTCGCCGACGAGCGGTCGTCTACCTGCTTTAATAGTATGTAATTACATGGTATGTAATACATTACGAAATAAAGTGAGGTGGCACGATGGCGCGCGCAGGACTCTATAAGAGTGACGTCCAGAAGGCGCGCGACGCGCTGCTGGCCCAACGCAAGAAGCCGTCAGTCGACGCGGTGCGAGTGGCCTTGGGCAACACGGGCTCCAAGACCACGATCCACCGCTACTTGCGTGAACTGGAAGGAGAGGAAGGCGGCGGTCCGGCGAGGACGGTAGCCGTTAGTGATGCTTTGCAGGACTTGGTTGCGCGCTTGGCCTCGCGGCTCCAGGAGGAAGCAGAGTCCATCCTCACCCAGGAGCGTGAGCGCCATCAGGCTGAGCTCCACAGTCGGCAACAGGCGCTTTCCGGTGCCCAAGAGGAGGCTGCCGCCTTGAGCAGTCGGCTGCAGCGCACCGAAGCAAGCCTGCACCAAGAGCAAGCTGCTCACGCCCTCCTTCAACAGAATCTAGGTGACAGGATCGCGGAAATCGCCCAGTTGAACGAGCGCATCGCTGGCATGACGGTGCGGCTGGCTGATCATGAGGCGCATACGCGTTCTCTGGAGGACAAGCATGCCCATGCCCGGGAAGCGCTTGAGCACTACCGCACTTCAACCAAAGAGCAGCGTGAGCAAGAGCTTCGCCGTCACGAGCATCAGGTCCAAGAGCTGCAAGTAGCCTTACGTCAGGCCAATGAAGCCTTGGGCGCGAAGAATCAGGAGCTGTTGGTGCTGAACCGCGACAATGGTCAATGGCTGGAGCGCCACGGGCGGATTGAGCGTGAGCTTGCCCAGCTACGACAGGCCCACGAAGGCCAACACAGCGAGGTCGTGGCGTTGCGCCAGACCGCGACGGACTATTTGGCACTGCAGGAGCGCTGGAAGACTGACGCCAAGACCTTGGATACCATGCGCAACGAGCTAGCTCAAGTTCAAGACACCCTTGCGCGGGAGCGTGAGCGCCGCGAGAGCGCTGAAGCCGATGCGTTGCGTGCCAATGCACGTCTTGAAGCGCTAGAGCCTCTACTGAATCAACTGACGCCAGCACAAAATGCGGTGAAGAAAACTAGGCGCGGCCATGCGCAAGATGGGGGAGCCGACTGACGAGGCTGCTCGTTTGTCTGCTAGCGGCTGGGGTGGCGCTCACCTGTCCAGTACGCCCATTCCATAGGGACGACCCAATCTACAAACAGTTTGGCTACTGAGGACTCCGGTGCCAAATGATAGGGATTGAACATGCCTTGCTCGGGCGAACTGGTCATCAGGTAGCGCAGGCGCTTCTGGACCTCCTGAAAGATGGCTTCCCGCACATGGGCGCTGTCGTGCACGCCAAGACGCATCGCCACCGAGGCACCTTGGCGTACCGCCGCCCAGCAGCAGTAACGCCACCGCGCGATCGGCAAGCCCCGCGGTCCGGATTGAAAGACGAACCCCACATCACGTGCCCAGCCTGGGTCGAAGTGATGTTTGAGCAATTGCTGCTCCAGAAACTGCTCGGTCTCCCAGAGTGCAAGTTCATCCCACAGCTCCAGTTTCGCGTCCGCCAAGTCTACATCGTGTGCCATATCGCCGAGTTGGTCTTCCAGCACCGGGAGCAGGTGCCTGCGCTCGTGGGTAGACCAGGCGAAAGCCCATTGCAGATCTTCGATGGGCGTGACCTCGGCATCGGGGCGGATCTGCCATCGATCGGCTGGCCAGGGAACTTGGATCAAGGCCAAGTCTCGCAGCGTGTCCAGCACCAGCAAGGTGGAGCGGCGTGTGGGCGCCACCGGTAGGCGTCGTAGCTGCGCGGCTAACAGTGCGGCTAGGAAAAGGGTGCCACGAAGGCCCAACTCCTCGATGCTGGCGACCCCAGATGGCGTCATTGACGAGGTT
>NZ_JAOCCT010000060.1:0-14781 GCF_029840555.1 Stenotrophomonas sp. GD03877 | reverse complement strand
AGAACGAAAAGGCCGGCATTCGCCGGCCTTTTCCTTCACCACGCCGGGGCGTGGATCATTCCGATTCCCACCACATCCAGAAGCTGTCCCACAGGCGCTTGAAGAAGCCGGCCTGTTCAACGGCAGCCACCGCCACCAGCGGCGCTTCAGCCACCAGCTTGCCATCCAGCATCACCTTCACGGTGCCGATCTGCTGGCCGGCGGTGAACGGTGCTTCCAGGGTCTTGGGCACATCGATGCTCGGCTTCAGGTCGTTGTAGCGGCCGCGCGGCACGCTCACCAGCATCGGCTGCGCCACGCCCAGCTGCACCTTGTCGGTGGTGCCCTTCCAGACCTTGTGCTCGGCTACGGCCTTGCCCGGTTCGTACAGGCGGTGGGTCTCGAAGAAGCGGAAGCCCCAGTTCAACAGCGCCAGGCTGTCATCGGCACGCTGCTTTTCCGACTGGCCGCCCAGCACCACGGCCACCAGACGCTGGTCACCACGCTGGGCCGAGCTCATCAGGCAGTAACCGGCTTCCGAGGTGTGACCGGTCTTGATGCCGTCCACGCTGCCATCGCGCCACAGCAGGAGGTTGCGGTTCGGCTGCTTGATGTTGCCGACCTGGAATTCCTTGATCTTGTTGTACGCGTAGGTTTCCGGGTAATCGCGCACCATCGCGCGGCCCAGCAGTGCCAGATCGTAGGCGCTGCTATGGTGGCCCGGAGCGGTCAGGCCATGGGCGTTCACGAAGTGCGAATTCTTCATGCCGATCTTGGCGGCATAGCTGTTCATCAGCGAAGCAAAGGCCTCCTCGCTGCCAGCCACGTGTTCGGCCAGGGCGATCGCGGCGTCGTTGCCGGACTGGATCGCCATGCCTTTTTCCATGTCTTCCAGGCGCGCGGTCTGGTTGACCGGGAAGCCGCTGTAGCTGCCATCGGTACCGGCGCCACCTTCGCGCCAGGCGCGCTCGCTCATCATCACCTGGTCATCCGCACGGACCTTGCCGTTCTTGACCTCGGCGGCGATCACGTAGGACGTCATCACCTTGGTGATGCTGGCCGGAGCCAGCTGTTCGTTGATGTTTTCACCGGCCAGCACCTGGCCGGTGGCGTAATCCATCAGCACCCAGGCCTTGGACACGCTGGGCGCGGGCGCCGGCGGAGTGGCAACAGTGGCCGGGGCGGCAGCGGCGGCAGGCGTCGGCGTGGCCGGGGTCGGCAGCGGCGTCTGGGCGGAAGCCAGGCCCACCACCAGGGTGGCGGCCAGGGCGGTGGCGGCGGAACGGAAATTCATTGGACAGCAGGCTCCAGGGGACGGCCGGGAATGGAGGGTGGAACGTAACGGCCATTGTAAGGCCGGGGGAGCATGGGCCGGCAGCACCGGCCCGGGCGGATCAATCCTTGACGATCTGCGGCGAACCCAGGCCCAGACCGGCGATGCGGCCGGCAAGTTCCGCAGCACTGGCATGGTCGCTGGCGGGAACGCGCAGGCGGAACAGGGTGCGGCCACCGGCAGCGATGTCACTGATGGTCGCGCCGACGATGCCGGCGGCGTTGAGCTGGCCCATCGCGCGGTTGGCATTGTCGCGGCTGGAGAAGCTGGCGACCTGCACCATCACCGCGCCCACCACCTGCTGCGACAGGCTGGGTGCGGCCGGCGTGGTCGATGCGCTGCGCACTGGTGCCGGCGCCACCGCGCGCGGAGTGGTGCTGGCCACGACAGCCGGAGCGGGCACCGTGCTGCGCACCGGCGGCGCGCTCGGCGGCAGGCTGCTGACCGCCACATCCGGCACGGTGCTGGCAACGCCCTGGGTGGTGGCCGGCTGGCCACGCGCAGGCATGCTGTCGCCCGGCAGGCGCTTGACCAGGCGATCGATGTCGCTGTCGGCGTTGGCGCGTGCGGCTGGCGTCGGGCGCGCGCTGGCCACGGCGGTGGTTGCGGCCGCTTCGGCAGCACGACGTTCGCGGCGCGAGGGCTTCTGCGCCAGCAGGTTGCCCTCGCCCGGCTGCAGCGCGCGCACCTCGACATTGCCGGTACCGCGCTGGGTGATGCCCAGGCGCACGGCGGCGGCGTAGCTGAGATCGACCACGCGGCCATCATGGAACGGGCCGCGATCGTTGACGCGCACGATCACCGACTCGCCGTTGTCGAGGTTGGTCACGCGGGCGAAGCTGGGCAGCGGCAGCGTCTTGTGCGCGGCGGTGAACTGGTACATGTCGTAGACCTCACGGTTCGAGGTCAGGCGGCCGTGGAACTTGGCGCCGTAGTACGACGCGGTGCCGCGCTCGACATAGTTGCGGGTGTCATCAAGCACTTTGTACGACTTGCCCAGCACCACGTAGGGCGTCTTGTTGCCGATCGCCGAGCGTTCTTCGGCGGTCACTTCCGGCTCGGGAATGCAGGCCACGTTCGGAATGTAATCCGGGGTGCTGTCACGCACGCCCGGCTTGTACAGACCACCGGCGGTGTAGTTGCCGCGGGTACTCAGGTCTTCCTTGGCCGCCGCGTAGGGCGAGCCTTCCGGGCAGTGTGCCGGGCGCGAGCCGCGCCCCTGCACCAGGGTGCCGCCCGACTTGCCACCATGGCCGGCCGTGGCCGGCTTCTTCGGCGCGCTGCTGCAGGCAGCCAGCGCGAGAACGATCAAGCCTGGGACCAGCCATCTGATGTTCATGCCGGGGGCAGCTCCTGTCCGGCGATGGCCTGGGACAGCTGGAACACGGCCATCGCGTACATCTTCGAGAGGTTGTAGCGGGTGATCGCGTAGTAGTTCTGGAAGCCCAGCCAGTACTGCTTGCCGGTGCTGCCTTCAAGCGTGATCGGCGTGGCCGTTGCACCCGGCTGCACTGCAGCGCTGGGCTGGTAGCCGCGCTGTGCCAGGTCGGCCAGCGACCAGGTCGGCATCCATTCGGTCGGATTGAACTCCTCGCGGCCCGGTGCCAGCGTGGCCGGCACGGCCACCTGGCCACCCCGCACCCAGCCGCCCTTCTTCACGAAGTAGTTGGCGATGGACGAGAACACGTCGTCGTAGCTGGTGAACAGGTCGCGACGGCCGTCGCCGTTGCCGTCCACTGCGTAATCCAGATAGCTGGACGGCATGAACTGGCCCATGCCCATCGCACCGGCATAACTGCCCTTGAGCGTGGTGATGTCCAGGTTTTCTTCGCGGCCCAGCTCGAACAGCTTGGCCAGCTCATCGCGGAAGAACAGCTCGCGGCGTACTTCGCGTTCCAGCTTGGCCGGGTCGCCGCTGCGCGGGTAATAGAAGGCCAGCGTGTACAGCGCATCGAGCACGCGATGGCTGCCGGCATTCTTGCCGTAGCTGGTTTCCACGCCGATGATCGCCACGATCACTTCGGCCGGCACACCGGTGCGCTGCTGCACGCGATCCAGCTCGGCGCGATGCTGGGCCAGGAACGCGCGGCCGCCATCGATGCGGGCCTTGCTGATGAACATCGGCCGGTATTCGTTCCACGGCTTGACCCGTTCGGCCGGGCGCGACATCGCGGCGATGATCGGCTGGCGCACCTGCGCCTGGTCGAGCACGCTGCTGATCTGCTCCGGCTTCAGGCCATAGCGCTTGGCGGTATCGGCAATGAAGCGGGCCCGTGCGACCTCGAACGGCACCGGGGTGAGATCGACCGGCGGCGCGGTGGCAGCGGCGGCTTCGGGCGCGGCCTCGGCCGGGCCATGGGCCTTGGCGGCGGGTTGGCGCGGCGTGCTGCTGGCCTGGGGCGAAGACGGTGGGGACTTCGGCTGGGTCGCGCAGGCGACCAGGCCGAGGGTGAGCATGCAGGCCAGAGTGCGTCGAATCATCGTCGCAGGTTAGCAGGTCATGGATGAATTAAAACCCCTAACACCATGAATCACAACGATTTGCCCGCGTTCAGCGGGAAATGTGAAGGCGTCGTGATCGCGCCTCCCCATTCAGATAGAGGTGGCCGGTTGCGTCCCCATCCCCGCAGACGCAACCGGCAACCGGATCCGGTCGATACCCGCGCGGCTGCCGCTCCCCAGTGGCAGTACCCCGCGCTCCCTGTATCCGTTGGATCAGTACTGCTCCCGCCCGACGCCCCCTCGCGCTGCAACGATTGACGGCGCGCCGTGCCGAACGGGCCGCCATTGTGCAGGCCGATTACGACAAGTCCATTGATCAGGATCAACGCGCTGTAAAAGTGTGAACCAGCTAACGTTTTTTCCGGACTTTGGTCAGCGGGTGTGCTGCCGTGCATCGTTGTGAGAACGCTTCCACAACGGGCGTTGCGCAGAGTCAGGAAGTTTCCAGCCAACGGCGCAGCCCCTCGTGGGTGGTGTCTGGGTGGTCGCGGAAAGCAGAAGCTGCGGGTGGGCCGGTCGGGTTGGGTACGCGGGGGACGCCGTGAATCCGTCCCTGGAGGCTTGGCAGCCGCATCCATGCGGCTGACACCCCCGCGTACCCAACCCGACCGGCCTCTGACAGATTTCGGAGGTCTGCCACCCACGGAGAAGAAAAAGAAGATCAAAAGCGGGTCGCGGCGCTGCGCTTGCTCGTGAGCCGAGCATGGCTCGGCTCTACACAAGGCAATGAAGCGACCCGCCAGGCCGCTTTTGCTTTTGATCTTCTCTTTCTTCTCCGTGGGTAGGCGCGCACGGAACCTGTCCGTGGCCGGGTAGATGGGCTGCGCAGGGGCGTGAGCCGCATGGATGCGGCGACCGAGCTTACATGGACGTACTTGCAGCGTCCCCTGCGCAGCCCATCTACCCGGCCCCACCCATGAAGTGCTTTACGCGCCCACCCACGAGGGGCTGCGCCGTTGGCTGGAAACCCTATCCCCCGTGCACGGGCCGGTGCCCGCGTACCGCCATCACCAACCCGATGCCAGCCAACAGCGAAACCGCCGATGTCCCGCCATAGCTGATCAACGGCATCGGAATGCCCACCACCGGCAGCAGGCCGGAAATCATTCCACCGTTCACCAGCACGTAGACGAAGAACGCCAGCCCCAGGCTGCCGGCCAGCAACCGTGCATGCGTGTCGCGTGCGTGCACGGCGATCCACAGGCAGCGTCCGACCACGAACAGGTACAGCGCGAACAGCGTCGCCACACCGATCCAGCCGAATTCCTCGGCCAGCACCGAGAACGCGAAGTCGGTGGTGTACTCGGGCAGGAAATCCAGCGTGGCCTGCGTGCCCTGCCCCCAGCCACGCCCCTGCCAGCCACCGGAACCGATCGCGATGCGCGACTGCAGGATGTTCCAGCCGGTGCCGAGCGGATCTGCCGCCGGGTCGAGGAAGGTCAGTACGCGATCCTTCTGGTACTGCCGCAACAGCCCGAACCACGCCAGCGGTGCGGCCACCGCCAGCCCCGCCGCGCCCGTTGCCACCCAGCCCCAGTGCAGGCCGGCCAGCAACAACGCGAACACGCCGCTGGCAGTGACCAAGGTGGCGGTGCCGAGGTTCGGCTGCATCAGGATCAGCACGGCAGGAACGCCGATCAACACTGCGGCGGTCAGCACCGTGCGTGGCGAGGGCGGCAACGGCTGCCGGTGCAGGTACCAGGCCATCATCAACGGCAGGCTGAGCTTGAGCAGCTCCGACGGCTGCAGGTAGAAGACACCCAGGTTGAGCCAGCGCTGCCCGTACTTGCCGGTGCCGATCACATACACCGCCATCAGCGGCAGCATCGACAGCGCATACAACGCCGGTGTCCACGCGCGCAGGCGCAGCAGCGAAACACGCGACAGCAACCACATCGCCACCAGGCCACCGGCAAAGCGCGCCGCCTGCCCGGTCACTGGCCCGGACACGCTGTGCAGCACCGCCAGGCCCGCGCCCATCAGGATCAACAACGCGACCAGCAACGGCAGGTCGATCGTGCGCACCGCCTCACGGCAGCCGCCAAGCAGTCGTTTCCATTCCACGCGCAGCACGGTAACAACGGGTGCTTGCGTGAAGCTGTCATGGTGGTCATGCGTTTGTAGAGTCGAGCCATGCTCGACTGCATTTCCGGCAGTCGAGCATGGCTCGACTCTACAGAAGCGCGCAGCCGGTGTTACCCGTAGCCGCCGTGCACCGGGTTGTGGCTGCGCACGGCCATCACCAACCCGAAGCCGGCCAGCAGTGACACCGCCGAGGTACCGCCGTAGCTGATCAGCGGCATCGGCACGCCCACCACCGGCAGCAGGCCGGAAATCATCCCGCCGTTCACCAGTACATAGACGAAGAACGCCAGTCCGGTAGCGCCGGCCAGCAGGCGCGAGTACGAATCGCGCGACTGGCTGGCAATCCACAGGCAACGCCCGATCACCACCAGGTACAGCGCCAGCACGGTGGCCACGCCGATCCAGCCGAATTCCTCGCTCAGCACCGAGAACGCGAAGTCGGTGGTCTGCTCGGGAATGAAGTTCAGGTGCGACTGCGAGCCTTCGCCCCAGCCCTTGCCATCGAAGCCGCCCGAACCGATCGCGATCTTCGACTGGATGATGTTCCAGCCGGCTCCCAGCGCATCCATCTCCGGGTCCAGGAACATCATGATGCGGTCCTTCTGGTACGGCCGCAGCAGCCAGAACCAGGCCACCGGCGCAACCGCGGCCACGCCGCCCACGCCCAGGCCGACCCACCACCACGGCAGGCCTGCCAGCAGCAGCACGAACACGCCGCTGGCGGCGATCAGCACACCGGTGCCGAAGTCCGGCTGCAGCATCACCAGGCCGGTTGGTACGCCGATGATGACCAGGGCCACGAGCACGGTGTTGAAGCGCGGCGGCAACGGCATCTTGTGCAGGTACCAGGCCACCATCATCGGCAGGCTGACCTTCAGCAGCTCGGCCGGCTGCAGGTAGAAGAATTTCAGGTCCAGCCACTGCCGGCCATATTTGCCGGTGCCCAGCACGAACACCGCCAGCAGCGGGATCATCGAGATTGCGTAGATCATCGGCGTGGCCGAGCGGATCCGCAGGATCGGCACCCGCGAGATGCCCCACAGCGCGGCCATGCCCACTGCGAAGCGCGCGCCCTGGGCCATTACCAGGCCGTCGCCACCGGCACTCTTCAGCGTGGCCAGGCCGATCACCATCAGCGCGCCCAGGGCCAGGCACAGCACCCAGTCCAGCGTGCTGAAGAAGCGGCGCAGCATGTCGCCGGCCCAACGCAGGAACACTCTCATCGTGCGGGCTCCGCGGCGGTAGGGCGTGACGTGGCCGGCAGCGCGGCCGCAGCCGGCGCCCCCGGCTGCGGCGGTGCGGGCGCCGGTTCCGGCGCGGGCACGCCGACCAGCACCGGGTGCTCGCCCAGCTGAGCCGCAGCAAGGTCACCGGCCTGGCGCGCGCCCACATCTTCGTTGTCGAACGCGGTGGCACCGATGGCGGTGGTGCCGCGCTCGCTGTCCAGCGGCTGCATGCCTTCAGGCATCTTGCCCAGCAGATAGGCGTCGAACACCTTGCGTGCGATCGGCGCAGCCGCCGCACCGCCGTAGCCGCCGCCCTCCACCGCGATCGCCAGCGCGATCACCGGCTGGTCCACCGGCGCGAAACCGACGAACAGCGCGCGGTGGCGCAGGTGCATCGGCAGGCTCTTCGGATTCACCGCGGCCGTGCCCTTGCGGCTGATGACCTGAGCGGTACCGGTCTTGCCGGCCATCGTGTACGGCGCGCCGGCCGCCATGCGTGCCGCACTGCCGCCAGGCAGCATGGTGGCCATCATGCCTTCGCGCACCGCCTGCAGATTGTTCGGGTTCGGACTGACCGGTTTGCTTTCGCCCGGGTCGGTCGCCATCCAGTCATGGTCGAAACCCGCACGCTGCTGGATCACCAGATGGGGCGTGCGCAGCTGTCCGTTGGCCAGTCCACTGACACCCCGCGCCAGCTGCAGCGGAGTGACCTTCCAGTCACCCTGGCCGATGCTGATGTTGACTGTATCGCCCGGGTACCAGGCTTCCTTGCGGCTCTTCCGCTTGTAGGCCGGCGACGGCAGGATGCCGCCGATCTCGCCGGTCAGGTCGATACCGGTCGGCTGGCCGAAGCCGTAGTACTCCATGTAATGGTCGAAGCGCTCGATGCCCAGGTCCAGCGCCAGCTTGTAGTAGTAGGTGTTGACCGACTGCGCGATGGATTTGCGCAGGTCGGTCCAGCCATGGCCACCGCGGTGCGAGTCACCCCAGCCACGCGAGGTGCCGGGCAGGTAGAACATGCCGGTGGACAACACCTTGTCTTCCGGGCGGCGTACACCCGAATCCAGGCCGGCCAGGCCGATCAGCGGCTTGAGCGTGGAACCGGGCGCGACGCCACCGAGCACCAGGCGGTTGAACTGCGGCCGCGACGGATTGTCGTTCAGCGCCTTGAAATCGGCATGCGAGATACCGTTGACGAACAGGTTGGGGTCGTACGACGGCAGGCTGACCATCGCCAGCACTTCGCCGGTGCGCGGGTCCATCGCCACCGCCGAGCCTTCCTGGTCACCGAAGGCGGCCACCATGGCGCGCTGCAGGTCGGCGTCGATCGACAGCCGCAGGTCGGCGCCGGACTGCGCAGCAACGCGGCCGATGGTGCGGATGGCACGGCCCTGCACGTTGGTCTCGACCTGCTCGTAGCCGACCTTGCCGCGCAGCTGCTGCTCGTAATAGCGCTCCAGGCCGGACTTGCCGATGTGGGTCAGCGCGGCATTGCCTTCGCCGAGGATCTCCAGATCCTTGTCGTCGACACGGCCGACGTAGCCGATGATGTGCGCGAACAGGTCGCCATACGGGTAGCGCCGGGTCAGGTAGGGCTCCAGCTCGACGCCGGGAAAGCGCCAGCGGTCGACGGCGAAGCGCGCCATCTCCTCGTCGCTCATGCGCAGCTTCAGCGTGACCGGCAGGAACTTGCGGCGCGCCTTGCGCGACTTGTTGAACGCTTCCAGCTCTTCCGGGCTGATGCTGATGATCTTCGCCAGCCCTTCCAGGGTGGCGTCCATGTCCTTGACCTTGTCCGGGGTCACGTCCAGGCGGAACGCCGGCACGTTCTCGGCCAGCAGGCGACCGTTGCGGTCGTAGATCATGCCGCGCCCGGGCACTACCGGCCGCGGCTTGATGCGGTTGGCTTCCGAGCGCGTGGCGTAGACGTCGTGGTCCAGCACCTGCAGCTTGAAGTACCAGCCGCCCAGGCCCAGCAGGCAGACCAGCACGCCCAGGAAACCCAGCGCCGCGCGGCGGCGGAACTGTTCGGCTTCGGCGTGCGGATTCTTGACCTGGCGACGCGGGATCATGGCTCAGCGCCCACGCTTGCCGAAGCGCACCGCATCCAGCAGCACGAACACCAGCGGCCACAGGCCCATGCCCAGCAGCGGTGCCCACCAGTACGACCACGGCAGGGTGGGTTCACCCACCAGGATGTGCACCAGCGCGCTGACGATGCGGTCGTTGAACAGCAGGCCGCCGATGGCCAGCATCTGCTGCGACATCGGGAAGAAGCGGATGCGGGCGCGGAAGCGCTGCAGGATGAAGGCCAGCATCACCAGCCGCAGTGCCTGTTCGCCGAGCACGCCGCCGTACAGCAGGTCGGCGATGACGCCACTGGTGAAAGCGACGCCCAGGCCGACGCGCTCGGGCGCTTCGATCACCCAGTACGCCAGCACCAGCGCCAGCCAGTACGGGCGCAACGGCTGCAGCAGCGCCGGCAGCGGCAGCAGGCCCAGCAGCAGCGCCACCACCAGGCTGGCTGGCAGCACCCACGGATTGTCGCGCAGGCGGCTCATCGCTGGGCCTCCGGCGTGGTCGGTTGCCGGCCAGCGGCCGGCACTACCGGAGCAGCAGGATCAAGCGAGGATGCGGGGGCCACCGTCGGCGTCGCAGACGGAGCGGATGATCGGCCCACAGCCGGTGCAGGCGTTGCCGGCGTGGTGGTGGCCGGCGTGGTTGCAGCAGGCGCGGCTCCCGCCGGCGCGGCAGCGGTGCTGGCCGGGCCACCCGGGGCGGTTTCTTCCAGCTGCAGGCGCAGTTCCGGCGGAATGCGGATCGCTGCACCCGGGCGCAGCAGAAGCACGTCGCGGCCGCGATCAAGCTGTGCGGCCGGTTTCAGTTCGCCCACCAGGAAGGCATGGGTGTCGTCCGGGCGCAGGCCGGTGATGGTGCCGACCGGGAAGCCAGCCGGGAAACGGCCACCGAGGCCGGAGGTGACGATCTCATCGCCCACTTCCACGCCCGCGCTGAGCGGGATGTCGCGCAGTTCCAGCTTGTCGCCGCGGCCGTAGACGATCAGTCGCACGCCGTTGCGGGCCACGGTCACCGGCACGGCATGGTCGGGGTCGGTCAGCAGCAGCACGGTGGAGGTACCGCCGGTGACGCTGATCACCTGGCCCATCAGGCCGCCGGCATCGATCACCGCCTGGCCGACGTGCACGCCTTCGCGGCTGCCGGCGTCGAGCACCAGGCGCTGCTTCACCGGGTCCAGGTCGATGTCCAGGATCGGCGCCAGCTGCACGTCCAGGCCACTGCGCTCGGCCACGTTCAGCAGTTCGCGCAGCTGGGCGTTGTCCAGCGCGGCGGTCTGCAGGCGGGTCAGGCGCGCGTTGGCCAGCAACAGCTGGTTGCGCAGTTCACGGTTCTCGTTGACCAGCTGGCCATGGCTGGCCGCCGAGTCCTTGACCTGGTTGCCGAGCTTGCCCGGCAGGCCCGCCAGTGCCCATACCGGCTGCACCAGGCTGTTGGCCTGCCCGCGCAGCTGCGCGAGCCAGCCGGCCTGGTCGTCAAGCACGATCAGGGTGATGGCCAGTGCGAGATAAGCCAGCAGACGCAGCGGGCTGGCGGCATCACCGGATCGGGAAGCAACGGGAGGTCCGGCGTAGGGCGGCACGGCAACGATTCAACTGGCAGAAGGCGGAAGGGAAACACGCGGGCGCCCCGCCGGTGCCGGCCCACCCTCGTGGTGGGCCGCACCCCGGAGGGGCGCTGCGGGCGCAGGCAGCCGGGACGGCTTATTCCGGCGCAAAGAACTCGTTGCCGTGCATGTCGACCAGCTCCAGCGCACGGCCACCGCCGCGGGCCACGCAGGTCAGCGGATCGTCCGCCACCTGCACGTGCAGGCCGGTTTCCTCGGAAATCAGGCGGTCCAGGTCACGCAGCAGGGCGCCACCACCGGTCAGCACGATGCCGCGCTCGGCGACGTCGGCGCACAGTTCCGGCGGGGTCTGTTCCAGCGCCAGCTTGACCGCGCTGACGATGCCCGACAGCGGCTCGTGCAGGGCTTCAAGCACCTCGTTGGAGCTGATCTTGATCATCTTCGGCACGCCCTCGGCGAGGTTGCGGCCGGAGATTTCCATCTCGATCACTTCCGCCTGCGGGTAGGCGCAGCCCAGCTCGACCTTGATGCGCTCGGCGGTGGCTTCACCGATCAGCATGCCGTGGTTGCGGCGCACGTAGTTGGTGATCGACTCGTCGAAGCGGTCGCCACCGATGCGGACCGACGCCGAATAGACGATGCCGTTGAGCGAGATCACCGCCACTTCGGTGGTGCCGCCGCCGATGTCGATGACCATCGAGCCACGCGCTTCGGTCACCGGCATGCCGGCGCCGATCGCGGCGGCCATCGGCTCTTCGATCAGGAACACGTCACGGGCACCGGCTTCCTCGGCCGATTCCTTGATCGCGCGGCGCTCGACCTGGGTCGAACCGGCCGGCACGCAGACCAGCACGCGCGGGCTCGGGCGCAGCACGCGCGACTTGTGCACCTTCTTGATGAAGTGCTTGAGCATCGCCTCGGTATAGGTGAAGTCGGCAATGACGCCGTCCTTCATCGGGCGGATGGTGGTGATGTGGCCCGGGGTACGGCCAAGCATCTGCTTGGCTTCGGCGCCTACGGCTGCCACCGAGCGGGTGCCACCGATGGCACGGTCCTGACGCACGGCCACGACCGATGGCTCGTTCAGCACGATCCCCTGCCCGCGCACGTAGATGAGGGTGTTGGCCGTGCCCAGGTCGATGGACAGGTCGTTGGAGAACATGCCACGGAGTTTCTTGAACATCTGAGGAAGGAGTCCTGAGGGGTGTCGTGCCCGCCGCGGGATGGCGAAAAAATGGGCAGAAATCGAGGCCGACAAGCCTAGCAACCCGCCTGCCGCCGAGCAAGGAAAAAACTAGCTGAACCCGCGTCTTCACAGGCTTTCGGCCTGATCGGGTCTCACCCGGTTCTGGCCCTGAGCGGCACCAGCGGGTAACCTTTGCGCCGTCGGGCGCCCAAGGGCGCCGTTTGCTTGCCCGCCGAACCGGGCCGGCCCACCCCAAAATTCACCGCATAGGCTTACATCGATGTCCGCTCTGATCTGTGGTTCTCTTGCCTTCGACACCATCATGGTGTTCCCGGACCAGTTCAAGAATCACATCCTGCCGGACAAGGTGCACATCCTGAACGTGTCCTTCCTGGTCCCGCGCATGCGCCGCGAGTTCGGCGGCTGCGCCGGCAACATCGCCTACAACCTGCACCTGCTGGGCGGCCAGCCGATCCCGATGGGCACCGTGGGTTCGGACTTCGGCCCGTACCGTGAGTACTTCGAAGGCCTGGGCATCGACCTGTCGCGCGTGCGCGTGATCGATGAGCTGTTCACCCCGCAGGCGTTCATCACCACCGATCACGACAACAATCAGATCACCGCCTTCCACCCGGGCGCGATGATGCGTTCCTACGAGAACCACGTGCGTGGCGTGCCGGGCGTGACCCTGGGCCTGGTCGGCCCGGACGGCCGCGAGGGCATGATCCAGAACGCGCAGGAATTCCACGAAGACGGCATCCCGTTCATCTTCGACCCGGGCCAGGCCATGCCGCTGTTCAACGGCCCGGAACTGCGCGAGTTCATCGAGCAGGCCGACTACGTGGTGGTCAACGACTACGAGTCGAACCTGCTGCAGGAACGCACCGGCTGGGACGAGAAAGAGATCGTCAGCCGGGTCAAGGCCTACATCACCACCCGCGGCCCGAAGGGCGCGGTCATCCACACCCCGGAAAAGAGCTACGACATCCCGCCGGCGCACGAGCGCCGCGTGGTCGACCCGACCGGCTGTGGCGACGCCTTCCGCGCCGGCCTGATCTACGGCATCCAGAAGGGCTACGACTGGCTGACCATCGGCCGCATGGGCAACCTGATGGGCGCGCTGAAGGTCGAGCACCCGGGCACGCAGAACCAGCGTTTCACCTTCGATGAGTTCAACGAGCAGTTCAAGCAGCAGTTCGGTTACGCGCTGAGCGCGTAAGCCGAACTGCCCGCGCATTCCACCTTATCCCCGCGCCTTCGGCGCGTGCGCTGCTGGGAATGCCGTTGGTAGGTGTCGACCTTGGTCGACACGCTGTTTGATTCCTGTAGAGCCGAGCCATGCTCGGCTTGCGCGCGCCAGCGCGATCTGACCGGAGAGCAGCCGAGCGTGGGCTCGGCTCTACATCAGCAAGCGCCCTGCCAGGCAGCCAGCAAGGCGCGGCAATCAGCGAAATGCCAGTCGGCACGGCCCGGCCACGGGTTCTCCGGCAGGTTGACCAGCACGGTATGCGTGCCGGCCGCACGGCCGCACTCCAGGTCGTAGGCGTGGTCACCGACCATCACCGCCTCCGCAGCCCCGATCCCCCAGCGACGAAGATGCTGCTGCAGGCCATCCGGTGAGGGTTTGGGCACCGCTTCATCGCGGCCGATGATGTCGGCATCGTCGAACAACGCCCCGACCCCGATCGCGTCCAGCGTCAGCTTCGCCAGCGCATGATCATTGCGGGTCAGGATGCCGAGCCGGCAGCCTGCCGCCGACAACGCGCGCAGCAGCCTCACCGCGCCCGGCGCCGGCAGCGCGTCCTCGGCCAGCGCGCGCTCATGATTCAGCAACCACTCGCGCTTGGCCTGCGCCGGTGCGTCCGGCAACGCCGCGATATGGTCAAGGATGTCTTCCTCGGCCGCGATCTCCAGTGCGCGGCGGATCGCGGCGAAATCATGCACGGCGACGGTCAGCGTGCCATCCATGTCGAACACCCAGTGCCGGATCGCGGACAACGCGTGCACTGCGCTGCCCGCCGCAACCATCACTGCCACCACTGCGGCATGCGGCTGGCGTCGACGCCACCGGTTTCGAACACGGCGGTGCGGGTGCCACCGGCCTTGACCGGGAACTCGATGCTGATCGACTTGCCCTTGCGCGCCAGCTTCCACAGCGCCTTCTGGTCGGTGATGAACAGGGCAATGGCTTCATCGGTCTTCGGACGCCACGCGGCCATCGACACCGGCTTGCCGTCGTCCACGGTCACTTTCACCGTGCACTGCGGGCAACGGAAATCGCCGGCCTGCAGTACCAGGTAGGCATGCCGCTTCCACTCCGGATGATCGCGGAACACCAGCTGCACCGGCTTGGCGCCGCTGCCATCCACGTCCACCCGTTCCTTGCTGTAGATCTGCGCCGAAACCTGGTTGCCCTTGTTGCCCACCGGGATCTGGTTGTACTGCCACAGCGCCTGCATGCGGCGCAGGTCGCGCGCGGCATCGCCCTTGGCCTTGACCTCGTCGAAGCCTGCGGCGATGCGCTCGGCGGCGGCGGTGTCCTTGTACTGGTCCAGCAGCGAGGCACCATGCAGGCGCGCGCGCTCCCAGTCCTGCGCGGCCACGGCCATGTCGTACTGCTTGGCGACGTCCTCGGCCTTGGCTTCCTTCTGCGCCTGCACGGCGGCCGCGGCGGCTTCCTGCGCCTTGCGCTCTTCCTCGGGGTTGCTGCAGGCAGCCAGGGCCAGGGTGCAGGCGGTGAGCAGGATCAGTCGTTTCATGGCGGAGGTCCTTCGTGTTTTCGCGATTCTGTAGAGTCGAGCCATGCTCGACTGGCCGTCCAACAGCC
>NZ_JAOCCT010000006.1:0-204323 GCF_029840555.1 Stenotrophomonas sp. GD03877 | reverse complement strand
TACTTCGGCACGAACACCTTGTTCACCGCATCGGCCAGCTGGTCCGGCGGCAGCAGGCCCTGGTCGAGCAGGAAGTTGTTGAACGCCAGGCGGTCAAACTTCGCGCCCAGTGCCAGCTCGGTCTGCATGCGCAGCTCCAGGATGCGGGTGTAGCCGTAGAAGTAGCTGCCGGCCTGGCCCGGCATGCGCACCATGTAGCGGTCCAGTTCCTGGGTGGCCATCGCCTTGGACAGGCCGACCTGCTCCATCAGCACGCGCTCGCCGTTGGCGCGGTCGGTCAGGCCGAGGTTGAGCATCGGGTCCAGCATTGCGCGCGCGGCACGCAGCAGGCGGAACTGCAGGGCGATCATCTGACCGTCCAGCGGCTCGTACGGCACCATCTCGGCCTCGGCATACAGCGCCCAGCCTTCCACGTTCACCGAATTGAACGCGAACATGGTGCGTGCCAGTGACACGCCACGTTCGACCATGGCGGTGAACTGCAGCTCGTGACCGGGGCGGCCTTCATGCGCGCTCAGCGTCCATGCCGCCGCACCGAAATTGAAGTCGTCGTACTGCGCACCCGGGCCCGCAGCCGGGTTGCCCAGCGGCAGCACGAAGGTGCCCTGCTGCCCGGTATTGTTGACCAGCGGCGCCGGCAGGAAGTGCGGCGCCGGGCTGGCCGCGCTCTCGGCGGCCGAGCCCAGGCGCATCTGCATGGCGCGCTGGGGCACGTCGACGATGGCGTGTTCGCGGATCAGCGGATCGATCGCGTCGATCACCTTGCGGTAGTGGCCTTCCAGATGATCGTCGGCGATCTTGTCGGCCTTCAGTGCGCGGATCACCGCTACCGGATCGCTCGGGTCGGCCACCTTCAGGCCCTTGTCCTTCGCCACCAGCGGCGCCAGCTGCTGCATCGCCGAGCGGGTTTCCATGAATTCCAGCTGCGCGCGCTGCATCAGCAGCTTCGGATCGATATCGATGCCGACCTGCTTGAGCTGGTAGGCATACAGCGGCGCCGGCAGGCGTGCGTCGGCACGCGCCTTCGGCAGCACCTCCTTGCGGGTCCAGGCGGCGTAGTCCTTCATCTGCCCGGCCAGGGTCTTCATCGCTTCATCGGCACCGGCAATCTGGTACTTCTTCAGCAGCGACTCGATGCCGGTGATGTAGGTCTCGACGTTGTCCAGCGACTGCTGCACTTCGATCTTCGTCGGCTGCAGCAGGCTGCTGTCCTTCAGCCGTTCCTCGTAGCGCTGGCGGGCCAACGTGGTGAAGGCGGTGCCGCCCGGCTGCAGGCCGGCATAGGCCTTGAGGCGGTCGAGCGCCTTGGCCCGGCGCTCGGCCGGCACCTGGTCGGACAGCAGCAGGTTGAGGCCGCTGAACACGGTCTGCGGCGCATCGCTCCACGGCAGCAGGTACTTCTCGTTGAGTTCGCTGCCTTCGATGTTCTGGCTGGCGGCATGGATCATGATCTCCAGGTCCTGGCGGACGTTGGGATCCTTTTCGGCGGCCAGCTTCGCCTTCAGTTCGTCGCGGGCCTTGGCCATCGCGGCGCGGTAGCGCTTGTCGTTGTCCGGGCCGAGATCGGCCACCTTGTCGTCGTAGCCGGGCACGCCGAAGAAGCCGGTTTCTTCCGGCTGGAACGGGCCCTGCGCATCGAGCAGGATCTGCGCCAGCGCATTGCTGCGGGCAACCCAGGCCGGGCTGGCCGGAGTAGTGGCCTTGGCAGCCGGCGCAGCCAGGGCCGGCGGTGCGGACAGCAGAGGTGCGGCAGTCAGGGCCAGGGCAACGGCCAACGCGATTGGCTTCATGGTGCATTCCAGGACAGGGTTGCCCGCACCCTACGCGCTCTCGGCGATGCCGACAATCGGCTGGAGGTCATGGGCGGACCGGCATGAATGCGCCCGCCCGCTCGGGTATCCGGTCATGGCTCGGGGTAGAAATTGGCAATCACCCCTCGGGTCTCATTCAACACTCTGACGTTGTGATGGGTCTCTTTCGTCCCTGCGGGCAAACCGTTATGACTGAGGTCAGGCGACGACCAGAGATTTATCCGTCCACATGGTGCTCCGGAGCATTCATAGGACATCAGTGTCCTCCATCGTCCAGGCGCATTTTCCGGCGCCTTATAGCCATGGCCATAAGAAAATCTCGGGGGAAGTACGGTGGCGTTCGCGGGCTCATGATCTGCACCGAACAGGTGCCCGATCTCGTGGGCAAGGCTGCTGGTCGTGGCACCGAGACAATTCCGTTCCACTACCGCGAATGCGGTTTCCTTCGTCGCAAGCACGCGCTGCGATTGCCCACAGACCGACCGTGACGGACCGGTATCAATGATCATCAGCACGATGTCTGCCTTCTCAATATCACGAACCTGATGCATGACGCCGAGTGCGCCTCTTCTTCCGGCAACCAGATCGTCAAGCGTCTGAGTAACACCGGTTTCCTGATAGCCGGAAAGGACGTTGGCGACGCGCTCGAGTTCAACCTTGATTCCGCTATGAGAGAAACTCTCGTTGGCTAAACAGACGGCCTCCCGCATTTCTGCGAAGACCACCTCGCGGTCATCGCCGAGGGCCGTAGTTCCGTAGCCAAACAGAACACGTACTGTCGATTTCGCCTCTTGCTCAACGTCGTCAGAACTGACCGCATCGAGTGCATCCGGGCTGACATCGCGAACCGGTGCCTCGCGTGGAAGCCGGCGAAAATCCTTTCGAATCAGCACACCGTCTTGCAGTTCGTATCGAAAGCTCCCAATGTCAAAGATGGCCCTTAGTTGTCCGTCAGCAGCCTCGGTGATCCGAACCGCTCTCTCCGCATCCACGCACGAAGACGGTGCCTTAGATGTAGAAGTAGATGTAGATGTAGATGCCATCGTTCCGGTCCAACGAAGCCGGGCAGAGGGCATCGCGGCCACTGCTCCTGCATCCGTGCCCGCCGGGACATAGACCGGGTCTGGAGCCGCATTCAATTGCGGGCCTGCAGTGCGCTTCAATCGCACGATTGCATCGAAGAGATCCACTTCGATCACATTGTCGGACAATGCCTCTGGGTGAACGTCGACACGGCGAATCCAGTCGACAATGCTATCCTCGTGCTGCTTACGAATCTGCATACCGGGATCCCATCCGCCGACAGGAATCTCAATGAACTTGGATGCCGCCTGCACAGGCCAGGATGCGCTACTGAATAGCACGACGGCCAGAGAGAATAGAGCTGTTTTCATGATCTACTCGTAGTATCGGTGCCACATGGCATGACGAACGCTACGGCCTTGCTACTGACCACTTGGAGACTTTCGTCACATAGGCTGTGGGAGACAGCGATGTCGAGTAGCATGCGACAGAATCTCCCTATGCAAGCTCAGGATTGGTCAGATCTGAAGCGCTGAAATTCGGCCTCGCCATGCCAGCGATACTCAAATAACTGGCGCTTGCGACACCTGATAGTCTGGCCGCCGGTCCCTCACATCATTGCGCTCATTGAACACAGCGCGGCGCGTATCGCGCTTCACCAGCTGATCATCGTTGAGGGTATAGCGCCAGACGCCGTGCCTGAACCCCGCGCGTGCGCCCGAGGCACTCAATCTGATGCTTATGCGCTGCGGCTGGCTGAGCTTGGGTTTGCATCCGGGGACGTGCTTTTCGCTGTTCCCGTCCATTGCACGCTGGACATCGTGACAACTTCGCGATGGACGCCCTGCGCACCATCAGGGCGGTACATGACCTCTTCCGCGGTTTCGAACAAAGGGACGGAAGGATCGCGGACAAGGTGGAGAACAACGTCATACAGGTTGACGGTAATCTCGTCTGCGGCCGACGCAAGCTCATTCACTCGAACCAGACGCACCCATTCCACGGTGCCGCCACTCGCACGCAGGCGCTGCTCTGCCTGTACCACCGATGTATCGGCAAGCGCCTCCACGAATGGCTCAGCGGCCATGGTCTGCGAGAGCCATACCGGCGTGTAGAGCTGCAACGCCGCCAGCATCCTGATCGCTTCTATTCGAATTGCATGGACCTCCGGGACAGGACCGACGTCGGCTGCCTGGGGCAGCACGATACGTTTCGATCAATCTCTAGAGGAATGCGGGCAAGGTCGCAATGGTCAACCGCGACAGCCCCAGCCAAGCATGTGTGGCAGGGCATTCTCACGGCTCAGCACCCCGATGTAGGAGGTCCCGCTTACGACACGGCGACCAAGCCAAAGCCCCGCGCTGCGCGCGACAGTCGACTGACGGTCGGCGCTACTCCCGCCGCTTCAAGCGGAGGTCACAACGCCGCGGTCAGCGGGCATTCGCCGCGATCACGGCAGGCCTGCAACTCGCACTCTCCCGCAGCCTCGTCGTCATCCAGCGCGGTCAGATCGAAGGTCTGCTTGTCTTCGGCCAGTACATACATCACCGGGTAATCCCAGACTTCATCGCGACGGCTGCCCTGCACGAACAACCGTCCGTGCGCATGCGGTCCTTCCAGCGCAACGGTCAGGCCGACATCGCGCTGGCCGTTGATCGCGGTCTGCATGCTGCCCAGCGGCATCGATTCGATATGCAGCGGCTCGCCGAAGGCTTCCACCAGTTCGATGCTGCAGCCCGCGCGACGCAGCGCTTCGCGCATCGGTGGGCTCTCGCGTGCCGCCTCGCTCCAGCGCAGCACGCTCCAGGTCACCACGCCACCTGCGCCGCCCAGCACCAGCACCACCGTCAGCGGCATTGCCCAGCGCCAATGGCGGCACCACCAACCGGCGGACGTCTGTCGATGGGCGGGAATCGGTGGTGGCAGGGTCATCGGCGGGCTCCTTCCCGGCTGCGGATCAGGGCTTCAGGCAACGTCCCAGGAAGGCTTCGGCCACGCGGTAGCGATGCAGGGCATCGGCGCCGGACAGGCCATGCTTGGCACCCGGGTAGGTCATCAGCTCGAACGGCTGTGCACGCTTCTGCAACGCGCTCATCAGGCTGGTCGAATTGGTGAACAGCACGTTGTCGTCAGCCATGCCGTGGATCAGCAGCAGCGGCGAGCGCAGGCCCTCGATATGGGTCAGCACGCGCGCCTCGCGGTAACCCGCTTCATTGCGCGCCGGCAGATCCATGTAGCGTTCGGTGTAATGGCTGTCATACAGGCCCCAGTCGGTCACCGGCGCACCGGCCACGCCACAGGCGTACTGGTTCGAGGCCTTGGCCAGCAGCATCAGGGTCATGTAGCCGCCGTTGGACCAGCCCTGCACGCCGATGCGCGCCGGGTCCACCCACGGTTGCTGCTTCAGCCAGGTCACGCCGCGCAGCTGGTCGGTCACTTCCACCGTGCCCTGCTTGCCATACAGCGCACCACCGAAGTCGCGGCCACGTCGCGGGGTGCCACGGTTGTCCAGCGAGAACACCACGTAGCCCTGCTGGGCCAGGTACTGGTTGAACAGGTGGTCACCACGGCCGGGCCAGCTGTCGGTGACGGTCTGGCTGGCCGGGCCACCGTAGACGTACACCGCCACCGGGTAGCGCTTGGACGGATCGAAGCCGGCCGGCTTGATCAGGCTGTAGTTCAGCGGCGTCTTGCCATCGGCCGCGGTCAGCGTGCCGAACTCGACCGGGCGCTGCGCGTCGCGGTAGCGCGCATACGGATGCTTGGGATCGGCCAGATCGTTCTCGAGCAGGGTGGCGATCTTCTCGCCATTGGCGCGGAACAGTTCGATCTGCGGCGGGGTGCTGCTGTTGGACCAGCTGTCGACATAGACGCTGGCGTTGCGGGCGAAGCTGGCGCTGTGCATGCCCGGCGCCTTCGACAGGCGCTGCGGCTCGCCGCCCTGCAGCGACACCGCGTAGATCTGGCTTTCGCGCGAGGTCTCGATGCCGGCGCGGAAGTAGGCCTTGCCAGCCTTTTCATCGACCGCCAGCAGCTCGTCCACCGGCCAGTTGCCGTGGGTCAATGCGGTGGCCTTGCCCTTGCTGTCGATGCGGTACAGGTGCTGGAAGCCGGTACGCTCGGACGACCACAACACGCTGCCGTCTTCCAGGAAGCGCAGGCTGTTGTGCAGCGGCACCCAGGTCGGGCTGGTCTCGTGGGCGAGCACGCGCTGGTGGTTGGAGTCGAGCGCCACTTCCACCAGGTCCAGCTGCTTCTGGTCACGCGACTGGCGCTGGAAGCTCAGGTGCTGCGCATCGCGCCAATCGACGCGGGCCAGGTAGATATCCTGTTCCTTGCCGAGGTCGACCCAGCGCGGCTGCGCATCAGCGGCCGGTGCGATCACGCCCAGCTGCACGCGCACGTTGGCATCGCCGGCGGCCGGGTAACGCTGTTCGATCACGTCAGTGCGGTCTGCATAGACCTCGTAGCGCTTCTGTACCGGCACCGGCGATTCGTCGATGCGGGCAAAGGCAATCGCCGAATCATCCGGCGCCCACCAGTAACCGGTGTGGCGGTCCATTTCCTCGTCGGCGACGAATTCGGCCACGCCGTTGCCGATGGTGGTGCTGCCGTCGCGGGTCAGCTGCAGCTGCTTGCCGCTGGCCAGATCGATCACCCACAGGTTGCGGCCGCGGATGAAGCTGACGAAGCCGCCCTTGGGCGACAGCTTGGCGTCGGTGGCAAAGCCTTCGCCATGGGTCAGCTGGCGCACCGCGGCCTGGCCCTGCTGCTTGAGGTCGTACAGGTACAGCTCGCCGCCCAGCGGGAACAGCAGGCGCTGCGCGTCCGGCGACCACTGGTAATCGACGATGCCGGTCATCGCGGCGATGCGCTGGCGTTCGCGGCGGGCTTTCTCTTCGTCGCTGAGGGTCTCGGTGCCGGGCAGCACCACCTTGGAATCGACCAGCAGCCGCGTCTGGCCGCTGCCGATGTCGTAGGTCCACAGGTCCAGCTGGTTGCGGTCGCTGTCCTTGCCGCGCAGGAAGCTGACCTGCGAACCGTCCGGCGCCACCTTCGGCTTCATCAGGGTCGGGCCGGACAACGGCAGCGGGCCGGTGATGGCTTCCAGGGTCAGCTTTTCAGCGTGGGCGGCGGTTGTGGTGGCGAGCATGAGGGCGAGCGAAGCGAACAGGTGGCGCATGGAGGATCCCGGCAAACGGCAGGTCCACCCCGGCTCGGAGCACGGGGCGGTCGTTCCCCATCCTAACCAAGCCCGTGCAGGAAGGCAGCATGACCTTTTGCCCATAAGGCGTGCTGACGAGTGCCGACCAACGGCCGGCACCCACCGTACCGGGTCAGCGCTGGCCGAACAGGTGCTTGCGCTCTTCGTCGCTGAGCGCCTTGCCGGCGTTGGGGTTCACCTGCTGGCGCAGGGCATAGGCGCGCTGGGTGGCCGGGCGTGCGGCGATGGCGTCGTGCCAGCGCTTGAGGTTCGGGAACGCGGCGAAATCCACCGGCAGCTTGTCGTAGGCGCCGATCCACGGGTAGCTGGCCATGTCAGCGATGGTGTACGCGTCGCCGGCCAGGAACGCGTGCTGGGCCAGGCGCTTGTCCATCACTCCGTGCAGGCGGCGCACTTCGTTGTCGTAGCGCTCGATGGCATACGGGATCTTTTCCGGCGCGTACACGTTGAAGTGGCCCATCTGGCCACTCATCGGGCCCAGGCCGGCCATCTGCCAGAACAGCCACTCCAGGGTGGTGACGCGGCCGCGCGGGTCGCTGGGCAGGAACTGGCCGGTCTTTTCGGCCAGGTACAGCAGGATCGCGCCGGACTCGAACACGCTCTGCGGGGCGCCGCCATCGGCCGGGGCCTGGTCGACGATGGCCGGCATCTTGTTGTTGGGCGAGATGGCGAGGAATTCCGGCTTGAACTGGTCGCCCGAACCGATGTTGACCGGGTGGATGCGGTACTCCAGGCCGGCTTCTTCCAGCAGCAGGGTCACTTTGTGGCCGTTCGGGGTGGGCCAGTAATACAGGTCGATCATGGCGGCGGCTCGGGGTGCGGAAAGGAACCTGAAGTCTAGTGCGTGAGTTGGGTTGGCACCGTCATGGCAGGCCGGTAACCTCGCCTCTCCCCCGCAACGCAGCATCCTCCGCATGAGTGCAAACCGCCCGCCGCTCTCCCCGCTGTCCACGCTGATCTTCGCCTCGCGCTGGCTGCAGCTGCCGCTGTACCTAGGCCTGATCGTGGCGCAGTGCGTCTATGTGTTCCTGTTCGGCAAGGAACTGTGGCACCTGATCTCGCATTCGGCCTCGATGGGTGAACAGCAGATCATGCTGATCGTGCTGGGCCTGATCGACGTGGTGATGATCTCCAACCTGCTGGTGATGGTGATCGTCGGCGGCTACGAGACCTTCGTCTCGCGCCTGCGCCTGGAAGGCCACCCGGACCAGCCGGAATGGCTGAGCCACGTCAACGCCAGCGTGCTGAAGGTGAAGCTGGCGATGGCGATCATCGGCATCTCCTCGATCCACCTGTTGAAGACGTTCATCGCCAGCGGTGCGCTGGGCGGCATCCCGCTTTGCACGCCGGAGCAGATGAGCGTGGCCGCTGCCAACATCGGTGTCGCCCGCTGCTCGATGCTGACCCAGGACGGCGTGCTGTGGCAGACCATCATCCACTGCGTGTTCATCCTCTCGGCGATCGGCATCGCCTGGACCGACAAGCTGATGTCCAACAGCCACAGCAAGTCCCACGACAAGTCGCACGACCACTGATGTCGTTGCCAGCAGCGGCATGACGCCGTTGCCCGTCCCGGCCACCGCCCCTTGTACGCGGCGGTGGCCGGGATGCTAGATTGCACCCTCGCCGTTGCCGGCGGTGGCGTCGGGAAACGTCATCGTTCCGCGCCCGGACCCCAGGTCCCGGCCATGCGTATCAATGATTTACGTCACGTCGTCTTCTAGAGGGGAGCAGGATGTCGCACGTCTCAACGATCACCGCCGCGCGCCGGTGGCTGCCGGTTGCCCTGGCACTGGCACTGGCCGCCTGCTCGGGCAAGGAAGAATCCGCAGCACCTGCTGCCACCACGGCGCCTGCCGCTGCTGCACCCGCCGCACCGGTGGTCGCTGCCAAGGTGCAGTCGATGGGCACCGAGCAGCTGCGCGAATCGGCCAGCCAGGCGCTGCGCGAGAACCGCATGTATGCACCGGCCGGCGACAACGCCATCGAGTACTACCTCGCCCTGCGTGACAAGACGCCGGACGACGCCTCGGTGAAGAGCGCGCTGACCGACCTGCTGCCGTACACCCTGATCGCCGCCGAGCAGCACCTGGGCCGTGAGGACTACACCGAGGCGCAGCGCCTAGTGGCACTGATCGAGAAGGTGGATGCCTCCGCCCCCGCCCTGCCGCGCCTGAAGGAAGGCCTGGCCAAGGGTGTGGAAAACGCCGCCAAGCGCACCGAGACCGAAGCCGAGAAGGCAAAGAAGGACGCCGAGGACCGCAGCAAGCAGCAGATCGAACAGCAGCGCCTGGCCGAACAACGCACCAAGGAAGCCGACGCGGCCAAGCAGATCGCCGCGCAGCAGGATGCCGCACGCCGCGACAACGAGCGCCAAGAGGCCGAGCGCCAGGCCGCGGCCCGTCGCGATGCCGAACAGAAGCAGCAGCAGGCCGCCGCCCAGCAGGCCAGCGCCGCGCGCCAGGCAGCCGCCGTCGCAGCTCCCACCCTGCGCCCGGTCAGTACGCCAGCGCCGCGCTATCCGGCCGAAGCCCTGCGTTCGGGAACGTCGGGCGAAGTGCTGGTGGAGATCACCGTCGGCACCGACGGCTCAGTGGTCAGCGCCCGCGTGCTGCGCGCAACGTCCGGACGGACCTTCGACCGCGAAGCCCTGAACGCGGTCAAGCGCTGGCGCTTCGAGCCGGTCAACGCGCCGGTCACCACCCGCCGCACCCTGGTGTTCGCGCCGGGCGGCTGACCGCAAAAAAGGGGACGGAGGGGATTAAGTCGTTTCTGCCGCCTCCGTGACGCCAAGGCCCGGTTCGTCCGGGCCTTGTCCGTTTCAGGCCGCGCCATCAATCAGGCGCTGCAGGGCAGGATCGCGCGCGACCAGCACCTGGAACAGACCCAGCGCATGCAGGCCCGGCAGCAACGCACGCAGGTCGGCTTCGGCAGTGGCGCGGAAGGCGGGATCGCTGGACGGATCCTGCCAGTCACGAACGCTGGCCAGGAAAGCACCCACGCTGCCCTTGCGCACGGTGACGCCGTTCAGCTGCACGTCGTTCTGATGATCGGGAAGAATGTCCTGTGGCTGCATGGGGAAGCGCTCCGTTGAAGTAGGCTCCAGTGTCGGGACGCGGACGCGACGTTTCTGCCGTATAACTGCCAACTAATATGGCAGATCAGACAACCAGCGGATTGCTCGACCCCGCGTTGGCCGATACCGCCGACGGACCGGTGGTGCTGGCGGCCGGGCTGCGCCAACGCGGTATGCGTCGCACAGCGCGCCACCGGCATGCCCGTGGGCAGCTGCTGGGTGCGCATCAGGGGCTGCTGCGGATCGCCGCCGACGACCTGCACTGGCTGCTGCCCGCAGGTCACGTCGCCTGGATACCGCCCTTGCTGCCCCACGCGCTGCTGAGCGCAGACGGGTTCGATGGCTGGAGCCTGTACTTCAACGCCGAGGCCTGCCTGGACCTGCCCGCCACACCGCGCATTTTCCAGCCCAATGCACTGCTGCAGGCGGCGACAACACGTGCGCTGCGATGGTCCCATCAGCCACTGGATGCTGCACAGGCTCGACTGGCCGGTGTGATCGCCGATGAGATTGCCGCCAGCACGCCCCTGCCGCTTGCCTTGCCACAACCGCGTGACCGGCGACTGCAGAAGATCGCCGCCGCACTGGCGCGCGCACCCGAAGACGGCCGCAGCATCGAGGACTGGGCCGCCAGCAGCGGCCTGTCCGGCCGCAGCCTTGCCCGCCATTGGCTGGCCGAGACCGGTCTGTCGCCAAGCCAATGGCGGCAACGCCTGCGCGTGCTGCTGGCGCTGCCACGCCTGCTGGCGGGCGAGCCGGTGATCAGCGTCGCGCTGTCGATGGGTTACGAGACGCCCAGCGCCTTCATCGCCGTGTTCAAGCGCGAGATGGGCGTGACGCCTGCGCGGTACTCCGGTAGCTGACGCATTCGACGCTCCCGCTGTCTGCCCTCTCGACCTAAGCTATTTGCGGAATTCAGGAGGAGAACAGATGAAGTACGACGACGCCAGTTGGCATTCCGGGGGTCACTTCCCTTCGGATCTTCCGGCTGAGGCCGGTGCCACTCACATCGGTATGTACCTGGCATGGCTGCTGCTACAGGGCATGGCAAGCGAAGAGCTCGCCGAGGACGCAGAAGAAGACCTGCAGGCGCTGCGGGAACGTAGTACGACGCCGGGCCTGTTCCTGCTTCAATGCAGCGACGGCAAATTCGTCGATGACCTGGTCAGCGATGAAGCCAACACGTTCACTGCTGTGTACTACGACCTCGAGAATGGCCAGTATCTCGAAGACTATGAGGAACAGCTGGGGGCCGAGCTCCTTTCGCTGTACCACGTCGCCGATACCTGGGAGAACTTCGATCGACTGGCACCGGCGATCGCCCAGCGCTTCGCCGCTTGGCAGGCAACGCGAACCTGAGAACAACGAGGCCCGGAATGACCGGGCCTCGTTTCATATACGCCGGGCATGGCCCAGCGCTACCCGTGGCGGTCAGCCGGAGATCGCCAGACGCTCATTGTGGTAACGCCGCACCGCGGCGAACCACAGCAGTGCGGCCAGGCCGAGGCTGGCGCCCAGGTAGATGGCCCAGACCGCCGGCGTGATCGTCTCGTGGCGGATCACCTTCAGCAGCATCTGGTTCTGCGACAGGAACGGCACGGCGTACTGCCACAGCTCGCTCTTCAGCGGGTAGGCCACCAGCGCGTAGCCGGGCATCATCGGCAGCAGCATCAGCCAGGTCATGTGGCTCTGCGCCTCCTTCATGCTCTTGGCCGCGGCCGACAGGAAGGTCAGCAGCGAGGTGCCGATCATCAACATCGGCAACATCACCAGCAGCATCTGCAGCATCGAACCGACATTCATGTTGAACTGGCGGCCGATGTTGCCGGGCGCGATCTGTGCGCTCACCTTGAATGCGACCAGGGTCAGCAGCAGCGACACGAACCCGACCACGCAGGCGGCGGCGATCTTGCCGCTGACGATCGCGCTGCGCGAACCCGGCGTGGCCAGCAGCGGCTCCAGCGACTGCCGCTCGCGCTCACCAGCGGTAGCGTCCATCACCAGGTAGGCGCCACCGATGAACGAGGTGAGCGTGAGCAGCACCGGCAGCAGCATCGACAGGATCATGCCGCGCTTGGCTTCGGCACTGGCCAGGTCCTGGCGCGCCACGTCCAGCGGCCGCGCGACCTGTGCGTCGATGCCACGCGCCATCAGGCGCAGCGCACCGACCTGGCCATTGTAGGTCACCAGTGCCGCCTCCAGCCGCGCGCTGGGCACTTCTGCGGCGCGACGAGTACTGTCCTTGATCACCTCCACCAGCGCCGGCTTGCCATCGGCCCAGTCCTTGCCGAAGTCATCGCTGATGCGCAGTGCCACGTCGATCTGCTGGCTGCGGATGGCCTCGGCCAGGTCCTTCGGTGCCGGTGCGGTGTTCAGTCCCTGCGCGGCGAGGAAACGCACCAGATTGGGGGCGTTGTCCGCACCGATGGTCGGAATCTGCAGCGGTTGTTCAATCTGGGTGCGTACCCGGCTCTCGGCCAGCTTGCCCATGCCCAGCAGCAGCACCGGGTACAGCAGCGGCCCGAACAGCAGGGTCAGCAGCAGCGTGCGGCGATCACGGGAAAGATCGCGCAGTTCCTTGCGCATCACCGTCATCAGGGTCGACATCATGCTCATGCGTGCAGGCCCTCTTCGCTGCCGATCAGTTTCACGAACGCATCTTCCAGGTTGGATTCGCCGGCCTGCGCGCGCAGTTCATCGGCGCTGCCGGCAGCCATCACCGTGCCCTTGGCAATGATCACGATGTGATCGCACAGCGCGGCCACCTCCTGCATGATGTGGCTGGACAGGATCACGCAGCGGCCCTCTTCGCGCAGACCCAGCAGGAAGCGGCGCAGTGCGCGCGTGGTCATCACGTCCAGGCCATTGGTCGGCTCATCGAGAATGACGTTGCGTGGGTCGTGCACCAGCGCGCGGGCAATCGCGGTCTTGGTGCGCTGGCCCTGCGAGAAGCCATCGGTCTGGCGGTCGAGGATATCGCCCATGTCGAGTGCATGTGACAGCACCTCGATGCGCTCGCGGATGCGCTCGGCCGAGAGACCATGCAGTTCGCCGAAGTAGGCGATGTTCTCGCGCGCGGTCAGGCGCTTGTAGACACCGCGCGCGTCGGGCAGCACGCCAAGGTGGCGGCGTACTTCCACCGGATTGCGCGCAGCATCGACACCATCGACGCTGATGCTGCCCTGGTCGGGGGTCATCAGCGTGTACAGCATGCGCATGGTGGTGGTCTTGCCGGCACCATTGGGCCCCAGCAGGCCGGTGATGCGGCCATCCTCGGCGCGGAAGCCGACGTTGGAGACCGCCTGGATGCGGCCCGTGCGGGTGTCGAAAGCCTTGTGCAGGTTGTCGGCGACGATCATGGTTCCCATCCGTTGAACGAGGTGAACGCCGGCACGTAGCTCAGCGTGTCCAGGCAGCCGGCATCCAGCGCCTTGGCATCGGTCTTGTCGATGAACTCGCCGAGCAGGCGCGGCATGCAGCCGGCGATCAGCGTGCCGTGGCCCTGGCCGCGGGCGACCAGCGCGCGGCCATTGGGCAGGCCCTTGAGGACCTGCTCGGCATAGCGCGGCGGCGTCACCGGGTCCAGCTCACCGGACAGCAGCAGCGCCGGTACATCACTGCGCAGCGGCACGGCATTGGCCGCCGGTGCCGGCCGGTGCGGCCATACTGGGCAGGCGGCGAAGAAGGCACTGGCCACGTCGTTGCCGAACAGGCGTTCGGGGTCTTCGGCCGGTGCGTGGTAGCGCGGCGCATCTTCGCTGCAGATCACCGACCACTGCATGCCACGATTGATCTGGAAATCCATGCTGCGGTTCGCACCGCGTGCCAGCGACGCCAGCGGTGCGTAGCGGCCGTGCGCGGCTTCATCGAGAACCAGCGGCAGCAGCGAGGAATACTGCGGCACATAGGAGAAGGCGAACGCCAGGCCGATCACGCTGTCCGGACTCAGTACATCCTGCCGGGTCTGGTTGGTGCCGGGGTCGCGATACTCCACCGAGACCGGCGCACGGCGCAGGGTCTCGACCACGCTACGCAGCTGCGCGCGGGTGTCGGTCGGGAAGCGCTTGCTGCAGGCGGCATCCTTGCGGCACTGCGCCGATTGCAGGGCGATCGCATCCTCGAACGTCGTGGCGAAATCGCCGCCCACCACCAGCTCATTCGGCACTACGCCATCGATGACGATGCTGCGCGTGTGCTGTGGATAGGCACCGGCATAGCGCTGGGCCACGCGGGTACCGTAGGAGCCGCCGACCAGGTTGATGCGCTCGACGCCCAGCGCCTGACGCACCGCATCCAGATCAGCAATCGCCTCGGTGGTGGTGTAGAAGCGCGCATCGGCCCGCCCCTGCAGCGAAGCGGCGCAGCGCTCGGCGTAATCGCGCAGCGACGCTTCAGTGGGTGCGGCATCCTCGTCCATGGCCAGGTCCTTGCCATCCGCGCCAAGGCAGTTGAGGGGATTGGAGCCGCCGGTACCGCGCTGGTCGACGAGGAAGACGTCGCGCTGCTTGCGCACCTGGCGCAGCGCCGTATCGACGATGACCGCCACTTCGCTGGCGGCCTGGCCCGGACCACCGGCCAGGAAGAACACCGGATCTGGCTGGCTGGAGCCGCTGCTGCCCGATTCCAGCCAGGCGATGCGCAGGCCGATGCGTCGGCCATCGGGCTGGGCCCGGTCCTCCGGCACCTGCAGGGTGGCGCACTGCGCCTCCACGTTGGCGCTGGCGCCTTCGGTGGACAGCGTGCAGGGCTGGAAATCGATGCTGCCGAAGCGGCGGCTGGGTGCATCGCTGGCGCCTTCGGCGCCGGGTGACGGTGACTGGCTGCAACCGGCAAGCATCAGGCTGGCCAACGCTGCGGCCAACGCGAGGTGGTGTCTTTGCATCGTGCTCGTTTCCCCTGGAGGACGTTCCTGGCAACCACGACGGGCTGCCGCGGAAGATGTGAACCAACTTACACGGGCACGGCGTCGTCGGCGATGGGCAGACGCGAAATCTCCGCCGGCGTGGCGCAGGCCAGGCGATCGCGGCCCGCGGCCTTGGCCCGGTACAGCGCCGCGTCTGCCGCTGCCAGCAGCGTGGACAGGTCGCCGTGGCCGTCGTCCATGGCCAGGCCGATGCTGGCGGTGATCGCCACCGGCCCGGTGGTCAGCCGCGCCGGCGTCTGCTGCAGAGCGGTACGGATCGCCGCAGCCCACGCCATCGCTTCGTCCTGCGTGCTGCCGGCCAGCACCAGCACGAACTCCTCGCCCCCGTAGCGGCCCAGCAGCGTGTCGTGGCCCTGCAAACCGTGCTGCAGCAGCGCAGCGAAGTGGCGCAGTACCTGGTCTCCGGCCAGATGGCCCCAGCGGTCGTTGATCTGCTTGAAGTGATCGACGTCGACCAGCAACAGGGCCAGTGGCCGGCCCTGCCGACGCAGCCGCTGCAACTGTGCCTGGCCATCGGCCAGCACCGCGCTGCGGTTGAGCAGCCCGGTCAGCCCATCGGTGCGCGCCGCACGCCGCAGATCGACCAGCATGCGTTCGACCAGCAGCAGCACCATCGCAAAGCACCGCGCCAGTTCCAGCATCACGCCGGCAAGGTAGGTGACGAACATCGGTGTACCGGTGCGCATGATGTCCTCGCCGGCATCGGGTGCCACCGGCAGGAACAGGCGCACCGCGTACAGGGCCGCCTCGGCCAGGAACACCGCCGCCGCCAGGCGGCAGCTGGTGCGCTGCTGCACGGGGGCATGCCGCAGCAGCAACCACGCGATCCAGCCATCGACCAGCAGCGTGAACACACTGAACACCTGCAGGCGCACGCCCAGGTCCGGCCACAGCACCAGGAAGGCGAAGATGCAGGCCATGAAGGCAGCCGCCATCAACAATGGACGCCACAGCGGCTGCGGCTGTTCCAGATGCAGCGCCACGCCGCGCAGCATCAGCACCGCGCAGCCGGCCATCGCCGCGTTCCCGGCCAGTATGGCCGGCGCCAACAGCAGGTAGGGTCGCAGCGCCAGCAGGGTCACACCCAGGGTCAGCAGCCACAGGCTGGCGGTCCACAGGCGCAGCACCGGTTGCCCGCGCAGTACCACCAGCAACAATGAGAACCCCACGGCAATGCCGATGCAGAGCAGGAAGCCAAGCACGGTAATGGTCGGGAAATCCAGGGACATGCGGCGCTCATCGGCCGGGGCGGCGCGCGCATCTTAGCGCCTTGTGGTGCGATCCCCCCGGCGCTTCCCGCCCCGATGGCGATGCGGGGTCTGAAAACGGCGAGCACGGCGGCCGGCGCATGCGCAGAATCCGCGGAAAACCAAGGAGACGCTCATGCAAGCGTGGTACCTCGGTGGCATCGACCACCGCCCGTTCCTGCACCTGTTCGAGAAGAGCGACACCGCGCTGGCTGCGCTGGGCATCCAGCGTCGCTGGGCCGGCGAAACAGGAGGACACCCCTGCCGGATCAGCCTGAGCGATCCACCCGGTGGCAGCGAGCTGCTGCTGTTGTCCCATGTGCACCTGCCCCTGCATTCGCCCTATCACGCCTCGGGCCCGATCTTCGTGCAGCGTGGCGTCACCCGCTGCGTGCTGCCGCCAGGTGAAGTACCGCCGTACGTACAGCGCCGGATGATCTCGTTGCGCGCCTATGACCAGGCTGCATGGATGCTGGCCGCAGAGATCAGCGCGGGCACGGACGTCTCCGCTCGGCTGGACGCGCTGTTTGCCGATCCTGCCGTGGCCTTCGTGCAGCTGCACAACGCGGCCCACGGCTGCTTCTCATGCCAGGCGGATCGCGTGGGTATGACGCCGACGTAGCACGATCTCCACGACGTGATCGTTGCCACGCCGAAGACGTGATCGCCAGCGCATCCGTTCAGTCCCGCGTGAAGCCTGCGGGAAGGGCTTCACACCCACAGTCACGGATCGGCATTTCCATGGTTCCGCACCCTGCGCTGCGACTCGATACTCGCCGTGGTGCCGCCGAAAGTCCGCCGTGCAGCGCAGCTCCTGCGGTCACCGCTCTCTTTCGACGACCACAAGGAAGCGCCATGTCATTCCGATCCACACCGCTGTTGCTGGCCACTTCACTGGCCGCCACTGGCCTGCTGCTGGCCGGCGATGCATTTGCCCATGGCACCATGACCACGCCGATCAGCCGCGTCTATGCCTGCTTCCAGGGCAATCCCGAGAACCCGACCAACCCGGCCTGTGCCGCGGCCAAGGCCATCGGCGGCTCACAGGCGTTCTACGACTGGAACGGCATCAACCAGGCCAACGCCAACGGCAACCACCAGGCCGTGGTGCCCGACGGCAAGCTGTGCAGCGGCAACAACCCGACCTTCCGTGGCCTGGATGTAAACCGCAGCGACTGGCAGACCACGCCCATCCACGCCGATGCCAATGGCAAGTTCACCTTCGTGTTCAAGGCGACCGCGCCACATGCCACGCGTGACTGGCGCTTCTACGTCACCCGCGAAGGCTGGCAGCCGGGCAGCCCGCTGGGCTGGGCCGATCTGCAGGAGTTCTGCACCCTGGGCAATACGCCGCTGTCGGCCGATGGCACCTACAAGCTGCAGTGCACGCTGCCGCAGCGCACCGGCCAGCATGTGATCTACAACACCTGGCAGCGCTCGGATTCGACCGAAGCGTTCTACACCTGCATGGACGTGCGCTTTGAAGGCGGTGGTGGTACGACACCGGCACCGCAATGGCAGGATGCTGGCCCGGTCACCGCACGCGGCGACCTGCCGGTGGGAACGACGCTCGCACTGCGCGTATTCAACGCCAACGGCAACGATGTCGAACGTGTGGAAACGACCTTGGGCAGCGGCCAGACGTCTGCAACGCAGTGGCCATTGGTTCTGGCGCGCAAGGTCAATGGCAGTGCACAGCATGCGCGCGTGGGCGTGCTCGCCAATGGCGTGATCACGCCGTCGGCGTCGGCCACCGACAATCGCGTGTACCTGAAGGACGGCAACCGCTTCCAGCTCGATACCAGGGTGCCGGACCCGGGTACGCCGTCGCCGGGCGGTGATTTCGACCACGTGTACCCGGCGGGCATCGGCAGCTATGTACCGGGCCAGACCGTGGTGAAGAGCAGCGACGGCAAGCTGTATGCCTGCCGTCCGTTCCCGGAGGGTGCGTGGTGCAACGTCAATGCCGAGGCCTACCGGCCGGGTGTGGGTGCGGCCTGGCGCGATGCCTGGATCGCGTACTGAGACCGGGTGCAGGGAACGGTGGCAGAGCGCCGTTCCCTGCATAGCGTGAGACGCGCCAGCGCGTGAGTGTGAAGCCGTTCCCATACGGAACCACGCGATGCTTTTTTCAAAGTAATCCGATGGATGCGGGCGGGTGGGATGCCGAGACTTCGCGGGGTTTCACCACCCACAGGAGATCTCCATGCATCTGTCACATCGGACTGTCATCGCGCTGTCTGTGATCGCAGGCATTGCCACCTCTGGCAGCGCTTTCGCCCACGGCACCATGTCCAAACCCTCCAGCCGCGTCTATTCCTGTTACCAGGGCAATCCCGAAAATCCGACCAACCCGGCCTGTGCCGCCGCCAAGGCCATTGGTGGCGCCCAGCCGTTCTACGACTGGGCCGGTGTCAATCAGGCCAACGCCAATGGCAACCATCAAGCGGTGGTTCCAGATGGCGAGTTGTGCAGCGGCGGCAACAGCAAGTACCGCGGCCTCGATCTGAACCGCAATGACTGGCCGACCTCACCGATCCATGCCGATTCGCGCGGGCGTTACACCTTCGAGTTCAAGGCCCCGGCCCCGCATGCCACCCGCGAGTGGAAGTTCTACGTCACCCGCGACGGCTGGCAGCCGGACAGCCCATTGCGCTGGGCCGACCTGCAGGAATTCTGCACGGTGGGCAACGTGCCGGTCTCCGGCGACGTCTACAAGCTGGATTGCCCGCTGCCCAAGCGCAGCGGCCAGCACATCATCTACAACACCTGGCAGCGCTCGGATTCCGGTGAAGCGTTCTATACCTGCGCGGACGTGCGCTTCGAAGGCGGTGGTGGCGTCGAACCGCCGCCGCAGTGGCAGGATGCCGGCCCGGTCACCGCCCGCGGTGCGCTGGACGTGGGCACGACCGTGACCCTGCGCGTGTTCAACGCCCAGGGCAACGATCTGGAGCGCCCGGAGATCACCCTGGCCGCAGGTCAGACCGCTGCGAACCAGTGGCCGCTGGCGCTGGCCCGCAAGGTCAACGCCAGTGCACAGCAGGCGCGCGTAGGCGTGATGAAGAACGGCGTGATCACACCGGTCGCCTCGGCCACCGAGAACCGCGTCTACCTGAAGCCGGGCAACCTGTTCCAGATCGATACCCGTGTGCCGGGCCCGATCGATCCGCCGCCGGGCGACGACTACGACTTCGTGTATCCGGCCGGTATCGGCAGCTATGAACCCGGCGAAACCGTGGTGAAGGGCACCGACGGCAAGCTGTACGCCTGCCGTCCCTTCCCGGAAGGCGCGTGGTGCAACGTCAATGCAGAGGCGTACCGTCCTGGCACCGGCGCTGCCTGGCGGGATGCCTGGATCGCGTACTGAGGCAGGTTCCGGGGGCGGCCTGTGGCCGCCTCCGGTTCATCGGGTTGCCGGCCGGCGGCCGGCACTACCCGGGATTATTTGCTGCTGACGTACTTCTCGCGGCGGATCTGCGGGTTGCCCAGGCCAGCCGCCTTGAGCAGCTCGGCGCAGGCATCGACCATGTCCGGGTTGCCGCACAGGTAGGCGATGTCGGTGGCCGGGTCCGGCGTGAAGGCGGCCAACGCCTGCTGCACGTAGCCATGCTGCACGTCCTGGTGAGCATCGGCCGGCAGTTCCCGCGACAGGCACGGAACATAACGGAAGTTCGGGTGCTTTTCGGCGAAGCTGTAGAAGTCTTCGCTGTACAGCAGCTCACCCGGGCTGCGCGCGCCCTGCAGCAGCACGATCTGCACGCCCCGTTCGGCCATCGCCTTTTCCAGCAGCGGCAGCATCGAGCGGTACGGGGTAACGCCGGTACCGGTCGCGATCAGCAGGTAGCGGGCGTTGTGGTCGCCGGGGTTCAGGCAGAACCGGCCATAGGGACCGGACGCACTGATCTGGCCGCCCTGCTCCAGCGCCTCGAACAGGGCCGTGGCGGCGCCACCGGGCACGAAACTGACCGCGATATCCACCGCCTCGCCCGGGCCCAGCGCGTGGTCGTGGATGGTCGCCAGCGAGTAGCTGCGCTTGGTTTCGGTGCCGTCGGCGTAGCTGAAATGGACCTGGATGAACTGGCCGGGCTGGAAATCCAGCGGCTGTCCATCGTCACGCACGAACTGGTAGTGGCCGACGGTCGGGGCCAGCATGCGGCAGCCGACCAGCTTGAGGGGGAATTGAACAGGCACGACTTTTCGGGACAGTGTGTAGCCGGGGCAAGCCCTCGGGGTCTTCTATAATAGCCCCTCCCCGCCCCTCTCCAGCGCCAGCCCATGGGCGCGAAGGCTTCGAGCTTGGCATCCCAGAACGATATGGCGCCCGCCCTGCGCGTGCGCGACCTGCGCAAGACCTACGACAATGGCACCCAGGCCCTGAAGGGGGTTTCCCTGGAAGTGGCCCCGGGCGACTTCTTCGCCCTGCTTGGCCCCAACGGCGCCGGCAAGTCGACCCTGATCGGTATTATCAGCTCCCTGGTCAACCTCAGCGAGGGCCAGGTGGAAGTGTTCGGCAGCGACCTGGTGCGCAACCGCAGCGCCACCATGCGCCTGATCGGGCTGGTGCCGCAGGAAATCAACTTCAACCTGTTCGAGAAGCCCTTCGACATCCTGGTGAACTACGCCGGATTCTACGGCGTGCCGCGCGAGGAAGCCGAGCAGCGCGCCGAAGAGGAACTCAAGCGCGCGCACCTGTGGGAAAAGGCCCAGGTGATGAGCCGCACGCTGTCCGGCGGCATGAAGCGCCGGCTGATGATCGCCCGCGCGATGATGACCCGCCCGCGCCTGCTGATCCTGGACGAACCGACCGCCGGCGTGGACATCGAGATCCGCCGCGACATGTGGCGCGTGCTGAAGGAGATCAATGCCGCCGGCACCACGATCATCCTCACCACGCACTACCTGGAAGAGGCCGAGTACCTGTGCCGGCACCTGGCGATCATCAACCACGGCCAGATCGTCGAGCAGGGCCCGATGCGCGCCCTGCTGGCCAAGCTGGACGTGGAAGGCTTCCTGCTGGACATCGACGGTGAGCTGCCGGCGCAGCTGCCGGTGATCGAAGGCGCGACGCTGACCGCGCCGGACCCGCACACGCTGGACATCGACATGCCACGCGCAATGGACCTCAACCGCGTGTTCGCCACGCTCAACGAGTCCGGCATCCGCGTGCGTTCGATGCGTACCAAGAGCAACCGCCTGGAGGAGCTGTTCGTGCGCCTCACCGGCAACCTGGAGAAGCCTGCATGAGCACCACCGAGCTGACCGACGGCCAGCGCAACCGCGTCGCACTGATGACCATCGTGCGCCGCGAAGTCGCCCGCATCATGCGCATCTGGGGCCAGACCCTGGTGCCGCCGGCGATCACCATGACCCTGTACTTCCTGATCTTCGGCAACCTGATCGGGTCGCGCGTGGGTGACATGGGTGGCTACACCTACATGCAGTTCATCGTGCCTGGCCTGGTGATGATGAGCGTGATCCAGAACAGCTACGGCAACATCAGCTCCTCGTTCTTCGGCGCCAAGTTCGGCCGTCACGTGGAAGAACTGCTGGTCAGCCCGATGCCGAACTGGGTGATCCTGTGGGGCTACGTGGCAGGCGCGGTGCTGCGCGGCCTGATGGTGGGCGTGATCGTGCTGATCATCGCGATGTTCTTCACCCCGGTGCGCATCCCGCACCCGCTGGTGATGCTGACCACGGTGATCCTGGGTGCGACGATCTTCTCGCTGGCCGGTTTCATCAACGCGGTGTATGCGAAGAAATTCGACGACGTGGCGATCGTGCCGACCTTCATCCTGACCCCGCTGACCTACCTGGGCGGCGTGTTCTATTCGGTGAAGCTGTTGCCGGGCTGGGCCGAAGCGGCCACGCACGCGAACCCGATCTTCTACATGGTCAATGCGTTCCGCTATGGCCTGCTGGGCAGCAGCGATGTACCGCTGCCGGTGGCCTACGGCCTGATGATCGGTTTCGTGGTGGTGCTGACGGCGCTGGCGCTGTGGCTGCTGCGCCGTGGCGTGGGCATGCGCAGCTGAGTTTTGCGTGCAGGGCCTGCGGCCCTGCACCCGCTGAGTAGTGCCGGCCGCTGGCCGCCGACAGCCAAGGCGGAAGCAGCATGAGTTGGGCGTGACGGTGTGGGGATGCAGGACACGCCGTAAACCCGTCCATGGGGGCTCGATGGCGCCATCCATGGCGCCAACGGTCCTGCATCCCCACACCGCCCCCACCCCTGATAGTTTCCTTCCGTCGGTAGGTGTCGACCTTGGTCGACACGATGGATCCACGCCATGCGTGGATGAAGCGTTCCAAGCCGATGCTCGGCTCTTTTCGTTCGGGATTGCGGCTAGGCTGTGGCGATGAAGATCACTTCCATTCCGTTGGACAAGGCCGTGTCGGACGGCCCCATCGATGCCTTCAGCCATATGTTGCTGGGCGATTCGCCCACGTTGGATGAGGTACTGGATTGCCTGGCGTCGCTGCACGTGGCCAATCCCCGCCATCGCTATCTGTGCACGCTCGACGATGTCGGTCAGTGCCGTTACACCAGCATGCACGCGTCTGACGACGAGCGCATCGCACTGTACGAGGACGAAGACCCGGCAACCCCCGAAGATGCGTTGGCGGCACGCGAGCGGTTGCTGGCGCATGTCGTCGCGCAGCTCGAACATTCCTCTCATCGGCTGGAATGGACCACCCTGCCGGGTACCTTGCTGTGCAGTGACGCAGACATCGAGGCGCTGGTCGCGGCCAATGCCGCACCCGACCTCATCGTCGACGAGACCGTCTGCGTGCATCAGGTGCCGGTGGACCGCGATGACCTGCTGATTGCCGCCCTGCCCAACGGCTACTTCAGCGCGGACTGGGACATCTTCCAGAACCACGCCCTGATACGGCACCTTCAGGAGCGCTACGACTACCGCCTGTTCGGACTCGGCGCATCGTGGCTCGGCTTCCAGCGTAACCGCGCGCCACCGCCAGCAGAGGCAAACGCGTTGGTCGCTGACCTGCAGCGTGTCTACGCTGCCGGAACGCACGACACCTGGTCACAACTGGCTGCAACGCTGGCCACCCGAACCACGCTTCTATTGGGATACACCGAAGACTTCAGCCAACAGCTGTCCTGAGCAGAGCCGCCGAGCGTGGGTCATGCGGGCCGTCCTGACCGGTATCCTTCGGACCGTCGGATGCGACGTTGGCAGAGGCGCGTACTTCTTCCACCACGAGGGGCACCGCCGTTGGCCGCAATCTCCGGCACAATCGGACTCATGATTCCCCCAGAGCACGGTGAACCTGCAATGCGCATCCTGATCCTTGGCGCCGGCGGTACCGGCGGTTACTTCGGTGGTCGCCTGGCCCAGGCCGGCGTGGACGTAACCTTCCTCGTACGCCCCGCGCGCGCCGCACAGCTGGACCGCGATGGCCTGGTCATCCGCAGCCCACTCGGCGATGCCAGCTTCCCGGTGCAGCACGTCACCGCCGATGCGCTGCCCGCATTGGCCGCGCGGAAGCCGTTCGATCTGGTCATCCTCAGCTGCAAGGCCTACGACCTGGACAGCTCGATCGACGCCATTGCTCCGGCCGTGGGCGCGAACACCACCGTGCTGCCGATCCTCAACGGCCTGCACCACTACAACGCGCTGGACCTGCGCTTCGGCCGCGAGGCGGTGCTGGGCGGCCTGTGCTTCATCAGCGCCACCAAGGCCGCCGACGGCGCCGTGCTGCACCTGGGCAAGCCGGCCAAGCTCACCTTCGGCGAGCGCGATGGCGGCGCGATCTCCGCGCGCGTGCGCGCCTTGGCTGCCGCCTGCGCACAGGCCAACCTCGACCACCTGGCCAGCGAGCGCATCGGCCAGGAGCAATGGATCAAGTACACCTTCCTGACCGCGCTGGCCGCGGCCACCTGCCTGCTGCGCGCGGACATCGGCACCATCGTCGCTACCCACGATGGCGAGGCGATCGTGCGCGGCCTGTACGACGAATGCCTGGCGGTGGCCGAAGCCGCCGGTGAGCCGATTCCCGATGCCGCGCAGGACACCGCACGCGGCACTTTGACCCAGGCCGGATCTGCGCTGAAGGCGTCGATGCTGCGCGATCTGGAAGCCGGTCAGCAAGTGGAAGCCGAACAGATCGTCGGCGACATGCTGGCGCGTGCACGTAAAGCCGACCAGGAAGGCCTGCTGCTGCAGGTGGCCTACAGCAGCCTGCAGGCCTACCAGGCACTGCGCGGCGCGTGAGCCTCCCGTTGCAGGCCAGTGCGCTGCCTACGCGGGTGCTGATCCTTGGCATGGGCTGGAGTGGGTGCGTGCTGGCTGCGCAGCTGCAGGCGCGGGGCGTGCAGGTTGCGGGGACGGTGCGCGACCCCTCGTCGGCACCGGACGATGGCCGGCTGCGGCATCAGCTGCGCGCCGACGCGCCACCGTCGTCAGCCCTGCTCGATGAGATTGCACAGGCGGAGGCCGTGCTGTGCAGCGTGCCGCCAGATGCCGAGGGCGACCCGACGCTGCGCCTGCTGCTGCCGGCACTGCAGGCCAGCCCGGCACTGCGCTGGGTGGGCTATCTGTCGTCCACGTCGGTGTATGCCGACCGGGCCGGCGGTTGGGTTGACGAGCGCAGCGCAGCCGATACCACTGAAGCAGCCGGCGTGCAGCGCCTGCGTGCCGAAGTGCAATGGCGTGCACTTGCAGAAGAACGTGGTATCGCCTCGGCGGTGTTCCGCCTGCCGGGGCTGTATGGTCCAGGCCGCAATGCCCTGCTGCAGTTGGCCGAAGGCCGTGCCCGCCATGTGATTCGGCCGGGCCTGGTGTTCAATCGCCTGCACGTAGAGGATCTTGCGGCAGTGATCATCGCGGCGATGCAGCGACCGACCCACCAAGGCCTGTACCTGCCCAGCGACGACGAGCCGGCACCTCCACAGGATGTGCTGGCCCTCGCCGCGCAGCTGGGCGGGTTTGCGATGCCGCCGGCCGTGGCCTGGGACGATCCAGCGCTGAGCCCGACGCTGCAGCGCTTCTACCAGAGCAACAAGCACATCGACAGCCGTGGCACGCGTGCGGCGCTGGGGTGGGCACCACGGTTTCCGACGTATCGGGAAGGACTGCAGGCGCTGGCCGCTTCGCTCGCCGGGCATGGCCCGGCGCTACCGGACAGCGCTTTGTAGAGCCGAGCCCATGCTCGGCTGCTCTACGTGTCCGTCGCGCTGCGCGCGATAAGCCGAGCATGGGCTCGGCTCTACGTATCAACCCGCGTCGGGCAGCCGGAAGAACGTGCGCGTGGCCGCCGTGGCATTGGCCGCCGTCACCGCCACGTCCTCGCCACGGTCGCGCGCCAGCTCTTCCACGATGTGCGAGAGGAACATCGGCTCGTTGCGGCGATCCTTCGGCATCGGCTTCAGCGTGCGCGGCAGCAGGTACGGTGCATCGGTCTCGATCATCAGGCGGTTGGCCGGGATGTTCTTCACCAGTTCGCGCAGGTGCGCGCCACGGCGCTCGTCACACAGCCAGCCGGTGATGCCGATGTACCAGTCCTGGTCGAGGTAGTCGAACAGCTCATCGCGTTCGCCGGTGAAGCAATGCACCACCGCCGGGCCGATGCGCCCTTCGAAGTTCTTCATCTGCGCCATGAAATCGGCGTGTGCGTCGCGCTGGTGCAGGAACAGGGGCTTGCCGTTGTCTGCCGCCAGCTGCAGCTGGCGCTCGAAGGCACGGTGCTGGGCCGGACGCGGCGAGAAATCACGGAAGTAGTCCAGTCCGCACTCGCCTACCGCCACCACTTCGGGGTGGGCATGCAGCGCGCGCATTTCGGCATCACATTCCTCGGTGTATTCCACCGCGTGGTGGGGGTGCACGCCGGCGGTGGCGTACAGGAAGCCCGGGTGCTGCTGCGCCAGCTGCAGGGCCAGCGGCGAGTGCTCGCGGCTGGCGCCGGTGATGACCATCTGCACCACGCCGGCCTGGCGCGCGCGGTCCAGCACGGCGTCACGGTCGCGGTCGAAGGAATCGTGGGTCAGGTTGGCGCCGATATCGATCAGGTGCATGGTCATCGCGGGGGAAAAGTGCCCGCGCATTGTACCTGCGCCCGCCGTGGCCCCTTATCCTTTGCACATGAACGCCCCGCTCTTCCCGATTTCCCCGCTGCTGCCACAGATCCAGCAGCACCTGGCCGCGCAGCCGCGGCTGGTGCTGGAAGCCCCGCCCGGCGCCGGCAAGACCACCCAGGTACCGCTGGCACTGCTGGATGCACCGTGGCTGCAGGGCCGCAAGATCATCCTGCTGGAGCCGCGCCGGGTGGCCGCACGCAGCGCCGCGCTGTTCATGGCGCGGCAGCTCGGTGAAGAGGTGGGTGGCACCGTCGGCTACCGCATCCGCTTCGAGAACAAGGTTTCGTCGCGCACGCGCATTGAAGTCGTCACCGAAGGCATCCTGACCCGCATGCTGCAGGACGACCCGATGCTGGAAGAGGTCGGTGCGATCCTGTTCGACGAGTTCCACGAGCGCCATCTCAGCGGTGACCTCGGCCTGGCGCTGGCGCTGGACGTGCAGGCACAGCTGCGCGATGACCTGCGTCTGGTGGTGATGTCCGCCACGCTGGATGGCGAGCGCCTGGCACGCTTCCTCGATGCGCCGCGACTGAGCAGCGAGGGCCGCAGCTACCCGGTCGCGATCAGCCATTTCCCGGCGCGCCGCGATGAGGCGCTGGAACTGCAGGTGCGGCGCGCGGTGCAGCAGGCCTTGGCCGAACACCCCGGTGACCTGCTGGTGTTCCTGCCCGGCCAGCGCGAAATCGCGCGCGTGCAGGCCGGGCTGCAGGAATCGCTGGACGGCAACGTCGAAGTGCTGGCCCTGCACGGTGAACTGCCGGTGGAGCAGCAGGCGCGCGTGCTGCAGGTGGCCAGCGATGGTCGCCGCCGCGTGGTGCTGGCCACCAATGTCGCCGAATCCTCGGTGACCCTGCCCGGCGTGCGCGTGGTGATCGACAGTGGCCAGGCACGCGAACCGCGCTACGACCCCAACAGCGGTTTTACACGGCTGGACGTGGTGGCCATCGCGCAGGCGTCGGCTGACCAGCGCGCCGGACGCGCCGGACGCGTGGCCGAGGGCGTGGCCTGGCGGTTGTGGCCGCAGTCGCAGCGGTTGGAGCCGCAGCGCCGCGCCGAGATCGACCAGGTGGAACTGGCAGGACTGGCACTGGAACTGGCGGCCTGGGGCAGCAGCGACCTGCGCTTCCTCGACCCGCCGCCGGCCGGCCCGATGGGCGCGGCATGCGAACTGCTGCAACGGCTCGGCGCCCTGTCCAGCAGCGGTGCGATCACCGCACTTGGCCGGCGCGTGCTGGCGTTGGGCACGCATCCGCGGATGGCGGCGATGCTGCTGGCGGCGCCCGATGCACGTGCGCAGGCGCTGGCCGCTGATCTGGCCGCCCTGCTGGAGGCGCGCGACCCATTGCGCCAGGGCGGTGACGCGCTGGCGGCACGCTGGCGCGCACTGGCCGCGTTCCGCAATGGCCGCGCACCGGGTGACGCCAACCGCAGCGGTCTGGCCGCCATCGATGCGGCCGCCAAGCAGTGGCGACGTCGCCTGCGCTGTGATGCCGCGCCGCCCGCCAGCATCGAGGCCCACGAACTGGGTGACCTGCTCGCACATGCCTTCCCCGATCGGATCGGTTTCCAGAATCCCAGCGATCCATTGCGCTACCTGCTGGCCAATGGTCGCAGCGCGCGCCTGCACGAACTGAGCGACCTGCGTGGCGAACCGTGGCTGGTGGCCAGCGAGCTTCGCTTTGAGGCACGCGATGCGCTGCTGCTGCGTGCCGCACCGGTGGACGAAGGCCAGCTGCGCAAGGCGTGGCCGGAGCGCTTCGTCACCGAAGATGTGGTCTGCTGGGACAGCGAGCGCCGCGCCCTGGTGGCGCTGCGCGAGACCCGTTTCGACCGCATCGTGCTGGACAGCCGCTCGGCCGGCCGGGTCGATCCGCAGCACGCCGCGCAGGCGCTGACCGACGCGGTGGCCGAGCTCGGCCTGCAGGCGCTGCCATGGACCGAAGGCCTGCGCCAGTGGCAGGCACGGGTGGAATCACTGCGGCGCTGGATGCCGGAGTTGGATCTGCCCGACTGCAGCGACGCGGCCCTGCTGGCCAACCGTGCGCAGTGGCTGCAGCCCGCGTTCGCCGGCAAGAGCCGTCTGGATGCGCTGGACGAGTCCAGCTTCGGCGAGGCGCTGAAGTCGCCGCTGGAGTGGTCGCAGCGGCAGCTGGTCGAGCGCCATGCGCCGACCCGCATCACCGTACCTTCAGGCTTGGAACGACCGATCACCTACGCGTTGGACAGCGAAAGTGGCGAGCCGTTGCCACCGGTGCTGGCGGTGAAGCTGCAGGAACTGTTCGGCCTGGCTGATACGCCGGGCATCGCCGATGGGCGCGTGCGGCTGACCCTGCACCTGCTGTCGCCCGGTGGCCGGCCGCTGCAGGTCACCCAGGACCTGCGCAACTTCTGGGAAAACACCTACGCCGAAGTGAAAAAGGAAATGAAGGGCCGCTACCCGCGCCATCCGTGGCCGGATGACCCGTGGACGGCCACGGCCACGCACCGGGCCAAGCCACGCGGGACCTGACCGGCCCTGCCGGCACGACCGGTTGCGGACCCTGCCTGATCCTGAATGGCTGCGGTAAAGTCACGCCACGTGCGGCCTCGACTGACATACCGTTTACGGGCAACACGCGACACTGGACTTCGACCCGAGGCAAAGGACCCCCGCATGAGCAAGCTGACCGTAATCACCGACCGCGCTCTGGAGCGCGCCCTGGAGCTGGCCCACACCGCCGGCGATGGCCTGAAGAGCGCCGGTGGCAGCCTGCGCAATGCGGACTGGATCAAGACCGGCGCCGCCATCGGCGCAGTGAAGACCGGCGGCAAGGCCGCGACCAAGTTCGTGCGCCGCAATCCGGCAGTAGCCGTGGCCGCAGCTGCGGTCGGTGTGGGCCTGCTCGGCTATGCGCTGTACCGCAAGCAGCAGAAGAAGAAGGCCGCCAATGGCCACGTGGTGAATGGGCAGGCGCAGCGCATCAATGCGCGTGACCGCCGCAACGACACCGTGGTGGATGAGCACAGCGATATCGGCAGCGACGCCTGAGATCGTCGGCCGCTGCCAGGGCCGGGGTCCTTCCGCAGGAAGGGCTCCGGCCTTTTCATTTCAACCGATCTGCCGCCACTGGCCCGGCTGCAGGTCGTCCAGCCGGTAGGGTCCCATCGACACGCGGACCAGCCGCAGCGTCGGCAGGTTCACCGCCGCGGTCATCCGCCGCACCTGGCGGTTGCGGCCCTCGCGGATCGTGATCGCCAGCCAGGCATCGGGCACGGTCTTGCGGAAACGTACCGGCGGATCGCGCGTCCACAGCGACGGCGCCGGATCGAGGCGCTCGATCTTCGCCGGCAGGGTCGGCCCGTCGTTCAGCTCAACGCCGTCGCGCAGCCGCTGCAGCTGCTCGTCGCTGGGGGTGCCTTCCACCTGCACCCAGTAGGTCTTGTCGGCCTTGTGTCTGGGGTCGGTCAGCTTGTGCGCCAGCGTACCGTTGTCGGTCAGCAGCAGCAGGCCCTCGCTGTCATGGTCGAGCCGGCCGGCGGCGTACACACGCGGCGGCAGGCCAAACCCGGCCAAGGTCGGCCGCGGCGGCACGCTGCGGTCGGTGAACTGGCAGAGCACGTTGAAGGGCTTGTTGAAGGCAATCAGCATTGCGGGCACGGCGGGTGGCAGATGGCGCATTGTCCCACGCCGCGCTGCTCGCTCGCCGGGCACCGCTTTGGCCGAGGCTGCGGCGGGATCAGCCGAAGACCTTCCACTCCAGCAGGAACGAGCCCAGCACCAGCGCGATGCCGCACGCCGCGATGACATTGGCCCGGCGCCGCAGGCGGACCGGTGGCGGATTCATGGCACGCGCGCGTTCCTCCAGCAGCGCACCGGCGAACAGCACGGCAAACCCCACCGTCGCCACCAGGTCGTAGGCATGGCCACCGTAGAACACGAAATCAATCAGCCGCGCCAGCACCAGCACGGCCACGGCGATGTAGAACACCTTCTTCAACAGTCCACTCCATGGATGGTAGCGCCGGGCCATGCCCGGCGGATGCACATTACGTCGATTGCCACGCCGCTGCGCTCGCCGGGCGTGGCCCGGCCCTGCCGATTTACGGCTTGATGAAGCGCAGGGTCATGCGATCGCTCTCGCCGATCGCCTGGTACTTCGCGTCGTCGGCCTTGTCGTGCTGGTTGGTCGGCGGCAGCGTCCACACGCCGTTCGGGTGGTCCTTGGTGTCGCGCGGGTTGGCGTTGACCTCGCTGCGCGCATCCAGCTTGAAACCAGCCGCCTCGGCCATCGCGATCACCTGCTGCTGGCCGACATAGCCGGTGTCATCGTCGTCGGCCACATCGGTCCTGGCGCGATGCTCGACCACGCCGAGCACGCCGCCCGGCTTGAGCACGTTGAAGAAGCCCTGGAACATGCCCTGCGCCTGGCCGGCCTTGCGCCAGTTGTGCACGTTGCGGAAGGTCAGCACCACGTCGGCAGAATTGGCCGGGCCGAACACCGGCTTGGCCGGATCGTAGGCGACCACGGCAGTCTTGCCGAACTGCGCCGGTGCGCCGGCGTACTTCTTTTCCAGGCTGTCGCGGCTGCGCTGCTGGTAGTCACGGCCGCGGCCTTCGGGCACGGCCATCGGATCGACCACGGCGGCGACGTATTGGCCCTTGTCATGCAGCAGCGGCGCCAGGATCTCCGAGTACCAGCCGTTGCCGGGGGTGATCTCGATGACGGTCTTTTCCGGAGCCACCCTGAAGAACGACAGCGTCTGCGCCGGATGACGGAAGCCATCGCGCTTGACGTTGTTGGCATCGCGGGTGGGCGCCTTCACCGCCGCGTCGATGGCCGGCGAGACCTGGATCTTCGCCGGCGCTACCGTGGCCGGTGCGGCGAACGCAGGAACAGCAGCAAGCAGGGCCGACGCAAGCAGCAGTCGGCAACCACGCAGGGACGAAGCAGGCATCATCGGGACGACTCCAGCGGAAGATGCGGCGAGACTAGCAGTCGCAGCGTCCCAGGTGTTCACAAAACGTTAGCTGCGTGCGCGCCGCGGAACACTGTTTTGTGGTCGTCGCCGCAGCACGGTCACACATCGCGTTCTATTCTGGAGCACTTCCCCCAAGGAGTCCGTGCCCATGACGGCAACCCGCGAACTGGGCCGTTCCGGCCTGCATGTACGTCCGCTCGCCTTCGGTGGCAACGTGTTCGGCTGGAGCGCCGATGAAAAGGCCAGCTTCGCCCTGCTCGATGCCTTCGTCGACGCCGGTTTCAATCTGGTCGACACCGCCGATGTGTACTCGGCCTGGGTGCCGGGCAATGCCGGCGGCGAATCGGAAACGCTGATCGGCAAGTGGTTCGCGCGCAGCGGCAAGCGCGACAAGGTGGTGCTGGCGACCAAGGTGGCCAAGTGGGCCGAACGCCCCGGCCTGACCCCGGACAACATCAATGCGGCGGTCGAGGATTCGCTGCGCCGGCTGCAGACCGACGTCATCGATCTTTACCAGGCCCACGAGGATGACGAGTCGACGCCGCTGGAAGCCACGCTGGCTGCGTTCGGCCGCCTGATCGAAGCCGGCAAGGTGCGCGCCATCGGCGCCTCCAACTACAGCGCCACGCGCCTTGCCGACGCGCTGAAGGTCTCCACCGACTACAAGCTGCCGCGTTACGAAACCCTGCAGCCGGAGTACAACCTGTATGACCGCGCCGGCTACGAGAAGGAACTGGAACCGCTGGTGCAACGCGAACAGATCGGCGTGATCGGTTACTACGCCCTGGCCAGTGGCTTCCTCAGCGGCAAGTACCGCACGCCGGCCGATGCAGCCAAGAGCCCAGCGCGTGGCGAGACGGTGGTGAAGCGCTATCTGAACCCGCGCGGCCTGCGCATCCTGCAGGCGCTGGATGACGTGGCCAGCAAGCACGGCGCCAGCGCCGCACAGATCGCACTGGCATGGCAGATCGCGCGGCCGTCGATCACCGCACCGATCGTCAGCGCCACCAGCGTCGAACAGCTGCACGATCTGCTGGCAGCGGCCAACCTGTCGTTGAGCGTGCAGGACGTCGCGCAGCTGGATGCCGCCAGCGCGGAAGCCTGAGTTGTAGTGCCGGCCGCTGGCCGGCATTGCACAACAGCGAAGAAGATAATTGAACAAAATGGTTGCGCGCGACTAAATCGTGGTTTATCGTGCGCACCTCGTTTCAACAACCACTGGAAAACTCCCTTGAACGCGCATTCCGTCGCCACCGCCAAACTGCTGCCATGCCTGCGCATGGACGGGCTGGCGCGCGCGTTCGGCAAGGAAGACCAGCTGACAACGGCCTGATACCCGCCCTGCGGAGATCGGCCACCCCGATCTCCGAGGCCTGACGACGCCCTCGGAACGCACGTCCCGGGGGCGTTTTCGTTTGCGTCGGCACAAGGACCCGCGATGCCAGAACTGCACCCCGCGCGGCAACCCGCCGCTCACTGACCCAGGTTTCTTCGCCGCACCGGAGGATTTTCTCCGCGTGCATGGCAACACCTGGACATTATCTGCATCGCACCCAAACATTATCGCTCGCGATAATGTCGGTGGCCTGCACCCTCGACTACCAACGGTCCCGTTTCAACCACGGGCTGGTGCGCGCGGCATTGCCGTGGCGTATGCCGGAGGTCGCGGACATGCCATCGCCTGGATCGCCTGCTGGAGGCAGGCGCCGGTTCGCCGGCACGCGGTTCGATTCCGCGCGGTCCCCAACTGGATAGCTCAGCTTGGTCAGAGCAACGGATCCGTAATCCGTCTGTCGTGGGTTCGATTCCCACTCCAACCACATGACCTGTCACGTCATGACTTGAAGCAACACCCGGGGCGCAAGCCCCAGCGGCCATCGTCGCCGTCCACCGTCATTGCCTTCGGGCAGGAACGTGGAAGGCAACGGACCGCACGCCGGGCCTCGGCCTGTCACCACTACCTGCCCCACTCTGCTCCGGTGCTGTCTGCCGGCAGCGATGGCCGCAAGGGTGATGACGCACCGAAGGCTCCGCGCGCGGACCGTCGGCCGATGGCCGCCCTCTTCCGCTGCCTGCACGTGGTGTGCAGGCGGCCTCGCCACGACCTGATCGACCCGGGCCATGGTGATTCATCCGCATCGGGTCGAACCACCAGAGCCATACAAGGAGAGACTCCCATGTTCTGGACCATCAAGGTCGTGATCGGCGACGGCGAGCGCGGCCTGGTGTATCGCAACCGTCGTTTCCAGCAGATCCTGCTGCCGGGCGTGCACCGCCTGTCGCCGTTCGGCGGCCGGCCGCACGTGGACATCCACAACGCATCGAAGGGCGCGGCCTACACCGGCAGCGACCAGGACAGCCTGATCGAAGCGCTGGGCGCACAGCTGGATACGCACTTCGTACTGGCCAACGTCGGCGCCGGCGAGGTCGGCCTGTTGCTGCGCAACGGCCGCATCGACGAGGTCCTGCCGCCGGGCAGCCGCCGTCTGTACTGGCGCGGTTCGGTCGACACCCAGGCCCGCGTGATGGCGCTGGGTGACGAGCCGCGCATCCCGCTGGACGTGCAGCAGCGCCTGGGGCAGCTGGGCGTGCTGCCGCGTGTCGCGGTGATCAGCACCGTGCCGAGCGAGTCGGTCGGCCTGCTGTTCATCGATGGCACGCTGCGGCAGACGCTGGATGCCGGTCTGCACGCGTTCTGGAACTTCAACGGCAACGTGTCGGTGGAGCGTGTGGAACTGCGTGCACGTTCACTGGACGTGTCCGGCCAGGAGCTGCTCAGCCGCGACAAGGTGACCCTGCGGGTGAACCTGGCCGCGACCGTGCAGGTGGTCGACCCGGTGCGTGCACACCGCACGCTCAGCAATGCCGATGAGTTCATCTATCGGCAGCTGCAGTTCGGCCTGCGCCAGGCGATCGCCGCACGCAGCCTGGACGAGCTGCTCGGTGACAAGGCGGCGCTGGACGGCGAGATCGCCGCCCATGTGCAGGCCGCGATCGAGGGCCACGGTGTGCGCCTGCTCGGCGTGGGCATCAAGGACGTGATCCTGCCGGGCGAGATGAAGGAGATCCTCAACGGCGTGGTGCTGGCCGAGAAGCAGGCCCAGGCCAGCGTGATCCGTCGCCGCGAGGAGGCCAACGCCACGCGTTCGCAGCTCAACACCGCAAAGCTGATCGAGGACAACCCGGTGCTGATGCGCTTGAAGGAGCTGGAGGCGCTGGAGAAGATCACCGAGAAGATCGACACGCTCACCGTGTTCGGCGGCCTGGATGGCGTGCTGAAGCAGCTGGTGACGATCAGGTAGGGGGTCGCGGCGGCGCAGGGACGCGCCGCCGGCCCATCAAGGACTTCAACAAGACAATGGACACGCAACACAACTATCAATGGCTGCACGCCGAGGGCACCACGCCGATCAAGGGCTGGGTCAACGGCGTGCCGCTGGAAGCACAGGCCCACGAGCAGCTGCGCAACATCGCCGCGATCCCGTTCGTAGGGCCGTGGGTGGCGGTGATGCCGGACGTGCACCTGGGCAAGGGCGCGACCGTGGGCTCGGTGATTCCGACCCGTGGCGCGATCATTCCGGCCGCGGTCGGTGTCGACATCGGCTGCGGCATGGCGGCGGTGCGTACCACGCTGCGCGCCAACAACCTGCCCGATGACCTGCGGCAACTGCGCAACAGCATCGAGCGCAGCATCCCGGTCGGCAATGGGCGCGGCGGTGAGCATCACCGCATGCCCGACAGCATCCACACCCGGTTGGTGCAGTCGGGGCTGGCCGACGGCCTGGAGAAGATCAAGGACAAGCACCGCCGGATCCGCACCGACAAGCTGGACCGCCAGCTGGGTACGCTGGGCGGCGGCAACCACTTCATCGAACTGTGCCTGGACGAGACGGATACGGTGTGGGTGATGCTGCACAGCGGCTCGCGCGGCACCGGCAACCTGATCGGCACCTACTTCATCGAGAAGGCGCGCGAGGAACTGGCCCGCCGCGTGCTCGGCTTCCACCTCCCGGACAAGGACCTGGCGTTCTTTATGGAAGGCGAGCCGCTGTTCGACGACTACGTTGAGGCGGTGTCGTGGGCGCAGGACTACGCGCGGCAGAACCGCGAGGCGATGATGTCGCGGGTGCTGGCCGAGATGCGCCACCGCTTGCCGAAGTTCCAGCTGGCCGCGATGGCGGTGAACTGCCACCACAACTACGTGCAGAGGGAAACGCATCACGGCCAGGAGCTGCTGGTGACACGCAAGGGCGCCGTCAGCGCGCGCGAGGGCGAACTGGGCATCATTCCCGGCAGCATGGGCACGCGCAGCTACATCGTGCGCGGCAAAGGCAACGCGGACAGCTTCCACAGCTGCAGCCACGGTGCCGGCCGGGTGATGAGCCGCGGTGCCGCACGCCAGCAGATCACGCTGGCACAGCATCGCGAGGCCACCGCACACGTTGAGTGCCGCAAGGACAGCGGCGTGCTGGACGAGTCACCGGCGGCGTACAAGTCGATCGATGATGTCATGGCCGCCCAGCTGGACCTGGTGGACGTGGTGCACACCTTGCGGCAGGTGCTGTGCGTGAAGGGGTAATGGAACGGTGCCGACCAAGGTCGGCATCTACCAGAGCAGGTGGTCAGCGCGGCACGCTGTCCTCGGCCACCAGCGCATGATGCACGCCAATGCCCGCGCGCACGCCCTCGGCAGCGGCCAGCGTGATGTTGCCAACCGTGGTTGCATCGCCCGCGGCATACACGTTCGGCACCGAGGTCTGCTTCATCATGTCAACCTCGATCAGCACGCCCAGCGGGCTCTCGACCAATGTGCAGCCCAGTTGCTGTACCAAAGGCGTGGCCATCGCCTGGGTGGCCGGCACGAACAACGCACGCTGGGCGATGCGGCGGCCGTCGGCCAGCTCCACTTCCAGCCAGGTCGGCTGGTCGCCCTGCACGCCCAGCACGGGTGACATCTCGATCTGCACGCCGCGCTGCTGCATGGCGGCCCGTTCCTCATCGGTGATCGGCAGGCCCTGGCTGAAGAACGTGACATTGCCCCAGTCGGCGAACAGCGGCGCCTTGCTGGCGGACATCGGATGGCCGCCGAGCAGGCCGATGGCACCACCACCCACTTCATAGCCATGGCAGTACGGGCAATGCAGCACGGTGCTGCCCCAGCGCTCGGCCAGGCCCGGCAACGCCGGCAACTGGTCGGCAATACCGCTGGCCAGCAGCAGCTTGCGCGCGGCCAGGACCTGGCCATCGGCGGTATGCACTTCCACGCCTTCGGCGCGGGCGGCAGCCTGCACGGCTTCGGCATGCAACCAACGCACTGTGGGATAGTCCAGCAGCTGCTGTCGCGCGGTCTTCAGCAGCTCGGCCCCGCTGATGCCATCCAGCCCCAGCACGCCGTGCGAATGGCCGGCGAAACGGTTGCGCGGCGAACCGGCATCGATGATCGTGACCGGCCGACGGGCGCGCGCCAGGATCAAGGCGGCGGCGATGCCGGCATAGCTGCCGCCGACGATGAGCACATCAGGATTCATGGTGACCTTCCAGGGAGCGGTGATGGGCGAGATGACGGGCGAAGTCGGCGCCGAGCTGGTCCAGCGTGGTCGCCTGCAGCCGCTGTTCGAGAAGGCGCTGTGCTTCGCGCGCCCCTTCGAGCAGGGCGCTGTTGACCAGCTGCTGGATCGGGCAGCCGCCGCCGGAATCGCGGGCGCCGACCTGCACCAGCGGTGGTGCGCCCACGGCCAGATAGATGTCATGCAGGGTGATCGTTGCGGCATCGCGTGCCAGCAGGCTGCCGCCGCCGTGGCCGCGGGTGCTGCGCACCAGGCCGGCCTTGTGCAGCTGTGCCAGCAGGCGACGGATCACCACCGGATGCGTCGGCAGGCACGACGCCAGCTGCTCGGACGTACGCGGGGCAGCGTGGCCCACCAGATGCGCCATCACGTGCAGGGCGTCGGAAAGCGGGTTTGCTGATTTCATGTAACAACAATAGTTACATTTAAACCACCTGTCGAGAGTCCGTATTCGTTCCATATGGACACATTTGTCCTGTGAAACATCTCCTTCACATCTCTAAACAGAACGCGAATGTGATCGTTGTCGCACTTCAGGCGCGCAGGGCACGGGTCGATACCGCATTGCCCCTTCCCGAGAGTCCCTTCCATGAAAGCGTCTGTCCGTGCTCCGCGCCTGCAGTCCAAGCTGCTCGGCGCGGTTTCCGTTGGTCTGGCCGTGGTCCTGCTCTGCGCACTGGCGGGCCTGGCCTCCGCCTGGTTGAAGCTGTCCACCGAGGTTCCACCCGAAGTCGCGCACAGCCGCGATGCAGAACGCCTGCAACGCGAGTTCCGCGGCCAGGTGCAGGAATGGAAGAACGTATTGCTGCGCGGCCGCGACGATGCGCTGCGCCAGCGCCATCTGGATGCCTTCGACAGCGAGGGCAGCCTGGTCGAGCAGCTGGCCAAGGGCCTGCTGGCCAGCCCGGACGCGCGCACGCGTGATCTGGCACAGGCCTTCATCGGCCTGCATGCGCAGCTGCAGAAGGACTATCACGCTGCCCTGCAGGCATTTGCAGAGGCCGGCTACGACCCCGCCGCCGGCGACAACCTCGTGCGCGGCAAGGATCGCCCCGTGGCGAGCGCGCTGGATGCGTTGAGCGCGCACGCCACCCAGGTGGCCGAAGCAGCGGTGGCCGCGCGTTCTCAGCAGGCACGCCAGACCCTGCTGCTGTGTGCAGCGCTGACCGTGCTGGCTGCCGTGCTGCTGTTGATGGGCCTGGCCTGGTGGCTGCGGCGCGCGGTGGTGCAGCCGGTACTGGCGGTGGAAGCCGCTGCACGTGCAGTGGCTGCCGGCGACCTGCAACACGTGGTGCAGGTGCGCAGCCGCGACGAAATTGGCCGCCTCGCGCAGGCCATGCAGGCCGTGCAGTCCACGCTGCGCGGCGTACTGGACGCACAGGCAACGATGGCGCAGGCGCATGACGCCGGCAGCATCAGCCACCGCATGGATGCCAGTGCCTTCCCCGGCGCGTTCGGCACGATGGTGGCCGACAGCAACGCGCTGGTCGATGCGCACATCCAGGTGAAGCTGCGCGCGATCGCGATCATGGGCCGCTATGCCGTCGGCGACCTCAGCCAGGACATGGAACGCCTGCCCGGCGAGAAGGCCGTGATCACCAACGCATTGGATACGGCCAAGGCCAATCTCGGTGTGATCAACGGCGAGATCCGCCGCCTGGCCGAAGCGGCGGCCGCCGGTGACTTCAGCCAGCGCGGCGACAGCGCACGTTTCGAGCATGATTTCCGCGCGATGGTCGACGGTTTGAACCGCCTGATGCAGACCACTGAACTGAACCTGGGCGAGGTCTCCAGCATGTTGCGTGCGATTGCCGATGGCCGTCTCGGCGCGCGCATGCACGGTGATTTCCAGGGCGTGTTCGCGCGTATCGCCGGTGACGCCAACACCACCGCCGCGCAGCTGGCGACCATCGTCACCGACATCAAGCACGCCTCCGGCAACATCCACACGGCGGCGGCGGAAATCGCCGCCGGCAACAACGACCTGTCGCGCCGTACCGAACAGCAGGCGGCGAATCTGGAAGAAACCGCTGCCTCGATGGAGGAGCTGACCTCCACCGTGCGCCAGAACGCCGAACACGCGCGCCAGGCCAACCAGCTGGCCATCGGCGCGCACACGGTCGCCTCGCAGGGCGGCAGCGTGGTCGGCCAGGTGGTGGCAACAATGGGCGCGATCGAGACCTCGTCGCGGCAGATCGCCGAGATCATCAGCGTGATCGATGGCATCGCGTTCCAGACCAACATCCTGGCGCTGAACGCAGCGGTTGAAGCGGCACGCGCCGGTGAGCAGGGTCGCGGCTTCGCCGTGGTGGCCAGCGAAGTGCGCACGCTAGCACAACGCTCGGCCGGTGCCGCCAAGGAGATCAAGGCACTGATCGAAGCCTCTGTGGAACAGGTCGGCCACGGCGCGCAGCGCGTGCGTGAGGCCGGTGACACCATGGCCGAGATCGTGGCCTCGGTGCAGCGCGTGACCGACATCATGGCCGAGATTTCCGCCGCCTCGCAGGAACAGAGCGCGGGCATCGAGCAGGTCAGCCAGACCGTGATCCAGATGGACGGCACCACCCAGCAGAATGCCGCGCTGGTGGAGGAAGCCAGCGCCGCGGCACGCAGCCTGGAACAGCAGGCGAACCGGTTGATCGAGGCGGTGGATGTGTTCGATCTGTCGACCACGGCGGATGCGAAGGGCGGGTTGGCGCGCGCGGCCTGATTGGTCCGGTTGCCGGCCAGCGTCAGATGGGTAGCGCCCGACCGTTGGTCGGGCGATGGCAGGAGCAGTGCGGACCAACGGTCCGCACCCACCCGAATCCGATCAGCGCAGGTAACCGCTCTGCGCCATCGCTTCACCCAGGTAATCCAGGAACGAGCTGATCCGCGCCGACACCGCCGTGTTGCGGTAATACACCGCGTGGATCGGCTGGTACACATCCAGCGTCTGCGCCGCCAGCACCGGCACCAGCGTGCCAGCAGCGCGGTCGCGATCGGTGACGAAGTCGGACAGGCAGGTGATGCCGACACCTTCCACCGCCAGGCGGCGCAGTGTCTCGCCACTGGACACCGCGATATCCGGATGCACCCGCAGCAGGCCATCGGAATCGCCCGGCAACGGCCAGCGGTTGAGTGACTCCGGCTCGTTGAAGCTGAGCAGCGTGTGCTGGCCCAGCGCGGCGACGCTGGCCGGTTCGCCGTGTGCAGCCAGGTAGGCCGGGCTGGCCACCAGCCGCAGCTGGCACCGCCCCAGCGGCCGCGCATGCAACGTGGAGTCGGCCAGTGGCCCGATCCGGATCGCCAGATCGGTGCGCCGCTCCAGCAGGTCGATGTAGCGGTCGGAGCTGTTCAACTCCAGCTGCACTTCCGGGTAGCGCGCACGATAGCCGCTCACCAGCGGCGCGATCACGTGCAGCACGAACGGCATCGCCGCATCCACGCGCAGGCGCCCTGCCGGACGCTCGCGGCGCGCCGCCATCTGTTCCTCGGCCGATTCCACCGCATCGATGATCGCCCGTGCATGGCGCAGGAACACCTCGCCCTCGGCAGTCAGGTGCAGGCGGCGGGTGGTGCGGGTCAGCAGGGTGATCCCCAGCTTGTCCTCCAGCCGCCCCAGCGCACGGCTCACGCCCGAGGGCGTCTGCCCCAGCTGCTCGGCAGCGGCACTGATCGACCCGCTGTCGATCACCGCGAGGAAGGCCTGCATTTCGTCGAGAGTGGTCTTCATCCCGCCATTATTGACTGAACGGCAATAGTGATTGGCGTGAAGACCGGTTTTTCGGCAAAGGTGCGCCGCGCACACTGCGCGCCTTCCTTCCCTCCGGAGCCGGCCATGATCCGTGGCATTCCCCTCGCCCTGCTGGCGTTGACCCTCGGTGCCTTCGCCATCGGCACCACCGAGTTCGTCATCGTCGGCCTGATTCCCACGATTGCCGCCGATCTGCAGGTCAGCCTGCCCTCCGCAGGCCTGCTGGTCTCGCTGTATGCCCTCGGGGTGGCCATCGGTGCGCCGGTGCTGACCGCGCTCACCGGCCGCGTGCCGCGCAAGACCCTGCTGGTGGCGCTGATGGTGCTGTTCACGCTTGGAAACGTCATCGCCTTCCTGGCGCCGGGCTATACCTCGCTGATCATCGCCCGCATCCTCACCGGCTTGGCCCACGGCGTGTTCTTCTCGATCGGTTCGATCATCGCCACCGCGGTGGTGCCGAAGGAGAAGGCCGCCAGTGCCATCGCCATCATGTTCACCGGCCTGACCGTGGCGCTGGTGACCGGTGTGCCGCTGGGCACTTTCATCGGCCAGCACCTGGGCTGGCGTGCCACCTTCCTGGCGGTAGCCGGCCTCGGCGTGATCGCCCTGCTCGGCGCGCTGCTGTTCGTGCCGCGCAGCGTGCCGCAGAGTGCGCCCGCCAGTTTCCGCCAGCAGCTGGCTGTGCTGGCCCAACCCCGCCTGCTGCTGGTCTATGCGATGACCGCACTTGGCTACGGCGGCACCTTCCTGGCCTTCACCTATCTGGCGCCGATCCTGCAGGACGTCACCGGTTTCTCCGCCAATGCGGTCAGCCTGGTGCTGCTTGTGTACGGCGTGTCGGTGGCGATCGGCAACCTGTGGGGCGGGCGCATGGCCGACCGCATGGGCCCGGTGCCCGCGCTGAAGCGCATCTTCGCCCTGCTGGCCGTCGTGCTGTTCGTGCTCACCTTCACCGCCTACAACACCTGGTTGATGCTGCTGACGGTGCTGGCACTGGGTGCGGTGGCCTTCGGCAACGTACCCGGCCTGCAGGTGTATGTGGTCAAGCAGGCGCAGCGCTATGCGCCGCAGGCCACTGATGTAGCCTCGGGGCTGAACATCGCCGCCTTCAACATCGGCATCGCGCTGGGCGCCTCGCTCGGCGGCCTGGTGGTGGAAAACATCGGCCTGATGCACACGCCGTGGCTGGGCGCGCTGGTGGTGCTGGGCGCGTATGCGCTGACCGTGCTCAGCGGCCGCCTGGACCGCCGCGACGGCATCGATGACCGCGCCGATGGCATCGCCGTGGCCGCGCATTGATTCATGCAATGCAGCGTTGCCGGCATGCATACGGCACCTGTCCTACCCTCTTTCCTTTGCGACTCCCTCCCCCTTGGAGCTTCCCATGACCGTTCCCGCTTTTGGCCTTGGTACCTTCCGCCTGAAGGACCAGACCGTGATCGACACGGTGCGCAATGCACTGGACGTCGGCTACCGCGCCGTTGATACCGCGCAGATCTATGGCAACGAAGCCGAAGTCGGCCAGGCCATCGCCGAGTCCGGCGTGCCGCGTGATGACCTGTACCTCACCACCAAGGTGTGGATCTCCGAGTTCAAGCGCGAAGCGCTGCTGGCCAGCCTGCGTACCAGTCTGGAGAAGCTGCGCACCGACCACGTCGACCTGGCACTGATCCACTGGCCGTCGCCGAACGACAAGGTCGACGTGCCGATGGAGGAGTACCTGACCGCACTGGCCGAGGCCAAGGCACTGGGGCTGACGAAGGCGATCGGCATCTCCAACTTCACCATCGCGCAGACCCGCAAGGCGATCGGCATCCTCGGTGCCGACGCCATCGCCACCAACCAGATCGAGATCCATCCGTACCTGCAGAACCGCCTGCTGGTGAAGTTCCTGCAGGACAACGGCATCCACATCACCGCCTACATGAGCCTGGCCTATGGCGAGGTGATCAAGGACCCGGTGATCCAGGCCATTGCCGGCCGTCACCAGGCCACCCCGGCGCAGATCGCACTGGCGTGGGCGCTGCAGCAGGGTTTCTCGGTGATCCCGTCGTCGACCAAGCGCGAGAATCTCTCGGGCAACCTGGAAGCGGCCGCGATCCGGCTGACCGACGAGGACATGGCGCAGATCGCCAAACTGGATCGGGGGCACCGCCTGGCCAATCCGGAAGGCATTGCGCCGGCCTGGGATTGAGGCCCTGTTGTTGTAGAGCCGAGCCCACGCTCGGCTGCCGTCTCCCTGGAGCCGAGCATGGCTCGGCTCTACAGACTGGATCCCCGGGGCGCCACCTCGTGCAGCATCCGCAGCACCTCGTGCACATCCAACGGTTTGCACAGGAAGCCGGCAGCGCCCATTGAACGCGCCCTCTCGATGACCTGCAGACGCGTGTCCGCACTCATCACCAGGATGGGCGGACCTTCCGTTCTGGAGCCGATCGCTTCAAGTACGTCCCAACCGCTGCAACCCGGCATATGAAGGTCCAGCAGCACCACGTCCGGCGCAAACGACGCCACCGCAGCCAGCGCATCACGCCCGTCGTGCCGGCAACTCAGTCGATGCCCTGCACATTCCATCAGCCGCTCGACCACCTGCCGGTTGGTTTCCACATCCTCGAACAGCAGGCAATGCAGGGATCCTACCGACGCCGCATGTGCATTGAACACCGCCTCAAGCGAAGGTGATGCTGCGTCGCCGATCACGGCAGGAGCGGTGAAACACCACTGGAACGAGGCGCCACCCCACGTGCTGCGGCCCACCTCGATCGTCGCGCCCATGGCATCGGAAATCAGTCGCACGATGTAGAGCCCAAGCCCAACCCCCTGCTCGCAACGGGCATCACCCTCGCTCACCTGGACGAAGGGGGAGAAGATCGCCTCCTGGTCGCTCTCGTCGATACCGCACCCGGAATCGGAAACGGTTACCCGCACCTGCCATTGCTCGCCGATGCGGGAGGCGTCAATGGACACGCGGGTCTCGCCCCCCACCGGGCTGAACTTGATCCCGTTGCAGACAAGATTGCTGATCACCTGTTCGACCCGGCCTGCGTCAACCAGCATCCACACTGCGGGATCGCAGTCCTGCACCGTCAGCAGTACACCTTTCTCCGCAGCAGCCGGTGCGCAGCTTTCCTGCATCGCATCGAGCGCGGACGCCAATGAACAGGGTTGAGGACGAAGCCGCAGCGTTCCACCCTCGATGCTGGCCACATCGAGGACATCATCAATGCGATGCCGCAGCGCTCTTGCCTGGCGGGCCACCATCGCAAACGAACTGCGCTGCGTCGACGTCGCGGCGTCCATGTCCAGCAACTGGATGCCATTGATGATGGCGTTCAACGGCGTCCTCAGCTCATGGCTCATCGTTCCGATGAACCGCCCCTGGGCCTCGCGCGACGCGACGGCACGGAGCGCGATATCGCGCATGGCCGCAACCATGGAGGCAACCACGGCCGGCAGCAGGATCGTCAGCGCCAGGGCATAGGCGAGGTAGGCAGGTCGCGAGATCCAGTAGCCCTCCGGCGCGGCCCACAGCAGGCCCAGCGCCGTTGCGGCGATGGCCGGTGCGATCGCCCTCCGCCCGTAGACAGCCGTCGCGGCGATCACCAGGAAAGGCAGCGTTGCATTGAGCGTCATCAGAAGAATGAAGGCTGCATCAACCTGCACCGTCACCATCACCAGGCTGAGGAACAGGCCCACCGCGTCGCGCCATGCCACACCGCGATCCTTATGGAGATTCACCCATGCGGCCCATGCCATGGACGCAACAAGCAGCGCAATCGACGCAGGCAGCACCTTCGCCGCCTCGTTGGCCAGCACGGATTGTGGTCCATCCATCCAGAGCCAGCACCACAGCACGGTCAGTGCCTGCAATACCACCCTTGACAGGCTGGCACGTGGTTCCTGCAGCCAGGACAGCAACAGCGCAAGTCGTTTCATTTCCAGTGAGCGGGCCGCCTGAAGCAGTGCATCGGGGCCAGCATCGAGCAGACCAGAGGGTGCATGGGGCATGGCCGGATTCCTTCACCTGTGAGAAACGATGGAACGTTGCAGAAGGCGCTGCGCAGCTACCGCCACGGCTTGGGAGCGGCGTCGTATGTGGTCTGTCGCCGCGCCCGATCGAAGGCACTCACCCAGGTCGTCGCACGCGCTGGCGATCATCCTGCTGCCCAGCGCCGACGTGATGCTCTTGAGCGCGTGCAGGCGCGCCAGTTCTGCATCCAGATCGCTGCAGGGCGTACACGCAGACTCGGCCGTCCACCGTGCAATCGCTTCGTCCAACGCAGCGACAAAGGACGGCAGCTCGCATGGTGACACCGCAGCAATCACCTTCAGCATTGAATGCTCGCCAAGCTCAGGGCGATCGGTGCCTGCCGCCTGCGTTCCCGCCATGCCACGTCGATCGATTGCGTGCATCTGTCTCCGCCATATGTCGCATGCGACCTGTTCGTGCGTGTCGCTCCCGGCCAGACACGATTTCGTGCAGGGTCATTCGCGACAACGCATCTGCCCGATTCGCTACTGCATCCGCTCATGAATGAGAGCGAAAAGACCCGGAAACCGTTCGGAAAACACGTATCCCAGCCCTAATCCAAGCAATACGCCGCCGAGAATGACGCCCGCTCTTGCGAAGGGTGACAGTCGCTTCAGATCCATGGCATCCAGCATCCACACAACGAAGGCTCCGCGCCATCGGAATTCATTCAAACTTTCCTGAGGTGCACTGTGCTGGCGTTTACCCTTCCTTTTCTGCTGGCATGTGCTGCACTGATCGCCACACGCCGATTCCGCACCGCGGCACTCCTGTCGGTGCTGCCCCTGATGGCCTTGTCCAGCGCAACGGGCCCGATCACGCAGTGGATGCTCGACCGCGCCCAGGCCGGCCCTGCATTCACGACACCTGCAGATCGGCCTAAGACAACGATCGTGCTGCTGGGCGGTGGCATCGAGCACCATGCCCAAGGCTCCAGCCCGGGTCTGGCGGGGTACAGCCGATTACTGGTTACGGCGCAGCGCTATCTGCTCTGCCAGCAGAAGCACGAGAGCTGCAGGGTGATCGTGAGCGGAGGTGCCTCACGAAACCGTAAGACCAGCGAGGCCAACGTCTACGCGCGCGAGCTGGCCCGTCTGGGTGTGCCGAGGGATCGCATCGAGCAGGAGGACGCCAGTGCCAACACCTGGGAGAACGCCCGGAACAGCAGCGCGATGCTCCGCCACGATCCATCGCGCGTGGTAATCGTGACCTCGGGTCTTCACCTCAGGAGAAGCCTGCTTTATTTCCAGCATTTCGGCGTGATTGCCGAAGGTCTGCCCAGCGACCGACTACGCGCCACGCCCGGCTGGCTCCCCTCGACCTTCAACCTGCTGCTGGCCGAGGTGATGTTGCACGAACGTATCGGCGTGCTTCGTTACCACGCCTACAACAGACTGGGGTGGAACGAACCGCCGATGCCACCGATCCCCTTCAATCCACAGACAGCCACCCACGCATCGCCGCACTGACCTCGTCCGGCTTTTCCATCGGGGCCAGGTGCCCGCAATCGGGCACCACCACCAGCTGCGAGTGCGGCACCAGGTCGTGCATTTCCTCGCTCACTGCCAGCGGCGTGATGCGGTCGTTGGCCCCGCAGACGATCAACAGCGGATCTTGGTAACCCGCCAGCACGTCATGGCCGTCGCGCCGCTCCAGCGCACTCTGGCGCAGGAATACCTCCGCCCCCAGGCGAGCGGTCATGTCGCGCACGCGTTGCACCAGCACGTAATCGTCCAGCCGCGAGGCATCGATGTAGCTGCGCATCAGCGCATCACCGAAGCCATGGAACTTACCGGGCAGGCGCACGCTGGCGCGCTGGCTGCGGCGCTGCTCGGCACGTTCCGGTGAATCGGCGTGGATCGAGGTGTCAACCAGCGCCAACTGCAATACGCGCTCCGGGGCGATGCGCAGGATCTGCTGGGCGACGAAGCCACCCAGCGAGAAGCCGGCCAGCGCGAAGCGCTTCGGTGCCTGTGCGAGCACGTCCTCGGCGACCGCCTGGAGGGTCTCGCCACGGGTCTGGTCGCCTACGGTGCAATCGGCAATGTCGGCCAGGTCGGCCAGCTGTGCGCGCCACAGTTCAGCATCGTTGAGCAGGCCGGGCAGCAGCAACAGGGGGATACGGTCGGTCATTGGGGTATTGTCGCGCTGGTGCGGTGACGGCGCCATGCCAGCGACCGCGCCAAGCGCGGGGACGTGCCCACGGAGGAGCCAGGCGCGCCGGACCCGCACCCGCTTCTGGATACCCTGTGAGACGCCAGTCAGACCGGTGCCGCGCCGCATTCCTCGGCGTCGGAAGCAGACGTCGTCCATGCCTCACGCTGGGGCCGCACCTCCTGGACAATCCGCCCCTGCTCCATCACCAGGACACGGTCGGCGCTGCTTATGGTCTCCGGCCTATGGGCCACGATCACCTTAGTCAGCTTCATACGCTGCACGGCTTCGTTGACCAAGCGCTCGCGCATGACATCAAGATGGCTGGTGGCCTCATCCAGAAACAGAATCTGAGGCCGGCGGTAGAGCGCACGGGCCAGAATCACGCGCTGTTTCTGACCGCCTGAAAGCGAGTTGCCCATGTCCCCGATAAGACCGTGATAACCCATCGGCAGCCCCGCGATATCGTCGTGCACGGCTGCCATCCGAGCAGCTTCCTCGATGCGCTGTTCATCGAAGCCGCTATCGAAGCCGCTGATGTTGTCGGCGATGCTTCCGGCAAACAACTGGTCATCCTGCATCACCGCTCCGACCATGGAGCGGATGCCACGTGGACCGTACTTCCGGATATCCACCCCGCCGACTCTTACGCTTCCTTCGCTCGGCTTGAGCAATCCGAGCAGCAGTTTCATCAGGGTCGACTTGCCGCAACCTGATCCGCCCACGATGGCCACTGCTTCCCCCTGTTCCACGCGGAACGAACAGTTTCGGACGATCCAAGGTTCACCTTCGGCGTAACGGAAGGAGAGATTCTCGACCTCAATGGAGGACGAAGTCGGTACCATTGTCTCGATTTGATCGAAATCCTGATCAGGTTCACTCAGAACAACATCCGCCAACCGCTCGCCATGCAGCCGAAGCATCCTGAACTCGACGGCCTTGTCGATCAGACCAGCCATTCGTAGTGCGAACTGGTCCTTGTACGCAAGATAGGCTACCAGCATGCCGACCGAGAACACGTTGTTCATGGTCAGCACCGCGCCAATCCAGATGACAGTAATCCTCTCGACTCCGAAGATCAGCTGACTGGTAACGGTGAAGCCGAGCGTCAGCTTCGAAAGCCTGACTTCCTCATTGACCGTGCCAACCATCAGGTTCTCGTAGGTTGCCCTCCGCATCGGCTCCTGGCCGGCGATCTTGATGCTCTGCATGCCTTGGATCGACTCGAGCAGATGCGATTGCTGCTTTGCACTGGCAACGAGCTGGCGCTCGGTACGATTGCGAACTGGCGCGTACGCGGTGGCGCGGACCAAGGTGTACAGCACCACCGCCGCCAGCGTCACCAACGCTAGCTTCCAGCTGTAGAGAACCATGACTCCTAGCGTGACGATCGCCATCAGGCCATCGATGAGCGCTTCGACGAAACTGGTCGTCAACGTCCTCTGGATGGATTGCACCGACGAGACCCGAGAGGTGATATCGCCCAGGTGTCGCTTCTCGAAGAAGTCCAACGGCAATCGCAGCAGATGCCCGATAACATTCCCCATCCATCTCAAGCCCAGAGTAGAGGAGAGATAGATGACAGACCAACCGCGCAACAGCCCGATAGCCACCTGCAACAGCATGGCAAGCCCGAAGCTTATTCCCAGTACCGTAAGGAGATCCCGATCTGCCGAAACCAGTGCCTGATCCACCACCCACTGGGTATAGAACGGGGCAAGGACCACGAAGATCTGGAGCGCGACCGAGAGAAGCAGGACTAACGCCAACGAGGGCCACAGGCCATTGATCTGTCCCGTCAGCTGCCGCAGTGAGATCGAAGCCGGCCGGGCCTCCTTCTGGAACTCCGACGTGGGAGCCAGCTCAAGCGCCACACCGGTGAAATGCTCGGACACCTCCTCCAGCGCAAGCACCCGCTCACCGATGGCGGGATCAAGAATCCTGACGCCGCTGCGGCCCACCTTTGCCAGCACCACATAGTGGTTCAGATCCCAATGTAGAATACAAGGCAGTTTGAGTTCGGAAAGGTGCTCCATCTCAAGCCGCAAGGGCCGCGAAGACAGTCCCAACTGATGTGCAATGTGGATGAGCTGGGCCAGCTTGGCACCCTTGAGCGATAACGGATAGCGCCGGCGGATCTCGCTTAGACCGATCTTCTTCCCATGAAAGTCGGCGATCATCGCGATCGACGCCAGCCCACATTCCGTTGCCTCCGACTGCAGTATCGCTTTCATTCCGATGACAAGCCCAAGATCCCAGTCAATCTGAAACAGACGCCTCTGGTGCAAACCTCAGTACCAATGGCCACTACCGAACACGCCGCATGATCACCTTCGGCAGCGTGAATTTTTCCCGCACAAGGGTTCAATTCGACGTATGTTCTCTCTGAATTCGCTTGCGTCTTGCATCAACGAATCTGGCGATAGCGACCACAATCGCACCAACGCACAGAAGTGACCAGATCCGGCGGTCTGAAGATGCCGCGACCACGGCCAGGCAGCACACACAGATGGCGAACGTCTTTTCGTCGATACCCGGAAACTTCATGATCTGCTCTCCTCCTGCCAACTTTTCCGGAAGCCAGTGCTTCCAAACAGATTGCGCAGGGGTGCGCCAACACCCCTGCGCCATGCCCATCACATCAGGTAGTGACCCACGATTGCACCGTGGATGCCACCGCTGACCGCGCCAGCGAATGCGCCCACCGGGCCCCCCACCAGGAACCCGACTCCCGCACCGGCGATCACGCCACCGACGAAGCCGTTCGAAGCACCTTCGCCTGCGCCGTCGACATTGGCAACTTCCGCATTATTGAGTTCACGCATGATAATTCCTCCTATATTGATATGATTGATTGAGTTTCAGAGAAGAAGGACTTACATCAGGTAAAGCGCAACGGCAATTCCCCCACCGATGAGCGCACCGGCAGCGGACCCGGCCGGGCCACCAGCGAGCGCACCTGCAAAGCCACCCGCACCTGCACCATTGATGAAGGCACCCATCGCACCTTCACCCTCAACTTCGAAAACTTCATCCATGGTCAGTTCACGCACAATCGATCTCCTGAAATTGGCACACGTCCAGTGTGCATGGGCTGGCTCGACCAGCAACACGCTGTCTCATCCAATGCTGCAGTCATTGTCCGAACACAGTTCCCTTGATTGAGTAGATCGGCTCAAGGACCCACTCAAAGAATGATCTCGTCTCACCCAGAACATCCGCATCGACGAGCATTCCGGGTTTGAGTGCCTCGGGCTTCCCGTATGCGCTTACCGTTTGCGCTGCAAGCGCGACGGTGATTCGGTACATCGGCTCTGTCGCGCTGCCATTCTGCGGGACGCCCAGTGTGCTTCGACTGATCCGCGAAACCCGCCCTTCATGATGTCCAAACTTCTGGTAGGGATATGCCTGGTATCTGAGCAGGACCTTGTCATCGGGCTCGATGAAACCCACCGCTCGGCTCGGAACCAGTAATTCCGCTTCCAGACGGCCATCCCCAGGCAGCACGCTCACGATCGGCTGACCGCTCTGGACGGCCTGGCCAGCCTTGATCTGCTGGGTGGCCACAATTCCAGAGACCGGCGCGACAATGGCCAAGCGCCCACGTGCGGTATTCTCCACGCGTTCCTGCTCAAGCAATGCCAGATCCTGCTGGAATGCCGCTTCTGCGGCCTCATTCTCTCCAGGCAGTTCATTGAGCGCCTGCGTGATCTGCTCGATCATCCTGCGCGTGGCGATGGACTGTCGCTGCAATGCCTGCATTTCGCCCTTCTGCGTGAGCGCTGCAGATTCCTGCTGCTTGATCTGGAGAACACTGACGTAACGATCATCCTCAAGGAGCCGGAGGCGTTCCAACGTTTCCTCTGCAATTCTGATCTGATCCCGCCTTGTCAGCACTTCCGTGTCAATCTGTGCAAGCTCCCGCTGTGCGTTGGAAAGTTGGCCACTCAATCCCTCACGCTGTGCGCTCAGGCGCATCCTTTTGGCAATCTGTGCGGCCTCAAGGCCGGACATCCTGCGCTCGAAGCGGGATTCCATCGCGGCCAGCGTATCCCCATCGGTGGTAGTGGCCCGCGGAACAGTCAAGACCGCGATCACTTCACCTGCTTCGACGTGCTCACCCTCGGAAACGCTGACTTCCGACATGAACCCATCAGCGGGCGCCATGACCTGCGCGATGCCATTAACTGGAACAAGCTGGCCACCCACATGCGAACGACGGGTATAGGTGCCAATTGAAAGCAGCAGCGCTACAGCAAGTGCGGTGACAGAAGCGGCGATCGCAAGAACCCAGAGTCTGATTGGCTGCGCGATGGAAATCGATCCCAACCAACCGGCACGTTTTCCTTGTAGAACTTCCTTGCGAAACAGATCTGTAGACACTCTTCGATAATAATTTAGCCCGCGTTCACCGAATGATAGCGACGTCTGTTCGCAGAGTTAAAGAGCGAAATGCGTCAGCGCTTATCCCATATGGTGACCTCGATTCGATAACCATTTCTTGAGAGACGCGCCAACTACTTGGTGCACTGGCATGCTCGGGCTGATCGCGCGCCGTCATGCAGGGCATAAGCCGTCGTCATAGTCCACGCTCAATCATTAGAACAACCGGCGCCAACGCGATCATCGGCATGCGCTACGACGCCACCGATGTGATGACCGGGCTGACCGAGCTGCTGTGCTATGGCACGGCGGTGGTGGTGGAACCGATGCGTTGAGGTGATCGCCGGGCATGGCTCGGCGCTACCGATGGGCGGCGATCACGCCACCGGGGGGACATCGGGCACTTCGACCTGCTGCACCGGCAGGGTCACCATCATCACCGTCGGGTCGTCCGGGTCGAGTTTCGTCTTGAACCCCAGGCTCTGGCACATCGCCAGCATGGTGCTGTTCTCGCGCAGCACCTGGCCTTCGACCACGTCCAGGCCCAGCCACTTGGCGTACTCGATCATGATCGCCATCAACCGCCAGCCGATGCCGTGGCCCTTCAGGTCCGAGCGGATCAGGATGCCGTACTCGCCGCGATGATAATCGGCATCGGCGTGCAGGCGTACCGCACCGAGCATCTCGCCACTGCGCGGTTCGATCGCCACCAGTGCGATCGAGCGTGCGTAATCGAGCTGGGTCAGGCGCGCGATGAATTCGTGGCTGAAGTGCTTCACCGACTGGAAGAAGCGCAGGCGCAGGTCCTCGTCACTGACCCGGGCGAAGAACGCACGGAACAGTGCATCGTCTTCCGGACGCACCGGACGCACGAAGGCGCGGCCGCCATCGGACAGTTCGATGGTGCGCTCCCACTCCTTCGGGTACGGGAACACCGAGAAGCGCGGATGACCGCGGCCCTTGTGCAGAATGCGCGACGGCGCCACCGCCACGCGTGCGTCGAGGGCAAGAATGCCCTTGCTGTCGACCAGCAGCGGGTTGATGTCCAGCGTGCGCACTTCGGGAATGTCTGCGGCCAGCTGTGCCAGCTTGACCAGCGCCAGCGCCAGTGCGCGCTCGTCGGCGGCGGGCACATCGCCATAGGCCTTGAGGATGCGCGAAGCCCGGGTCTGGCCGATCAACTCATGGGCCAGGCGTAGATCCAGCGGGGGCAGCGCCAGCGCCTTGTCGTTGATCACTTCGACCGCGGTGCCGCCGCGGCCGACCACGATCACCGGGCCGAACGTCGCGTCATCGGCAATACCGACAATGATCTCGCGTGCCTTCGGGCGGACGATGGTCGGCTGTACCAGCAGGCCATCGATGCGGGCATCCGGCCGCAGCTGGCGTGCGCGCGACAGGATCGCGTTGGCCGCGCTCTGCACCGCCGGCAACGTGGACAGGTTCAGGCGCACGCCGTCCACTTCCGACTTGTGCGGGATGTCCGGTGACAGGATCTTCAGCGCCACGCTGGCGCCACGTTCCAGCAACGGCTGCGCCAGGTCCATCGCCTCGTGCGCATCGCGCGCATGCATCACCGGTGCGGACGGAATGCCGTAGGCCTTGAGCAGTTCATGGGTGGCCAGCGGGTCCAGCCACTGCTGGCCGTTGGCCAGCGCGGCATCGACCAGCGCGCGTGCGGCCGCTGCATCGACACTGAAGTCCTGCGGCAGGCTGGGTGGCGTTTCCATCAGGGCGTTCTGCGCTTCACGGTAACGCACCAGGTGCTGGAAGCCGCGTACTGCCTCCGCCTCGGTCGGATAGGTCGGCACCCGTGCTGCGTTGAGCGTGGCGGTGGCCTGGTCATCGTTGCCCAGCCACACCGCGAACACCGGCTTGTCGCGATGATGGCGCGGACGCAGGCCGAGCGTGCGGGTGAGCGCCTGCGCAGCGTCTGCGGACGAGGTGAATGCAGTCGGCACGTTGACCACCATCACCGCGTCGTTCTCGTTGTCGGCCAGCAGCGCTTCGATGGCCGCGGCATAGCGGTCACCATCGGCGTCGACCACGATGTCGACCGGATTGCTGCGCGACCAGCCCTGCGGCAGCACGGCGTCCAGCTTTTCGACCGTGGTGTCGGACAGGTTGGCCAGGGTGCCACGCAATGCGATCAGCTGGTCCACGGCGAGGCGACCGACGCCGCCGCCGTTGCTGAGAATCGCCAGGCGGCGACCCGGGAAGGTGCCCAACCGCCCCAGCGATTCGGCAGCGGTGAACAGTTCATCCAGCGCACCCACGCGCAGCAGTCCGGCACGGTTGAACGCGGCGCCATACACGTCATCGGCACGCGCCAGTGCCTGCACGTGGGTATCACGGCTGCCCGGCTGCACGCGTTCGGCGCGGCCGGACTTCACCACCACCACCGGCTTCGCACGCGCAGCGGCACGCGCCGCCGACATGAACTTGCGCGCGTCCTTGATCTGCTCGACATACAGCAGGATGGCGCGGGTGCGGTAGTCGGTGGCGAAGTAATCGAGCAGGTCGCCGAAGTCGACGTCCATCGTGTCGCCCAGCGAGACCACGGCGGAGAAGCCGACCGAACGGGCCACGCCCCATTCCACCAGCGCCGCGGCAATGGCGGAGGACTCGGAGATCAACGCGAGGTCGCCAGCCTGCGGGAAATGTGCGGCGATACTGGCATTGAGTCGCGCGTGCGGCGCGATCACGCCCAGGCAGTGCGGCCCGAGGATGCGCAGGCCATGCTTGCGCGCCACCGCCTCTACCTGTGCGGACAACGAACCCGGGCCTTCGCCCAGGTGCGCGGTGAGGATGATCGCCGCCTGCACGCCGCGCTCGGCGGCGGTACGCACCACCTGCGGCACGATCGCCGCCGGTGCGGTGATCACCACCAGGTCGGGCACCCAGTCCAGGTCCTTCAGCCGCTTGATCGTGCGGATGCCATCGATCTCGGCATGCCGCGGGTTGATCCACGCCACCTTGCCGGGGAAGCCGGTGCCGCGCAGATTGCGCATCACCGCACGGCCGGCCGAACGCTCACGCGGACTGCCGCCGATCACCGCGACCGACTGCGGACGGAACACAGACTGCAGGTGGTAGGTACTCATGCGCCTACGGTACCCAAAAAAGGGGACGGAGGGGATTAAGTCGTTTGTGGCACAAACGACTTAATCCCCTCCGTTCCCTTTTTTGTTACAGCAGCGTGCCGTGCAGGATCATCGCGGCGATGCTGAAATAGATCACCAGGCCGGTGACATCCACCAGGGTGGCCACGAACGGGGCCGAGGCGCTGGCCGGGTCGAAGCCGAACCGCTTCAGGATGAAGGGCAGCATCGAGCCGGACAGCGAACCGAAGGTGACGATGCCGACCAGCGCGGCGCCGATGGTGATCGCCAGCAGGATCCAGTGCTCGCCGTAGTCATGCAGGCCGCCCAGCTGCCAGATCACGATGCGCACGATCGCCAGGCAGCCGAGGATGGCACCCAGCACCATGCCGGTCGGGATCTCGCGGATGGCCACCTTCCACCAGTCGCGCAGGCGCAGTTCACGCAGCGCCAGGCTGCGGATCAGCAGCGAGGTGGCCTGCGAACCGGAATTGCCGCCCGAACTCATGATCAGTGGGATGAACAGGGTCAGCACCACCGCGCGCGCCAGTTCGTCCTCGTAGTGCTGCATCGCGCTGGCGGTCAGCATCTCGCCCAGGAACAGCACGCTCAGCCAGCCGGCGCGCTTGCGCAGCATCTCGAAGAAGCCGATCTGCATGTAGGGCTTGTCCAGCGCTTCCATGCCGCCGAACTTGTGCGCGTCCTCGGTGGATTCCTCGATCAGCGCATCGAGCACGTCGTCCACGGTGACGATGCCCAGCATCTGCTGCTGGTCGTCGACCACCGGAATCGCCAGCAGGTCGTGGCGGCGGATCAGCCGCGCCACTTCTTCCTGGTCCATCAGCGCATCCACCGTCACCGGCGGATTGACCTGGGCCACGTCCAGGATCGATTCCTCGGGCAGGCCGGTGATCAGCCGGCGCATGGTCACCACCTGCTGCAGCTGCTGGCTGACCGGGTCCAGCACGTAGATCGCGTATACCGTCTCGCGGGTGCGCTCGACCTGGCGGATGTGCTGCAGGGTCTGCGCCACGGTCCAGCTGGCGGGTACCGCCACGTACTCGGTGGTCATCAGCGCGCCAGCGGTGTTCGGCGGGTAGCTGAGCAGCTTCTGGATGGCCTGGCGGGCGTCGGTGCCCAGCAGCGGGATCAGCCGCGCGCGTTCTTCCTCGTCCAGCTCGTGGACGATGTCGGTGGCACGGTCATCGGCCATCAGACCCAGCAGGGCGGCGGCGCGTGCCGGCGGCAGCGCGGCCACCAGTTCGCCGCTGCGGTGCAGTTCCGGTGCCTCCAGCATCTTCACCGCACGCGGCAACGGCAGCGCGGCCAGCGTTTCCGCAGCGCGCACGAGTTCCAGCGTGTTGAGGAATTCCACCGCATCGGCGGTGTTGTAGTTCGCCAATGGCGCGGCCAGTGCGGCGGCATCGGCCACCGGGCGCAGCAATTGCTTCTGGTTCATCGGGCTTGCCTTGTGGGGGTGCGACCTCGCGCAACGCCAACGCAGGCAAACCGTCCCGATGTCAGGCGGTGGCCATCGCTGGCGTCGAACGAGGTCGACTTCTACTGTCGCTGGACATGGGTTGGGAACTCCGGGATGCGTGTGCCGGCGGACGCGCCGCCAGCGGCGGGCAGTCTGGACCCGTGGGCCATGCAGGTCAACCCGGCCGCTGTGCGCAGGGCGCCTGCCCGGCAGGTTGTTCTCGTGCATACACAGGCCGGCGCGCATAATGACGCGGTGGTACTCGCCACCCCTTCCCCCACCCGAATGGACGCACTGCGGGCTTCCCCGATGACCAGGTATTCCCATGCATAGCGGTGGTCTGGAACTGGCCCTGGTGCTGCTGCTGGCGGCGGTCATCGCCGTGCCGGTGTTCAAGAAATTCGGCTTCGGTGCGGTGCTGGGCTACCTGGCGGCCGGTGTGGTGCTGGGCCCGGACGGGCTGGGGTTCGTGCAGGATGCCGACCGCATCCTTGGCGCCGCCGAGATCGGCGTGGTGATGCTGCTGTTCGTGATCGGCCTGGAGCTGTCGCCGGCACGCCTGAAGGTGATGCGGCGCTCGGTGTTCGGCGCAGGTGCGGCGCAGGTGGCGCTGTCCGGGCTGGTGCTGGGCGGCCTGCTGCTGCTTGACCATTTCCAGTGGAAAAGCGCGCTGGTGGTGGGCGTGGCACTGGCGCTGTCGTCCACGGCGGTCGGCCTGCAGCTGCTGTCCGAGCACAAGGCGATCAACAGCGACCATGGCCGGCTGGGCTTTGCCATCCTGCTGTTCCAGGACCTGATCGCGATCCCGCTGCTGGCAGCCATCCCGCTGCTGGGCGGGGCGAAGAACGAGACCCTGCGCATCGAGGATGCGATGGTGGCGCTGGGTGCGCTGGCGGTGGTGATCCTGTGCGGGCGCCCGGTGCTGCGCAAGGTGTTCAGCATCATCGCGCGCACCCGCAGCCCGGAAGTATTCACCGCCACCGCCCTGCTGGTGGTGCTCGGCACTGCCTGGTTCATGCAGGAGGCCGGCCTCAGCCCCAGCCTGGGCGCGTTCCTGGCCGGCGTGCTGCTGTCCGATTCGGAGTTCCGGCACGAACTGGAAGCGCAGATCGAGCCGTTCAAGGGGCTGCTGCTGGGCCTGTTCTTCATCGCGGTGGGCATGGGCATCGACCTCGACCGCATCGCCGCCGAGCCGTGGCTGATCGCGGCCGGGGTGGCGATCCTGCTGGTTGTGAAGTTCAGCCTGCTGTACGTGATCGGGCGTATCGCCAAACTCAGTTCGCGGCAGTCACTGCTGTTGGGCAGCGTGCTGTGGCTGGGCGGCGAGTTCGCCTTCGTCGTATTCAACGAGGCGCAGCGCGCGCACCTGCTGGGCAACGCCAACCACGACCGGCTGGTGGCGATCGTCGGCCTGTCGATGGCGATCACGCCGCTGCTGATGATCGCGCTGCTCAAGCTTCTGGGCCAGGAGAAGGCGGCGCCGCGCCAGGCCGCCGAGGCCGACAAGGTGGCGCCGGACAACCGGCCCAAGGTGCTGATCGCCGGCATGGGCCGCTTCGGCCAGGTGATCGCGCGCCTGCTGACCGCGCAGAAGGTGCCGTTCGTGGCGCTGGAAGCGAACCCGGACACCGTGGCCGACCTGCGCCGCTTCGGCAACCAGCTGTACTACGGCGACCCGACCCGGCCGGAGATGCTGCGCGCTGCGGGCGGCGAGCACATCGATGTGTTCGTGATCACCGTGGATGACCCCGAGACCAACCTGCGCGCGGTGCGTATGGTGCGCCGGCTGTACCCGGACGCGACGGTGCTGGCGCGTGCACGCAACCGCCAGCATGCGTGGCGCCTGATGGACATGTCGGCCGAGCCGTTCCGCGAAGTGTTCGGCACCAGCCTGGAGATGAGCGGCCGCGTGCTGACCGCGCTGGGCGTGGCACCGGACGTTGCCGAACGCCATGTGCAGCGCTTCCGCGAGCACGACGAACAGCTGCTGCGCGACCAGTATCTGGTGTACGACGACGAGGCGGCGGTGATCCAGACCTCGCGCGACGCACGCAACGACCTGATGCATCTGTTCGAGGCCGACGCGGAAAGCGACGGCAAGTAGGGGGCCGACCAACGGTCGGCACCCACCACAGATTGCGGTTGCCGGCCAGCGGCCGGCACGACCCTTTTCCAGGAATCAGCCGTTGTCGCGCAGGAACCGCGCCATCGACGAAACGCCCGGCACGCGCGGTTCGAACTCACCGGCCACGTCGATGAAGCCGCGCATCACCGCGATCTCGCGCGGGCTGCGGTTGAGGCTGTCGCGCACTTCCGGATCGGCACCGGCACGCAGCAGGCGCTGCACCAGCAACGGCAGGCCATGCAGCGCGGCCAGGTGCAGCGGACCGAAGCCGCGCGGATCGCGCACGTCCAGGCTGACATCCTCATCCAGCAGGCGCTCCACCGCCGCCATCACCACCTGCTCGTCGCAGGCAGTACCCGGCTCGGCACGCGCACCCAGCAGCAGCAGCAGCGGCGTGACTGAACCGGCGGCGGCCTGGTCCGGTTCGGCACCGGCCAGCAGCAGGGTGTCGAGCAGGGCCAGCAGGCGCGAGCGGTCGCGCGCACTGAAGCCGTACAGCGCGGCACAGTGCAGCGGGCCCAGCTGCTGCGCGTCACCGGCATGCACGTCGGCGCCGGCGGTGAGCAGGCGCGCGACGATGTCCGGCAGGCCCAGCGCCGAGGCCAGCATCAGCACGGTCACGCCGCCCGGCAGGCGGTGTTCCAGCTTGGCGCCGGCGTCGAGCAGGGCCGAAACGATATCCACCTGACGCATGCTGACCGCCGCCGACAACGGCGTCGCACCACTGGCAGCGGCATGCTGCGGATCGGCGCCACGCGCCAGCAGCAGGTCAGTCACCGCCAGATGGCCACCACCGGCGGCGCGCAGCAGCGCGGTGCAGCCCTGTGCGTCGACCGCATCAACGGCGAAGCCCAGGTCGATCAGGCGGCGCACGGCGTCCACATCACCGGCCATCGCGGCGGCCGGCAGATCGGCCTCGCGCAGGGTACGGCGCGGCAACGGCCACACCCGCCAGTCCAGCCAGTCAGCCAGATCGCGGCGACCGATCGACAGCGCCACGCCCAGTGGCGTCTGGCCGTCGGCGGCACGTGCTTCCGGCGATGCACCGTGCTGCACCAGCAGCTTCAGCGCACCTTCGCGGGCCAATGCGGTGGCCAGGTGCAATGCGGTCATGCCATGGCTGTCGCGCGCTTCGCGATCGACACCGGCCTTGAGCAGGGCCTGCTGCAGGCGCAGCCAGCCCAGGCGCACCGCGAGCGACAACGGCGGATCACCGGCCGGCGAAGCGGCGAACGGATCGGCGCCACGTTCCAGCAGTTCCAGTGCCAGCTGTTCCAGGCCACGGGCGGCCTGGTCGTGCTGCGCGCAGGCGGCGAGGAAGCGCGCCAGGCCACCGCGTCCGGCCGGCGACAGGCCACGCTGCAGCATGACCTGCAGCGCCGGCACCGCGTCGATGCCGCGCGACAACAGCGCGAACATCGGCGTGTCGGAACAGGCGTCACGCACGTAGGGATCGGCACCGTGGGCCAGCAGCCAATCGACCGCACGCGGCTCCAGCGCCAGTTCCGGATCGAGCAGCAGGCCACCCAGTTCTTCCGGCTGGCACAGCTTGGCCAGCGCGGCCATGCCTTCGGTGTTGCCGAAGCCCAGCGCTTCACGCAGCAGGGTCAACGGCGGACGGTCCGGCAGCAGGCCACTGGCACTGGCGGCTTCGCCGCGCTCGGCCAGGCCATCACTGACCGCGGCCGGCAACGGATAGGACGGGTCCAGCAGGGCCACGATCGCCCAGCGGCCGGCTTCGGCAGCGTAGTCCACCGCACGGCGACCGAGCGGATCGGCGGCATCGGCGGCGATGCCCAGTTCGACCAGGCGCTTGATCAGCAGCGGTGAGACATCCTCGGCCATCGCCGCCAGCTGCACCGCGTTGCGGCCTTCGCCGTCCACCGCGACCAGGTCCGGCTTGTGCGGCAGCAGATGCTCGACCACGGCGGCACGACCGGCACGGGCCGCTTCCAGCCATGGCGTACGGCCCAGCGCATCGCGCGCTTCCAGATTGGCACCGGCGCCGAGCAGCACGCCGATGATCTCCACGTGGCCGGCCAGCGCCGCCTCATGCAATGCACTGCGGCGCTGACGATCGCGGGCGTCGGCGCGCGCCTTGTGCTTGAGCAGCAGCTGCACCCCGGCCGGATCGTCATCTTCGGTGGCAGCGGCGGCCAGCAGCACCGGCGTGCCCTCGGCCGGTTCGCTGCGCGCACCGCGTTCGAGCAGGAAGCGGGCCAGGCGCCAGTTGCCGACCTGGCAGGCCACCGCCAGCGGCGACCAGCCCTCGTTGTTCAACGCATCGACTTCGGCGGCGGCATCGCGCAGCAGCGCGGCCACGCCCGGGTCGGAACTGCGCGCGGCATGGTGCAGCGGGGTGTTGCCATCGCTGTCGATGGCACGCGAGTCGGCGCCGTTGGCGAGCAGGGTCATCACCGCTTCGGGGCGGCCGTGCCAGCTGTCGCGGGTGGCGGCCAGCAGCGGGGTCATGCCCCGGTGCGGCGCATTCACATCGACGCCGCGGGCGATCAGTTCGCGCAGCAGGCGCAGGTCCGGCAGCACCGCCGCCAGCACCGCCAGGCTGCGCTGGTCGCGCCAGTTCGGGTCCGGCAGCGCATACGGATCGGCACCGGCCTGCAGCAGCTGCAGGCCCCGGTCGATGCGGCCATGGCGGGCGGCTTCATACAGTGCCGGGGTCAGTTCCTGCGGTGCCATCGCCTCCAGCGGCGCGGTTTCGGCCGCGGTGGCGAACATCGGTTCGTGCTCGTTGCTGGCGGTGGCCAACGGGCTCGCGCGCAGCGACACCAGCGGTGCCGGCGCGACCCGCTGCAGCAACAGGTGCAGCACTGGAGACAGCAGCATCACCGCCAGTGCGGCGGGCCAGCGTGCGCTTTCCGGCAGCAGGCCCGGCCAGGCCGGCAGCACCACCAGCGCGGCCAGCGCGATCACCAGCGCGGCCACGCCGAGACCGCGCCAGGCGGTCAGGTCGCGCCCGGCCAGCGCCTGCCAGTGCTGGGCCAGGCTGCCATCGAGGCGTTCGACATCGTTCCACAACGGCCAGGTGCGCCAGGCCGCCAGCAGGCCGGCACTGACCAGCACGCTCAGGCCCAGCACCGCGGCCAGGCTGCCGCTGTCACGCAGCGCCGCCAACGGCCAGGCCAGCAGCAGCGCCAGCAACAGCGGCGCGGCCGCCCACAACGCCAGCAGCGCCGGCAGGTCCTGGCGCGCAACCACCTTCAGCGGCAGCAGCGCGCGGCTGCGCCGCCACCACGACACCGCCAGCGCGAACGCCGGCTGCGCCAGTGCAGCAAGGATGGCACCTGGAACGCCGCCCACGGCGGCGCCCAGCGCCAGCACGGCGCCCACGGCGAAGGCGATCGACAGAGCGCGCGGACGGGACGTGTCAGTCATAGTGGCGCGGCATCAGGCTGGTCACCGACGGCGGCACCTGCAGGTAGAACCCGCGCTCGCTCATTTCGCTGCGGACCTTTTCCGGATCGGCCTGGGCCAGGCGGCGCTGGGCATCCAGGGCCACGTCCAGGACGAAGGCGAGCGTCCCCAGCGAGGTGAGCAGCGGCGCAGGCAGCGCGCTGAAATCATCGCGACGGGGAACGTAGACGTAGGTGTCCGGCTTGAGTTGGCTTTTATAGACGTAGGCGTGCATGTCCGCGGGACGATAACCCGGGAAGAGCCATGATTGTGTCGGAAAGCCGACACCGGGGAAAGCCGTCAGCCGACGATGACGGCGTGATCGACGGCGTTTCCCCGGCGGGGTTCAGCAATGTGGCGGCGGCGTTCAGCCACGACCGGCACCACGCAGGCGCTTACTTGACCTTGGCGTAGGTACCCTTCAGCGCGACGCCGGCGAGGATCGCACCGGCGTAGCATTCGTAGTTGGTGCTGCTCTTGAACTCGTTCTTCTTGTAGTAGCTGACGATGTCGACCACGGCGTTGGCGCCGCGCGACTTGGCGCCGTCCTGCAACGCGCGCAGCGCCGACAGTGCGACCCAGCGGCAGGCTTCGGCATCGCTCTTGTTGGCGGCGTTGGTCTTCTTGTTGGTCACGTCTTCGCCCAGGCGCTGCTGCACGCTGACCGGCTGGCCGGCCAGGTAGAAGCGGACGCTGCCGTCGATGCCGGCGTCCTTGGCAGCCTGCGAACTGACCAGTTCCTGCAGGGACTGTTCCACGCGGGTATCGCGGGCAGAAGCGGTGGAGGCCAGGGCCAGCAGTGCGGTGGCCGTGGCGATCATCAGGGTGCGGCGCATCGGAACATCTCCTTGTCGAGGGTGCGGGTAGGTTGCGGGAACAACGGCGGTGGGGCGGTGGATCACTCGCGCCAGCGGCGGAACACCAGCGAGGTGTTGATGCCGCCGAAGGCGAAGTTGTTGCTCATCACGTACTCGGCCTGCAGTTCGCGGCCTTGGCCGGTGATGAAGTCGAGCTGGCCACAGCGCGGGTCGACCTCGGCCAGGTTCAGGGTGGGCGCGAACCAGCCAGCGCGCATCATCTCGATGCTCATCCAGGCCTCGAACGCACCACAGGCGCCGAGCATGTGGCCGACATAGCTCTTCAGCGAGCTGATCGGCATGCGGCTGCCGAACACCTGCGCGGTGGCCTGGGTCTCGGCGATGTCGCCGTGATCGGTGGCGGTGCCGTGGGCGTTGACGTAGTCGATCTGCGCCGGCTCCAGGCCTGCATCCTCCAGCGCCAGGCGCATGGCCTGGGCCATGGTGTCGGCACTGGGCTGGGTGACGTGCTGGCCGTCGCTGTTGGTGCCGTAGCCGACCACCTCGGCAAGAATGGTGGCACCACGCGCCTGCGCGTGCTCCAGGTCTTCCAGGATCAGCGTACAGGCGCCCTCACCCAGCACCAGGCCATCGCGGCCGGCATCGAACGGGCGCGGCGTGGTCTGCGGCGCATCGTTGCGCACGCTGGTGGCGAACAGGGTGTCGAATACCGCCGCAGCGGTGGCATCGAGCTGCTCGGCACCGCCGGCCACCATCACCGTCTGCTTGCCGCTGCGGATCGCTTCGTAGGCCGCGCCCACGCCCTGGCTGCCCGAGGTGCAGGCGCTGGAGGTGGTGTAGACGCGCCCGGACAATCCAAAGAACACACCGATGTTGACCGGCGCGGTGTGGCTCATCATCTTCAGGTAGGTGGTGGCACTGATGCCTTCGGTGGTGAATTCGTTGAGCATGCGCCCGAATTCGCCGGTGGCCTCATGGCTGCCCGAGGACGAGCCGTAGGCCACGCCGGTACGGCCGCTGCGCAGTACCGGATGCTCGTGCAGGCCGGCTTCGCGCAGCGCCACCTCGGTGGCGCGCACCGACATGACCGCGACCTTGCCCATCGAGCGGGTGGTCTTGCGGTTGTAGTTCGGCGGCAGCTCGAAGTCCTGCGCCGGCGCGGCCAGCTTGGTGTTCAGGCCGGCATAGACATCCCATTCGGGCATCGTGCGCACGGCATTGCGGCAGCTGCGCAGGTGCGCTTCGATGGTGGGCCAGTCGTGGCCAAGCGGACTGATGGCCGCAGCACCGGTAACCACCACGCGACGATCGGCGGCCATCAGAGCATGCCCCCGTTCACCGAGATCACCTGGCGGGTGATGTAGCCGGCCGGCTCGGACAGCAGGAACGCCACCGTGGCCGCCACTTCGTCGGGGCGGCCGACACGGCCGGCGGGAATCAGCTTGAGCGCGTGTTCGATCACTTCATCGTTGAGCATTTCGGTCTCGATCAGGCCCGGAGCCACGCAGTTGACGGTGATCTGGCGGCTGGCCAGTTCGAGCGCCAGGGCCTTGGTGGCACCGATGATGCCGGCCTTGGCGGCACTGTAGTTGACCTGGCCGCGGTTGCCGGCCAGTCCGGACACCGACGACAGGGTGACGATGCGGCCGGGCTTGCGCCGCCGCACCATCGGCATGATCAGCGGATGCAGCACGTTGTAGAAGCCATCCAGGTTGGTGTGGATGACCTGGTCCCAATCCTCGGCCGACAGTGCCGGGAAAGCACCATCACGGGCGATGCCGGCGTTGCAGACCACGCCGTAGTACGCGCCATGCGCCTCGACATCGGCCTCCAGCGCGGCGCGTGCGGCCTCGCGGTCAGCCACGTCGAACGCCAGCACGCGGGCCTGCTGGCCCAGTGCATGGATCTCGGCCACCACGGCCTGTGCCTCTTCCAGGCGGCTGCGGCAATGCACCACCACGTCGAAGCCATCACGCGCGATGCGCAGCGCGATGGCCCGGCCGATGCCCCGGCTGGCGCCGGTCACCAGCACGCTTCGATTCCCTGTCATGCCTGTCCACTCTCCAGATAGGCCATCGCGTCGGCCGGTTCGAACACCGACACGTTGGCTGTCGCCCATTCGTCCTCACCTGCCAGGATGCGGCAGGCGAACATCCCCAATCCATTGTCACCCGACAGCTCGCAGCGCGCCTGTACGCGCAGCCGCGAACCGGCGGGGAAGCTGCTGCGCGCGCTGCTGTAGCGGCGGCTGCCGAGCAGGAAGCCCAGCTGCGGCGGCTTGCCGGCCGCACGCGCGCGGCAGCCGGCCCAGGCCGCGATGGCCTGCGCCATGTATTCGATGCCGACCCACGCCGGCACTTCGCCGTTCTCCACGAACAGGCCGGCCTCGGGCACCACCAGTTCGGCCTCGAGGGTGTCCTGGTCCCAATGCGTGATGCGCTGCAGCAGGCACATGTCCTGGCGGTGCGGCACCACCTCTTCGATTGCATACAGCGTGTTCATCGACGCTCCAGTGCCAGCACGGCGTTGCTGCCGCCGAAAGCGAACGAATTGCTCAGCACCCGTCGCGGCGGCTGCGCCAGGCGGGTGGCCGGTGCGACCAGCGGCAACACCGGCAGCGCTGGGTCGGCCACGCCGTCCCACCAGTGCGGCGGCAGCTGCTGCTGCGGGTTCTCGGCCAGCAGGATCCAGCACAGCGCGGCCTCGATCGCGCCCGAGACACCCAGCGTGTGCCCGGTCAGCGGCTTGGTCGAACTGGCTGGCACGCTGTTGCCCAGCACCTGCGAGACCGCCAGGCTTTCCATCGCATCGTTGTGGCCGGTGGCGGTGCCATGCAGGTTCACGTAGTCCACTTCGTCGGCGCCCCAGCCTGCGCGCAGCAGCGCCTGCTGCAGCGCGTCGATGGCACCCAGCCCCTGCGGGTCGGGAGCGGACATGTGGTGCGCGTCGGCCGATTCGCCCCACCCCGCCAGGCACACCGGGCCGGGCTCGCGGGTGAGCAGGAACAGCGCGGCGCCTTCGCCGATGTTGATGCCGGCGCGGTGCTGCGAGAACGGGTTGCAGCGTGCCGCCGACACCGATTCCAGCGCGCTGAAGCCAGCCACGGTGAAGCGGCACAGCGAATCGGCGCCACCGGCGATCACCGCATCGACGATGCCGGCGCGCAGCATGCGCGCGGCTGACATCAGTGCCTTGGCACTGGACGAACACGCCGTGGACAGGGTCCACGCCGGTCCCTGTGCGCCGCTGCGCTGGCGCACGAACTGCGCAGCGGTGCCCATTTCCTGCTGGGCGTAATCGAAGCCCTGCGGCCACTGGCCCTGTTCGGCGTGGCTGCGCAGGGCCTGCTCGGATTCACCGATGCCCGAGGTGCTGGTGCCCAGCACCACCGCCACGCGCTCGGCACCATGGCGGGCAATCGCCGCGGCCACCGCCGGTGCGATCTGCGCCAGCGCCACGTCCAGCAGGGCGTTGTTGCGCCCGCGCAGGGCCACCGGCAGGTCTTCCAGCGCCGGCAGCGGCGTGCGGACCTCTCCCAGCGCCAGGGTGCGCCCCGGCAGCAGGCTGTCGTTGTCGCTGAGCCCGCCCGGCACATCGGCGAACATCGCCGACGCGACCGCAGCGCGGCCATCGCCGAGCGCGCAGACCACGCCCAGGTCGTTCAGGTAGATCGGTGCACTCATGGGTCCTGCCCGGCCATATCGATCGATTCGATGCGCAGCGCATAGCCTTCGGCGCGGTTGTCCAGCTGCACGCTGCCATCGTCCAGGCGCTGCAGCAGCAGCCACACCGTGCCATCGCGCGACAGGCTGCGCTGCTGGCCGTCGTCGCTGACCTGCCAGTCGGCCGGCAGCGCGGCGGCGATGGCCGCGGTCGGCCACAGCGCGAACTGCAGGTCATCCAGCACACGCTCGGCACGTACCTGCGGCGGCAGCCACGGCGCACGCTGCTGGGTCAGCTGCTGGCCGTCCCACTGCAGGCGCACGCCGGTCTGGCCCATCGCCTGCACCGCCAGCTGCACCTGCTGCGCGTCGGCCTCCAGCAGCGCGTCGAGGTCGCGCTCATGGCTGCCGAAGCGGAAATGCAGCTGCTGCTGCAGGGCCAGCGGCGCCGGCAGGCTGGCCGGCGACAGGCGCAGCGGCGGCAGTTCCACCTGTGGCTTGGGCATGCGCCCGGCACAGGCGGCCAGCAGCAGGCACACCAGCAGGGCCGCAGTACGGAAGATCAGGCGCTGCACAGTTCCTCCAGCACGCGCATGCGACGGCCGCTTTCGTCGGCCACATACGGGTTGTTGGTGTCCCAGGCGTAGCCGGCCAGGATGGAGCTGATCATGTCGCGCACTTCGGGCTGCTGCTGCGGGTGGTAGATGATCTTCTGGAAGCCGCCTTCGTACCAGCTTTCGACGAAGCGGCGGAAGGTCTTCACGCCGGCGCGCAGCGGGATCGAGAATTCAGCTTCCCAGTCGACGGTGTCACCGGCATAGCGGCGCGCCAGGCATTCGCTGGCCAGCTGCGCGGACTTGAAGGCAATGGTCACACCGGACGAGAACACCGGGTCGAGGAACTCGCCGGCGTTGCCCAGCAGGGCATAGCCGGGCCCCCACAGCGAACGGACGTTGGCCGAGTAGCCGGTGATGCGGCGCACCGGCAGCACCGCCCATTCGGCGTTGGCCAGCAGGCGGGTCAGGTTGGGGTCCTCGCCGACGATGGCCTGCAGCTTCTGCAGGTCGTCACCCTCGTAGCGCTCGAAGAACGACGGCTCGGCGACCACGCCCAGCGAGCAGCAGCCGTTGGAGAACGGGATCGTCCAGTACCAGACGTCGACGTGCTCGGGGTGGGTGGTGATCAGGATCTTGTTGCGGTCGAAGTCCGCTTCGGCCGGAATGTTGTCGCGCACGTGGCAGAAGATCGCGCCGCGCACCGGGAAGTTGGATGGCGATTCCAGCTGCAGCAGGCGCGGCAGCAGGCGTGCGAAGCCGGAGGCATCGAGGATGAAGTCGGCTTCGATGCGGTATTCGCTGCCATCCGGGCGGCGCACGTTCACCGTGGGCTGTTCACCGGGTTCGACCGACAGCACTTCATCACCAAAACGCAGCGTGGTGCCCATGCGCTCGGCACCGCGTGCCAGCACGTTGTCGAAGTCGGCGCGCTGCACCTGGTAGGTGGTGCCCCAGCCTGGCGAGAACTTCTTCCGGAAGTCGAAGGCGGTACGCGCTTCGCCGTGCACGAAAGCGGCGCCGTTCTTGTACTGGAAGCCGGCCTCGACCACATCCTGCAGCAGCCCGGCGGCTTCAATGTATTCCATGCTCTGGGGCAGCAGGCTTTCGCCGATGGAGAAGCGCGGGAACTGCTGACGCTCCAGCATCAGCACCTGGCGGCCCTGCTGGCGCAGCATCGCCGCAGCCACGGAGCCGGCCGGGCCGGCACCGATGATCAGGATCTCAGTACGTTCGACAGCATCCACAGCAGTATTCATCGGTGCGTCCTTGTTGCTCGATCAGGTGGAAAGAAGGAAGTCGGAAGACAGGTTCAGGCTGGCGGCAGCTCATGCGGCGGCGGCCGGAACAACGGCGAGATCAACCAGACCAGGCCGATGCCGAACAGCAGGGTCAGGCCGAACGCGCGCAGCGCCGGGGTCTGCGACAGGCCCAGCAGACCGAACGACAGCCAGGTACTGGCCGCACCCACGCACACCGCCAGCCAGGCGCTGGCATCGCCACGGTGCTCGATCAGGAAGATGCCGTAGTCGATGCCCATGCCCAGCAGCAGCATCAACGCCAGCACGTTGAACAGCTGCAGCGGCTGGCCGAACAGGCCCAGCAGGCCCAGGGTCAGCGCGCCGGCGATCAGGGTCGGGGCGAACACGCGCCAGGCCTGGCGGCGGTAGCGCAGCCACAGCGCACCGAACACCAGTGCAATGCCGACCAGCAGCAGCCCACCCATCAGCTTGCGATAGTGGCCGAGCAGCTGCGAGAAATCGGCGGTGCGGTCGACCCAGCGCACGCCCGGCAGGCCCTCGGCCGCGCCACGCAGGGTCGTCAGTGCATCGGCGCGTGACAGGTCATCGACCATCACCACGCTGATCATCTGCCCACCCACCGCACCCACCCAAAGATGGCGGAACGGCTGCGACGCCGGCGAAGCGAGGAAGGCCTCGGCGGTAAGCGGTGCAGCCGCGAACTGCGGTCGCTGCAGCGGTTCACCCACGGCCTCGGACACGGCCGACAGCACGCCGGGTTCCACCTTTGCGGTAAGCGCGGCATCGGCTTGCTGGCGCGCCGGCGACGGCAGCCAATCGCTGATCGCGCGATAGCCACCAATGCGCTTGTCGTTGGCCAGTACACGCAGGCGCTCGGTCAGTGCTTCCTCGCGCTGCAGCAGCTGCGCGGCATCCGCGCCCTGCACCAGGTAGAACTGCGCCGGGCTGGGCATGCCCAGCAGCTGGCTCAGGCGGATCTGCTGCGCCATCAACGCTGGCGGTGATGACTGCAGGCTGCGCAGGTCGTCGTTGCTCTGCAGGCGTGCGATGCCGATTGCAGACAGTGCCAGCGTGATCACCACGAACATCGTCACCGCGCGACGGCCATGCAGGCGCGGGAAGCGCTCCAGCGTGTTGCCCAGCCACTGCGAGAAGCGGGTCTGGCGGATCTCGCCACCATCCAGCCACGGGAACCAGAAGATCACCGTGAGGAACGCAGCGGCCAGGCCCACCACCGAGAACAGCGCCATCTGGCGCAGGCCGGGGAACGGGGCCAGGCCCAACGCGAGGTAGGCCAGCGCACTGGTCAGCAGGGCCAGCCACAGGCCCGGCAGCAGATGCCGCAGCAGCTTCCAGCGGCGATCGGCCGGTTCGGCCTGGCGCGAGGCGAACCAGTGAATGCCGTAATCCTCGGCCACACCCACCAGCGACGCACCAAATACCAGGGTCAGCACGTGTACCTTGCCGAACACCAGCACGGTCACCGCCAGCGCCACGCCACAACCGATCAGCAGCGAGGCGGCGACCAGCAGGATCGGCCGCAGTGAGCGGAATGCCAGCCACACCAGCAGCAGCACCGCCGCCAGCGAACCCCACCCGATGGTGTTGATTTCCTGATTGGCCTGCACCGCGGCGGCCTCGGCATGCAGCGGCACGCCGGCATGCAGGATTTCCAGCTCCGGCGCTGCGGTCTTGGCCGCCTTTCCGGCCCGCTCCAGCAGGCCATCAAGATGGCGCTCGCCATCGAGCTGGAACGCCGAACCCGGCGTATCGAACTGCAGCGCCGCCCAATGCTTGCCTTCTGCTTCCAGCAGGCCGTCATCGCCCAACCGCAGGCCCGAACCCTGCGCCTGCTGCTGCCACCACTGCGGCCACAGCGACAGCGGGTCCTGTCGCCAGTCGGTCAGGCGCGGCGCGCCCATCGGGCCGTACAGTGCAGCCAGCGCCTGCTCGGCCAACGCGCCCGGTTCACTGCCCTGCAGCTGCTCGCGCTGGGCCGGGGTCAGCAGGCGGTCGCGGTACGGCGCGTAGAACGCGCGCGCCTCATCGAACCAGCCTTCGATCGAACCACTGGGCACCAACAAGGCGTGGTCGGCGTCCTTGGCCATGGCCGCCGCAAAGGCCGCCTGCGCGCGCTTGGCGGCCGCGCTGTCCTCGCTGCCGAGCAGCACCACCACCTGCCGCGAACTGCCATCGGCGATGCGCCGGGTGACATCGCTCAACAGGCGGTCATGCGCATCCTGCGGCAGCAGAGCGAGGATATCGGTGTCGATCCGCGACTCCTGGCTCCACAGGCGCCATTGCTGCGCGCCCATCACCAGCAGCACCAGCAGCCAGGCGATGCCCAGCCAATGCCACCAGCGCCGCAACCGGTCCGGTGCGTTCGATGCCACGGCCTCACTCAAAGCGGCGGGCCTCATCGGCGTTGAGCGTGGCCGGCGCCTCGCTCAACGCGCTGAACTGGATCTGCGTGCGGTCCTTGTTGGCCTCGACGATCTCGACCTGGCGCACGTAGCGATCGCCCTGCAGGGTCAGCGATTCGAAAGCCTTGGCCAGCATCGCCGACTTCGGCGTCAGGCGCAGCCGCCAGCCCTGCCCTTCGCGACTGGCAGCGACGTTGAACTGACTGGACAGCGCCTGCACGTCGCCGCTCATCAGCGCGAACATGATCGCGTTGACCGAGCGCATCGCCGGCTGCTGCCGCGCGTCGAGCTCGACGCGGGTGCTGCCATCGCGCTGGCGGCTGAGGATGCGGTCGGCGGTGACCACCACTTCAGAAGGGAACGGCTTGAGCGTGGTCCAGATCACGCCGTGCTGGCGCGCGACCACGAACCGGCCCTGCGAGCGCAGTGGGTTCTTGAAGCCGCTGACCTGTTTTTCCTGGCTGAACTGGCCACGCAGCACGTCGGGCCGCGCCACCGCCTGGGTGATCGCATCGACGGCGGGGTCGGCCGCCTGTACACGCGGTACGGCCGCCAGCAGCAGCGCGCACAGCAGCACGCTCGAAACACGGGCAAGCATCGTCACGGCGCAGGCACTCCCAGGCGTTCCCACAGTACCGGCGGGCACTGGTACAGCATTTCCTTGCTGGCCGCGTCCACCGCGACCTGGATGGTCATCGCGCGGGTCAGCACCTGGCCGCTTTCCGCATCGAGAATCTCGTACTCGATCTTCAGCCGGTTCTCCCATTCCGCGATGCGCGCGATCACGCGCAGGGCCTGGTTGAACAGCAGCGGGCGCACATATTTCACCCGTGCATCGACCACCGGCCACAGGTAGCCCGATTCGAGCATCTGCGGGTAGTCGTAGTCGTAGCGCCCGAGCAACGCGCAGCGCGCGATCTCGAAGTACTTGAAGTAGTTGCCATGCCAGACCACGTTCATCGGGTCGCAGTCATGGAAGGCGGGGGTCAACGCAATCTCGCCAACCCGTTCAATGGCCTCATTCACCGGCATACAGCTCCCAACGTTGCGCGCGGATCTCCACCAGCAGTTCCCGCAGTTCGCGATCCAGCGCGCGGTCTTCTTCAACCAGGGCGATGCGCTGCCCCAGGTCGGCGTACATGTCGGCCAGACTGCCATGCAGCTGCGCGTTCAGGCCAACCCGTTCGCGCAGCGCCAGGCCCTGGCGGGCGGCGATCAGCATCGCCGCCACCACCTGTTCGGTCAGTTCGATCACCCGCAGGCAGTCGCGCGCGGCGATGGTGCCCATGCTGACCTTGTCCTGGTTGTGGCATTCGGTGGAACGCGAGAACACGCTGGCCGGCATGGTCTGCTTCAGCGCTTCGGCGGTCCACGCCGAAACGCTGATCTGCAGCGCCTTCAGGCCATGGTTGATGGCCGCGCGCGGGCCGGTGGCCGCCGACAGGTTGGCCGGCAGGCCATGGTTGTAGCGGGCATCGACCACCAGTGCCAGCTGCCGGTCGAGCAGATCGGCAACATTGGCCACGGTGTTCTTCAGGGTGTCCATCGCCAGCGCGATGTGGCCGCCGTAGAAGTGGCCGCCATGCAGGATGCGCTCGCCGTCGGCGTCGATCAGCGGGTTGTCGTTGGCACTGTTCAGTTCGGTTTCGATCAGCTGGCGCAGGAACGGCAGGCTGTCTTCCAGCACGCCGATCACATGCGGCGCGCAGCGCAGCGAATAGCGGTCCTGCAGGCGCTGTTCATTGCGCGGCGGGCGCTCGCTGTGCAGGTCGCTGCGCAAGCGCGCGGCGATGCGGCCCTGGCCCGGGTGCGGCTTGGCCGCGAACAGGGTCTCGTCGAAGTGGTGCGCGTTGCCGTCGCTGGCCAGCACGTTGAACGCGGTCAGGCGCGTGGCCATGCGGGCCAGGTAATCGGCGCGCTGCCAGGCCAGGCAGGCCAGGCCGGTCATCACCGCGGTGCCGTTCATGATCGCCAGGCCTTCCTTCGGCCGCAGCTTCAGCGGGGTCATGCCGATCTTCGCCAGCACCTCGGCCGCCGGCTGCACGCGGCCGTCGAACAGCACCTCGCGTTCGCCGCACAGCACTGCCGCCACGTACGACAGCGGGGTCAGGTCGCCACTGGCACCGACCGAGCCTTCGGCCGGAATCATCGGCAGCACGTCGTGCTGCAGCAGCGTGGCCAGGCCTTCCAGCAGCGGCACGCTGACACCGGACATGCCGCGCACCAGCGACGCCAGGCGCGCAGCCAACACCGCACGGGTCTCGACCGGGTCCAGGTAACGACCCAGGCCACAACCATGGTAGGTGTAGAGGTGGTGCGGTAGTTCAGCCACCAGCGCCGGCGGGATGTTCACCGTGCATGAGTCGCCATAGCCGGTGGTCACACCGTAGATCACGCCGTCCTCGCGCAGCAGGCGGTCGAGGAAGTCGGCACCACGCTGGATGTGCGCACGGAATGCCGGCGCGTCGCTCAGTGCGGCCTCGCACTGGCGCTGGGCCAGGGCAACCACGTCTTCGATGGTCAACGGTGCATCGCCAAAGCGGCACACGGGTACGGCGTCAGTCGTCATGCGGAGCCTGATCCCAGAAGGGGAAGAAATTGAACCAGTCCAACGGGGACTGGATGAGCTGGAGTTCCAGCCAGCGCGCGAAGCGCTGTGCCTGTTCGGCCAGTGCCGCATCGCGTGAGCCACGCGGCAGCACGATGCGTTCGGCGAACTGTTCAAACGCCACGCGATAGCCTTCGCCCTGGTGCAGGCAGGCCATGGTGTAGACCGGGCAGCCCAGCGCGGCGGCGAGCACGTAGGCGCCGATCGGGAACGGCGCCCGGTGGCCGAGAAAATCGGCGGTGACGCTGCGACCGCCCTGCACCGGCGTGCGGTCGCCGACGATGGCGACAAAGCCACCGGCGGCCACGCGCTCGGCCAGCACCACCGCCGTGGCCGGGCCCATTTCGGTGACCTGCACCAGTTCCACCGCCGCCAGTGGGTCCAAGCGCTGCAGCAGGCGGTTGAAGCGCTGCGCGTGCGCGGTGTGCACCAGCACGGTGATGCGGAAACCCGGCACCTGTTCGGCCAGCACCTGGCACAGTTCCAGGCAGCCGATGTGCGCGGTGAGGATCAGCCCACCTTCGCGGCGCGCGATCTTCTCCAGCACCAGGTCGCGATGCAGGTGGATGCGTTCGGCCGGATAGCGCCCGCCCAGGCCGAGGATCTTGTCCAGCATCGTGTCGGCGAAGGCGAAGAAATGGCGCAGGCTGTCGCGCCGTGTCGGCGTGCGGCCGAGCGCGCCGCTGTGCGCCTGCAGGCGCTGCAGATATTGCATTGAAGCCTGGCGACCGACACGGTTGCCCAGCCAATGGCAGGCCACCACCGGCCACACGCACAGGCGGAACGGCCAGCGCCCGAACCAGCGGTGCACCCAGCACAGGAACAGCACGCCGGCCACCGACGTCGATTCGCCGATGTCGGCCCAGTGCGGGGCACCCTGCGCGGTCGCCATCTCAGTGCTGCCCCCGCAGGCGGCGCCACAGCAGGCGTGGTGCGCGCCAGAGCATGCCGAAGAACAGGCGGGTATGCATGCGGCTGATGCGCACGTTGTCGCGCCACACATCGAAGTGCGACACGCCATCGGCGGGATAGGTCACGCGCGTGGCCAGGTGCTCGACCGGCAGCTGCCGCCAGTACAGGCGCACCATCATCTCGGTATCGAAATCCATGCGGCGGCCGATGGTCTCTTCACCGATCAGTCGCAGCACCGGCGGCAGCGGATACACGCGGAAGCCGCACATGGTGTCGCGCAGGTGCAGCGACAGCGTGTTGATCCAGACCCAGATATGGGTCGCGTAGCGCCCGTACAGGCGCGCCTTCGGAACACTGGCGTCGTAGGCCGGAATGCCGCAGATCACCGCCTCGGGATGGGCGCGCGCCGCTTCGATGAAGCGTGGCAGGTCAGCGGTGTCGTGCTGGCCATCGGCATCGATCTGCAGCACGTGGCTGTAGCCACGCGCACCGGCTTCGGCGAAACCGGCCAGCATTGCCCCGCCCTTGCCCTGGTTGATGTCCAGGCGCAGCAGGTCGACGCCCTGGCGCTGTGCCAGCGAACGCAGTGCAATCGCGCACGCCTCATGCGAGCCATCGTCGACCAGCAGGCACGGCAGGCCGGCGGCCTGCACGCCGTCGACCACCGCCGCGATGGCGTGCTCGTGGTCGTAGACGGGAATCACCACCAGTGGCGCGAACGCGGCACCGGCAACGGCCGGATCAGTCCGCATCGGCGAAGACCACCTTGCCGCTGGCATGCACACCGTGGCTGGAGGTGTAGCGGAAGGCCAGCACGTTGCGTGCGGCATCCCAGTCCAGCTGCAGGGTCAGCTCATCGCCCGGGCGGGCCACATGCTGGAACTTCACTGCGTCCATGCGCAGGAAAGCAGCCGGCATCGCGAACACCTGGCGGCCGAAACGCACGGCCCAGTCCAGCTGTGCCACGCCGGGCAGGATCGCTGCCTGCGGGAAATGACCCTGGAATGGCCGCAGCGCCGGGTCGAGGGTCATGCGCAGGGTGGCGCTGGCGGCGTCGCGGCGGTCCCAGACCGGCACCGGCATCAGCGGCTGGAACAGCGCTGCCAGTGCCGCCTGGGTGACCTTGCCCTGTGCGTTGATCGGCAGCGTTGGCACCAGCCGCCAGCGGCGCGGCCGGGTGACTGCATCATGTGCCTGTGCCAGGCGCGCGCCCAGGCGCTGGCCCAGCGCGCGGCGCGCGGCGTCACCGCCCTCCAGCAGCGCCAGGTCGGCCGGCACCACCACGGCCGCCAGCTGCTCGCGCTGGCCGGGCAGGACCAGCACGCGCACGTCGTCCACTTCGGCGTCTTCGCGCAGCGCGCGTTCGAGCGCATCCAGCGAAACGCGGCGCTCTTCGATCTTGACGATGCGGTCGGCACGGCCCAGCAGGCGGAAGCGGCCGTCGGCCAACGCTTCGACGCGGTCCTGGGTACGCCACCAATCCGGGGTTTCCAGATGCGCGGAGGCCACCGCCAGGCAGCCATCCTCGATGCGCCACTGCACGCCCGGCAGCGGCTGCCACGGCGGCAGGTCGGTATCCCAGCAGCGCCAGGCGATACCGCCGGTCTCGCTGCTGCCATAGACCTCGGTCGGCGCCACGCCCAGCCACTGCCGTACCTGGCGTGCAGCTTCTTCCGGCAGTGGGCCACCGGAGGAGAACACCGCACGCAGGCGGCCATGCAGGCTGGCCCAGTCGAGCTGCTCGGGCAGGCGCTTGAGGTGAGCCGGGGTCGCCACCAGCACCGTGTCGGTACCGGCCAGCGCGCCTACCAGGTCTTCATGGAAGAACCGGCGTGGATGGATCAGGCGGCCGGCGGCCAGTGGCCACAGCACGCGGAACAGCAGGCCGTAGATGTGCTGGTGGGACACCGTGCCATGCACCTGCACGCCTTCCAGCTGCGCGCCGAACGCGGCCTGCAGCGCATCCACCTCGCGCGCCAGCTGGTCCATGCGCTTGCTGATCGCGCTCGGCTGGCCGGTGCTGCCGGAGGTGAACACGCACAGTTCGCAGGCGCGCTCGTCCAGCGCCTGCAGTTCGTCGTCCAGCGCGGCGTCCAGCGCCGCCAGCGGGCGGTAATCGGCGGACACGTCGCCTGCGAAACCGCTCACCTGCGGCTGCAGCGCCTGCAGCGTGGCCGGCAGGTTGTCGGCGGCCAGGAACACCCGCTTGCCGGCATGCCAGGCGCCGAACAGCGCCGCAGCAAAGGCCACGGCATCGTCGAAATACAGGGCCCAGTCATGGCCTTCGGCGGCCGCAAAGGCCGCGCGCCAGGCCAGCACGTGCTGGCGGAAGCGGGCGTGGTCGATCACCTCGCCATCGCAGACGCCAATGCTTCGATGCGGCCGCGCCTCCAGCAGCAGCCGGTCCAGGGCAATCCACTCAGCCATGCGCGTGCGCCGCCTTCACCCGCCGCCGCACCAGCCACTCACCTGCGAACAACACGCCCATCATCACGTACGCCAACAATCCGTTGTAGAGCATCCAGACCCGGTCCGACGCGTACAGCGCGGTCAGCAGGGCCAGGCTGCCGTTGAGAACGAAGAAGCCACACCACACCTGGGTGACGCGGCGGGTATAGGCCACCGCGAACGCTGGCAGGTCCGGTTCCTGCAGCCGTGCCAGGCGTTCCACCAGCGGCGGGCCGAAACGCAGGCTGGTGCCAAACACCGCCAGCATCACTGCATTGACCAGCGCCGGATACAGCTTCAGTGGCAGGGCCTGGTTGAGCACGGTAGCCAGTACCGCCAGCAAGCCGGTGCCCGCCGCTGCGGCCCACCACAGCGGCTGGCGCGAACTCAGCGCGCGCAGCAGGGCCAGGGTGAACAGCAGCAGCGACAGCCAGCGTGGCTCAAAGCGGCCCATCGCCAGGTACACCAGTACCGGGTAGGCCAGCGAGATCGCAGCCACCACGACCGTGCGTGCGCGTGCCATGGTGGAGCCGCCGGCGCTGCGGTCAGGCGGCTGCCTGGTCCGGCAGCAGCCTGTGCACCACATCAACGATGTCCTGCACGGTACGCACGGCCTTGAACGCTTCCGGCTGCAGGTTGCGGCCGAGCAGCGGCTTGAGCTGCACGATCAGGTCCACCGCATCAATGCTGTCGATGTCCAGGTCGTCGTACAGGCGGGCCTCGGGCGTGATCCGGGCGGTTTCGATCTCGAAGCTGTCGGTCAGGATGCTGACGATGCGTTCGAACAGTTCATTCTTGGTCATGGCAGGTCCTGGCACCGTTACGACTGGCGGGCGGCGACGAACTCGCCGAGCGCGCGCACGCTGGAGAAATGGCGACGGGTTTCTTCCGAATCGGCCGAGAGGCTCACACCGTACTTCTTCTGCAGCGCCAGGCCCAGCTCCAGCGCGTCGATCGAATCCAGGCCAAGGCCCTCGACGAACAGCGGCGCGGTCGGATCGATGTCCTCCGGCGTGATGTCCTCCAGCGAAAGGGAGGAAATGATCAATTCCTTGATCTCGTGCTCAAGTGCTTGCACGGTTCGGATCTCCAGACAGGTCGAAATAGCGAGAAAGGTGCTCGGTGACGCGACGGGCTGCCAAGGCATCCCCCCTTGGCGAGTCGTCTTCGGCCAGAAATGGCGCGATCGGGATATCTTCGCCGATCTGCAGCCGAACGTGAAAGCGACGTGAGGGGACACGATACCACTTCTGCCCCTTGGTCAGCGTTGGCGGGCTGCAGGTGATCCGCACCGGGGTGATGTCCAGGCGGCCGCGCACGGCGATGTTGGCCGCGCCCCGCTGCAGCCGCGGCGGCTGTCCGGGCACGCTGCGGGTGCCCTCCGGGAAGATGACCAGGGTGCCGCCGGCATGCACCGCGGCCACGCAGTCATCGACCAGGCCGGCGCCATCGTCATTGGCGATGTAGCCGGCGGCCCGCACCGGACCGCGCATGAACGGGTTGCAGGCCACGGCCCGCTTGACCACGCAGTCGGCGTTGGGAAGCAGCGAGATCAGGCAGACCACGTCGATCAGGGTCGGGTGGTTGGCCAGCACCAGCAGGCCGTCGCGCTGCAGGCGCTCACCGCCCTCGATCTCGTAGGTCATCACCCCCAGCCCGCGCATCAGCCGCAGGTGGCTGGCGAACGCGACCTGGACCACGCGCCGGGCGCGGCGGCGGCGCGCCACCGGGTCACGCATCAGCAGCAGTACCGGCATCACCAGAACGCCGAGCAGCACCCCGCCCAGGCCAAACGCGACGAAGCTGAGGCCGGTGCCAAACACCCGCCAAGCATGGTCGAGGCGGCGCAGCAGCTCAGCCACGGCGGCTCCAGCACCAGCGCTGGCCGTGGGCCACGTGTTCCAGTGCCGGCGCGCCGGACAACAGGAAGCGGTGCAGGTCCAGCGCATGCGGCAGCAGGCCGGGCGCAGTGCTGGCCTGGCCGTCGGCCGGCTGCCACTGCAGCGACAGCGTCGGCCGGCCCTCTGCCGGAGCGGTCAAACGCCAGCACCATGCAAAGAACGGATCGGGTTCGTCGGCGAACGTCGCGTAAATTTCAGGAAGTGGCGACTCGTAGACCACTACCCGTACCTCGCGGGCGCCATCGGCAAGCAGGCCGACGGCCTCCAGGCAGGCCGTCTCCACCGTGGCCTGGCCCGCCGCCAGCGCCAGGTAGTTGCCGCGGTGGCCGCGGGCGATGGAATACAGCGCGGCGATCGCGTTGTGCACGGACAGGCCGAATCCGGTCGGCGACAACGGCTGGTCGCCGACCAGCGCGCCCAGCAGGTCCATCGAGCGGGCCACGTCGCCGTGGCGGCTGGCGAACACCAGCGGCACGTCACTGTCGGCGCCCTGCCCGTCCTCGCACCAGCACGCGGCCTGGATCGCCATACGACCCAGCCGCTCGATGCGACGGCGCTGCATCGCCGGCACTTCGGCCAGCGCCGGCGTGTCCCCGCCATGCGGCAGGTACGGCGCATCGGCCCAGCCCAGCCACTGGCTGCGCTCACTCAGGCCGGGCGCCCAGGCGGCCCAGTCGACGATGGAAAATTCGATCATTTGGCGATGGTGCTTCAACGGGAGAACGATAGGCACGAGCCATTACGGCGACGCGCGGCGGCCCCCCGTTCCTGCAGCCGTGCGTCCGTCCAGGACGTCGCCGGCTGCCCCCCTGGCCGCCGGAAAGGAGCGCACGCTAGCACGTCCCGCGCGGGGTGTGCAGGTTTCACATTCCCCAACACGGGGCCCGGCAAGCGTAGGCCCCGTCTTCAATCGATCAGTGGTAACCGGTGTCGGCGTGCACCTTGCCGCGGAATACCCGGTAGGACCACGCCGTATAGCCGAGGATGACCGGCAGCAATATGACCAGCCCGACCAGCGTGAAGCCCAGCGACGACGCCGGCGCGGCGGCCTGCCACAGGGTCATCGACGGTGGCAGCAGATACGGCCACATGCCCAGCACCAGACCGAGGAAGCCGAGTACGAACAGGGCCAGGCTGAGCAGGAACGGCGGCAGGTCACGGCGCGGGTGGGTGGCACTGCGCCACAGCGCGGCGGCTACCGCCAGGGTCAGCAGCGGCACCGGCGACAGCCACCAGAAGTTGCCGTCGCTGAACCAGCGATCCATCAACCGCGAATCGAGGAACGGCAGCCAGCTGCTGACCAGGCCCATCGCCGCGATCACCGCCACCACCAGCGGCCGGGTCATCTGCCGCGCCAGCGCCTGCACGCGCCCTTCGGTCTTCAGGATCAGCCAGGTGCTGCCCAGCAGCGCGTAGCCGGCGACCAGCGCAGCGCCGGTCAGCATCGCGAACGGGCTGAACCAGGCGAACGGCCCGCCCTGATAGACACCGTCCACCAGCGGGATGCCCTGCACCAGGGTGCCGAGGATCACGCCCTGGGCGAAGGTCGCCAGCAGCGAACCGAGGCCGAACGCCACGCTCCACAGCCGGCGCGAACGATGCGCCTTGAAGCGGAACTCGAACGCCACGCCTCGGAACACCAGCGCCACCACCAGCAGCAGCACCGGCAGGTACAGCGCCGACAGCAGCACCGCATACGCCTTCGGGAACGCCGCCAGCAGGCCGGCGCCACCGAGCACCAGCCAGGTCTCGTTGCCGTCCCAGATCGGCGCGGCGGTGTTCATCATCAGGTCCAGCTGTTCCTCGTCCTCGGCGAACGGGGCGAGGATGCCGATGCCGAGCACGAAGCCGTCCAGCACCACGTACATCAGCACGCCGAAGCCGATCACCGCGAACCATGCCACCGGCAGCCAGGTCATCAGGTCCATGTCAGCGTTCCTCCAGCGGTTCGTCGGCGGCCGACAGCGGACGTGCCGGGGTATGGCTGCCGTGGTCCAGCGACGGCCCCTCGGCGTACGGCTGCGGCCCATGGCGCAGGATCTTCACCAGGTACCAGATGCCCCAGCCAAACACGAAGGCATAGCCAACAACGTAGACGCCCAGCGACAGCGCGGTCATCCACGCGCTCTGCGGGCCCACTGCATCAGCGGTGCGCAGCACGCCATACACCACCCACGGCTGGCGCCCCATCTCGGTAACGAACCAACCCGACAGCAGCGCGATGAAGCCACTGGGCAGCATCCAGTTCCAGCCGCGCAGCAGCCACGGCGAATCCAGCAGCTTCTTCCGCCACAACTGGAAGGCCGACACCCAGGCCAGCAACAGCATCAGCGTGCCCAGCCCGACCATGATGCGGAAGGCGAAGAACACCGGCGTCACCGGCGGCCGCTCGCTGGCGGGTACCGAGGTGAGAGGATCGAAAGTGCCATCCAGGCTGTGGGTGAGGATCACGCTGCCCAGCTTCGGGATGGCAACCTCGAAATCGTTGCGCTCTTCCTTCTCGTTCGGCAGCGCGAAGACCACCAGCGGCACGCCCTCGCCTTCCCTGGTTTCATGCCAGTGCGCTTCCATCGCCGCGATCTTCATCGGCTGGTGCTTGAGCGTGTTCAGGCCATGCATGTCGCCGACGAAGATCTGCACCGGCACGGTCAGTGCGGCGAACGCCACCGCCGCGATCAGCATGCGCCGACCCGCTTCCACGTGCGTTCCCTTTCGCAGGTACCACGCACCCACGCCACCGATCACGAAACAGGTGGTGATGAACGAGCCCAGCGCCATGTGCGCCAGGCGATAGGGGAACGAGGGGTTGAACACCACCTGCCACCAGTCGACCGGATGCACGATACCGTTGACCATCTCGTAACCGGCCGGCGTATGCAGCCAGCTGTTGGACGACAGGATCCAGAACGTGGAGAACAGCGTGCCCAGCGCCACCATGCAGGTGGAGAAGAAATGCAGGCGCGGTGAGACCCGGCCCCATCCGAACATCATCACGCCGAGGAAGCTGGCTTCCAGGAAGAACGCGGTCAACACCTCATAGGTCAGCAGAGGGCCGATGACCGTGCCGGCCACCTCGCTCAGCCGCGGCCAGTTGGTACCGAACTGGAAGGCCATGACGATGCCGCTGACCACGCCCATGCCGAACGACACCGCGAAGATCTTCTGCCAGAAGAAATACAGCTCGCGCCACACGGGCAACTTCGAGCGCAGCCAGCGCCATTCGATGAAGGCCAGCCAGCTGGCCGTGCCAATGGTGAAGGCGGGGAACAGCACGTGGAAACTGATGACGAATCCGAACTGGATCCGGGACAACAACAACGCGTCCAAGGGACGCCTCCTGCCTGTGACCGGTGGGATACCGGACCACTTTAGGAGGATTTCGTTAAGGTGGGATGCGACCGGGTGACGCGCTGCTTCACTTTGTCGCAGGTGGAGCTGGGCTCACGGGCGAACGAATCAGAACGGCTTCAACAACGCCAATGGCTCCTCCCGCACCGTTCGCCATGCACGGGGCAGCAGGGCGGCAAGACTCGACACCATCACCAGCATGAACGCCATCAACCCTGTCGGCCACGACCATATCGAGATTCCGTCCTCGGGCGACCAGAACAGGTACAGCGAACACGCGCCCAGCACGGCGCCAGGAATGGTGAAGATGCTGACTTCGAAGATGATCTCCGCGAAGATCACCGATGCGCGCGCCCCCAACGTTCGACGGATACCGATGGAGCGCCGCCTGCGCTCCAGCCATGCGCCTACCACGCCGGACACGCCGGCCATCAGCACACCCAGTACCACCGCTGCCATGAAAGCGAGCATGGCCGTCGTGAAGCGATCTGCACGAAGGTAGGCATCGCGATATCCGGCCAACGTGTCAACGCCTGTCGGATTCACGACGCGATAGGGCTGCCGCAGCGCCTCAACGGTGCGGTCAAGCAACACGCGATCCACCTCCGCGTGGGATCCGATCAGGTAATAGCGGCTCGCACCGGTTGGAAAACCGGGAAACAGCGCCCACTGCGAGTCCCGATCGTTTCCACCTGGCGCAGGCCCGACGATGGACGAGAACACACCCACGATCACCCTGCTGCTTCCCGGCCCGAAGTACAGCTGACGACCCACGGCGCTGTCCGAGCCAAACAGATGGACGGCCAATGCCTCGCTGATCAGCACGACCGGCGCGCCGTCGGTCGCCTCATGGTCTGCCGGCAAACGCCCCTTCACCACCTGTGCCCCCAGCATCGTCAACAGGCCTGGGCTGGCGGTTATCACGGGAATGCGATCACAGCCTGCCACGTCGCTGCTGCCAGCCGCCATGGCGTGTGCCATGGCTGCATCACTGGTGCATGCACCGTAATGATGAGCCCTGCCTCCGAACGGAACCGAATCGCTGGCGACCGCCTGCCGGACGCCAGGGAGCTGGATGGCGGAGAGGTCCGATCGCACCAACGAAGGCGCCCCCCTCTCTTCGATATCGGAGACCCGGATGACACCGATCGCCTGTGCTCCCTCGATGCCCCGCGTGTTCAATCGTGAGAAACCATCTGCGGCAGACTGCAGGGCAAAGGCGCAGGCCAGGCTGGCCAGTGCGGCCTGTAAAAACAGCAGCGACGCGCGGCCCAGGTGGTTGCGGACTTCCTGCATTGAATCCAACATTTCACGCCGCTCCCTTTGCAAACAACCGCGACAGCGATCCGCTCCGGCAGACTTCCAGCGCGGGGATGAACGCGCACAACAGCGCTGTCGCGAACCCAACCCCGGCTGCCATCAGTACGGACGCGGGGTCCAGCGTAGTGATGGCCGACGGAAGCACCTCCCCTGTCGCCACCAGCCGCATGCCCACCGCATACGCAATGGCCGCCAATGCAGCACTGGCCAATCCCGACGATGCGGATTCCCACATGAGCTGGGCAAAAACATCCCCCCGCCGGGCACCCAGCGCGCGACGTATCGCAAGCTCGCGACGGCGCGCGCCCAGGCTGAATCCCAGCAGCGCGGCTGCATTGACGATGCAGACCACCAGCAGAAGCAGTGCCAGATGAAGCTGTGTCCGGGTGCGTTCAGGGACCAGCCCCTGTCGGTCCAGCCACGCCATCAGCGGCCAGAGCCCGACCTGATCGCTGTCCGGGTCAACCTGCAGATCCCGGGCTTGCGCGTACGCGTTCAGCATCGCGCGGTATCCAGACACGTCATCCACTGTCGGTAACCATGTCCACAGTTGCAGCCAAGACGCCTGCGGGCCAGCAAGGTCCACTCCCTCCCCACCGCCCCAGACCGCCACGCCGTCGACCACGGTCAATCCGTCCGCAATGGCAGTTTCAACCGGTAGATAGATCTGATCGGGTTCCACGAAAGGACGACGGGTCACGTCTCCCTGGAACATCGGCACCGGATGCCAGTCCTCCGCCACGCCGACAACCGTGTATGTGCGCCCGCTCAGCTCCAGCGGATGACCGATGCATCCGGCCGGGCACTCGACCGCTGCGAGTGCCCGTGACAGCACAGCGATCCGACTTCCAGCCTGCCCTTCCTCCGCCGTCCACGATCGCCCTTGCACCAGAGTGATCCCGAGCACGCCGAACACTCCTGACGTTGCGTATCTGGCACGCAGCCGGGCGCTTGATTGCCCCGGTTTCAGCAGGGTCACGGCACCACCGGCCATGGCCGCCTGATTCCAGGCATACCCTTGGTCCAGCAGGGCTTTGGCATCAGGCCAGGTCAACCCCTGCCCAGGATCAGGTGCCGCCGCGTGCTGTGCTCCCGGGCGCACGTCCAGGTGTGGACGGAAGAGCGACCCGCTGCGTCCCGGGACCGGATCGGAGGATGCCTGCAGCACAATGGACAGCATCACCATGGCGGTTCCCACTCCCGCACCGAGCATGAGAGCGACGGCAATGTGCGTCCGGAGGCGCTGCCGAAAGCGCTTAAGTGACAGAGAAACGTAATAGAAGATCACACACCCTCCATAGCGTTGACCCTTCGCCTAGACCGACGCGATCGGCATCCCACGCAGGAGCAGATCCCTGCTTCTCACTGGATCGCCAGGAGTGGCCAGATACGGGCTGAAGGCACGGGCAGCACAGACTTGTCGATCTTCGACATGACGCATCTCCGTTGAAGTTGATGGAACGCGAACAGGTCCAAACCTCCCCGGCTATGACCTGCGTCAGCGATTGCCGACGACCGAGAGTTCCCCAGGACGCACATGAACCTCAATAGCGGAATGGAACTCTGCAACTATCCTCAAGATGGTTGAGAGCTCAGAATCATTGTCGGCAATATCAGCCTACGATTGGCGGCGCGATCACGACTCGTCATGGCGCTAATCACCACATCTTGATGAAGCTCGCGAATTTCACGAGTCCTCATTCCAGGTCATTGGTCCTGCAGACCACGCAGAATGCGTCTAACGCATCACCACGTCCTGTCAGCACCAGAAGTACCACACAGCCCCTGCCACCAACGCCCCCAGCAACACCACCTGCACCACCACATAGCCCACGCCACTGTCGCGCGCTCAGTTCAGCCGGCCCCGGCCCTTTATCGCCAATACCCAGTTCCTCGGGTACTTCCACCGCCACCATCCATTGCGCCTCCAGCCGTCGCCGGCGCAGGTGCTGCAACGCCGTGGTGTAAGCCACCCGTGAAACCCAGGTGCGCAGCGAGGATTCAAAGCGGAACCGGTGCAGCTGGCGGAACACGGCCAGGAAGGTTTCCTGCAGCAGGTCGGCCACCTGATCACGGTCGCCCACCATGCGCCCGATCACATGCGCGCAGGTGCGTTGATGGGTCTCCACCAGCTGCGAAAACGCCGCCTGCGAGCCGTCGATGATGGCCCGCACCAAGGCTTGGTCCGCATCCAGCGGTGCAGCGGGTGCCGCCGTCGCCGCTGCATCGTGGCGGCGACGGCCCCGCAGTGCCGACAGCGCTTCGCCGAGCAGGCTCATGCGCGGGGCGCCTCCTGTGCCCGTTGCATGTCCTGGCTCAGCCCTTGCGTGCGGCAGGACGGGTGAAGTGCCAGGCCAGCAGCTGGCCGAGGCCGGCACTGCCGACCATCGCGGCGGCGGCGCCGAAGGTCAGTTCGCGTGCACCGATCGCCTCCAGCAGGCCCATTGCCACGGCCAGGCAGACCAGGCTGATGCCCCAGCGCAGCGCGCCCTGGCGGCAGCGTTCTTCTTCCAGCACGGCCAATGATCGGATCACTTCCTCCGGCACGTGCGGGGCCACCAGCTTGCTGCGCGCGCGGGCATCGGCAATGGCGTGGATCGCGTAGGCGATGCAGATGAAGAGGGTGATCGGGATCAGTCCCTGCATGGTCGGGCTCCTGTTCGGTGGATGATGCGGGTTCAGGAGAATGGATGCGCGACCACGGCCACCGGTTGCAGGATTTTGCCGATTCCGCTGCCATGACCTGTGGCCCCTGCCCCGGGCCCTTGCGGCTGCTACGCTTGCCCGGTTTCCTCTTCTGGTGCCGTCCGCCCATGTCCCGAGTGCTGCCCCTGTCCCTCCTGCTGTCGGCCGTGCTGGCCGCACCGGCTGCGCATGCCGCGCCGACGCCGATCACCATCGAACAGGCCATGGCCGACCCGGACTGGATCGGTCCGCCGGTCGAGAAGGCCTGGTGGTCGTGGAACAGCCAGCAGGTGGAGTACCAGCTCAAGCGCAACGGCAGCCCGGTGCGCGATACCTTCCGCCAGCCGCTGGCCGGTGGCGTGGCCGCGCAGGTGGCCGATGACCAGCGCGGCACCCTGGACGTGGCCGAGCCGGTCTACGACCGCAGCCGCAGCCGCAGCGCCTTCGTGCGCAATGGCGATGTGTTCGTGCGCGACCTGCGCAGCGGCGCGCTGACCCAGCTGACCCGCAGCAACGAGCGCGCGGGCAACGTGAACTTCGCCGCCGACAACGGCGTGATCTGGCGGGTCGGCCAGAACTGGTTCCACTGGACCGCCGCCAGCGGCGTGCAGCAGGTGGCCAGCCTGAAGGCCGAGAAGGACCCGCGTACGGCACCGAAGGCCGACGTGCTGCGCGACCAGCAGCTGCGCACGCTGGAAACCCTGCGCCGCGACCGTGACCAGCGCGAAGCACTGAAGGACCAGGACCAGCGCTGGCGCCAGGCCGACCCGACCCGCGCGCCGGGCCCGGTGTACCTGGGCGCCGACGTGGAGATCGCCGACAGCGTGCTGTCGCCGGACCTGACCCACCTGATCGTGGTGACCAAGCCGAAGGACTTCGATGACGGCCGTGGCGGCAAGATGCCGCTGTACGTGACCGAGTCGGGCTACGAGGAAACCGAGGACACCCGCACCCGCGTCGGCCGCAACGGCTTCGAGCCGCACACGCTGTGGTACGTGAACGTGCGCACCGGCAAAGCCGAGAAGGTCTCGCTGGCTGGCCTGCCGGGCATCAGCACCGATCCGCTGGCCGAGCTGCGCCGCAAGGCCGGCAAGGACGCGCTGAAGGGCGAGCGCAGCCTGCAGGTGATGAGCGACTTCATGGGCGGTGGCATCCGCTGGAGCGCCGACGGCCAGCAGGCTGCGGTGATGCTGCGTGCCAACGACAACAAGGACCGCTGGATCATCAGCGTCAACGCTGCCGACGGCCGCGTGCAGAACCGCCACCGCCTGACCGACAACGCCTGGATCAACTGGGGCTTCAACGATTTCGGCTGGATGGCCGATGGCCGCACGCTGTGGCTGCTGTCGGAGGAATCGGGCTTCTCGCACCTGTACACCCAGGCCGGTACCGCAAAGCCGCAGGCGCTGACCAGCGGCAAGTGGGAAACCTCGGCGCCGGTGCCGTCGGCCGATGGCAAGGGCTTCTACTTCCTGTGCAACCAGCAGGCGCCACATGACTACGAAGTCTGCGCGGTCGACACCGGCAGCCGCCAGGTGCGCGAGCTGACCAGCCTCAACGGCGTGGAAGACTTCTCGCTGTCGCCGGACGGCCAGCAGCTGCTGGTGCGCTACTCCGGCGCCTACCTGCCGCCGCAGCTGGCCGTGCTGCCCAGTGCCGGTGGCCAGACACGCGTGCTGACCGACACCCGCACCGCCGACTACAAGGCGCGCCAGTGGATCCAGCCGAAGCTGGTGGCAGTGCCGTCCAAGCACGGTGCCGGCGTGGTCTGGGCCAAGTACTACGAACCGGAAAACAAGGAACCGGGGAAGAAGTACCCGATCGTGATGTTCGTGCACGGCGCCGGCTACCTGCAGAACGTGCACCAGCGCTACCCGGCCTACTTCCGCGAGCAGATGTTCCACAACCTGCTGGTGCAGAAGGGCTACATCGTGCTGGACATGGATTACCGCGGCAGCGAGGGCTACGGCCGCGACTGGCGCACGGCGATCTACCGCAACATGGGCCACCCGGAACTGGAAGACTACAAGGACGGCCTGGACTGGCTGGTCGACACCCAGCAGGGTGACCGCGACCACGCCGGCATCTACGGTGGTTCCTATGGCGGCTTCATGACCTTCATGGCGCTGTTCCGCTCGCCGGGCACCTTCAAGGCCGGCGCCGCGCTGCGCCCGGTGGTGGACTGGCACCAGTACAACCACGGCTACACCAGCAACATCCTCAACACCCCGGACATCGATCCGGAGGCGTACCGCGTGTCCTCGCCGATCGAGTACGCGCAGAACCTGCAGGACAACCTGCTGATCGCCCACGGCATGATGGATGACAACGTGTTCTTCCAGGACTCGGTGAACCTGACCCAGCGCCTGATCGAACTGCACAAGGACAACTGGTCGATCGCACCGTACCCGCTGGAACGCCACGGCTACACCCGTGCCGATTCCTGGCTGGACCAGTACAAGCGCATCCTCAAGCTGTTCGAGCAGAACCTGAAGTGAGCAACGCCGCGGCCACGATCCACATCGTGGCCGCGGTCATCCTGGATGACCGCGGCCAGGCGCTGGTGGTGCGCAAGCAGGGCGCCAGCCGCTTCATCCAGCCGGGCGGCAAGCCCGAACCCGGCGAAGCACCGCTGCAGGCACTGGCCCGCGAACTGGACGAGGAACTCGGTGTGCAGCTGCGCGCCGGGACCGCCAACGCGCTGGGCACGTTCGAGGACTGGGCGGTGAATGAGCCCGGCCACCGCGTACAGGCACAGGCCTGGTGGGTGCAGGTGGACGGTACGCCACAGGCGCGCGCCGAGATCGCCGAACTGGCCTGGGTACCGCTGCAGCCGCCGCATGGCCTGCCCTTGGCACCGCTGAGCGAACACCATATCCTGCCGGCCGTCGCCACCCGGGTGACGGCCCGCTGACCGCGTGGGCACCGATTGCAAGGACACCGGATGTCAGTGCCGCTCCCGCCGCCCTCGTTGCAGCCCTCGCCCTACCATGCGTGGATTCGACCGCTGGTCCAGGCCTCCTTCTGGCTGTCCGCGCTGCTGACCGGCTACTTCGTACTGCAGGGGCTGCTGGTGTGGCCGCTGCACGACGTTCCACTCTGGCAACTGCTGGCCGGTGAAGTACAGCATCGGCAGATGCACAGCCTGACCTGGCTGCTGGCGCACCCTGTGGGTGCCTCGATGATCACTGCACTGCTCTGCCTGGTCTCGGCCGTGGCCAGCTGGGGGCTGCTGCGAGAGCGCCGCTGGGGCCTGTGCAGCTTCGTGGTGATGCTGCTGTTGAGCGCGCTGGCAAACTTCGCGATCACCTGGTGGTTGGACGTGTTCATGCGCGACATGATCGTGCTGCTCGCCGACGAGCCAGGCATGGAGCAATCGCTGCAGCCGCGGCGCTGGATGATGACGTTGACCCTGCTCGGCACGTCGGTCCTGTTCCTCGGCCTGCAGGGCTGGCTGGCCTGGCGCCTGCTGCGGCCGGATATCCGCTCGCGCTTCCACTGAGCCCCATCCTCTTCTCGCACGACAAGGAACGTCGCATGCGCTTGCTGGCTCTTCTCCCTGCACTGCTGCTGTTCGCCGCGCTGCCAGCCGGCGCCGACGCGTTGCAGTGTGGCGAATACCGCAGCACCGATGGCGGCATGGCGCTGGTGTTCACTACCCCCAGCAGCGGCTACCACCACGATGACGGCAGCGAGCCGCAGCCGCTGTGGGTTGATCGCAGTGCGGCGCAGACGCGCCTGGTCATGCTCGACGATGGCGTGGCGGAGCCGATCCGGATCAGTGCCGATGGCCAGCGCATCGAGGACGACGGGGTGGTGACCTACACCCTGCGCCAGTCCCGTGCCTGCACCGTCGAGCCCAGCGCGATGGACGGCAGCTGTCGCGCCGCCGGCAGCCACTGCATTGCGCAGCTGCCCACGGCCTCTCCCGGCCAGGCCCAGCGCGCGTGCGGCGAAGGCGTTGGCGCGGGCTGCTCGGCGCTGTTGCGACAACTGCGCGATGGCAACGCCGCAGCCGCTGGTGAGACCGGCGCCGCCCTCTTCGAACGACCGTCCGCCTGCCGCGAACACACGCCCGGGCATGACCCGCAGGCCTGCGAGGCGCTGACCGGTGATGCGCTGGCCGCCGCGATGCAGCGGGTGGGTGAACGCCTGCAACAGGAAGACGAAGACACACTGGATTCACCGCTTCCGGCCGCTGCACGCGACCGTCTGCAGCAATTGTGCCTGCAGCACCGCAGTGGTCGCTTCTGCGTCGAAGTGGCCGAACAGCAGTTGATCGCGCTGGAACCCGCGTTGGCGGTGCAGGCCCTGCAGGTGGTCTGCGATGCAGGCCGCATCAGTGCCTGCGAACGCATCGCACCGCTGCGCGATCTCGGCGCGGATCTGCGCCTGGTGCCGGCCCTGCAGGTGCCCTGCGGTCGTTACCAGGCCGATGGAGGCGTGGTCGACACGCTCGACTTCGGCGATGGCACGCGTGGCCGCCTGCATGACGGCGCCATCCACATGCAGCAGAACGGTGAAACCCTTGTCCTGCGCCAGCTCGGCAATGGCGACCTGCTCGGCACGGATGAGCAGACCGGCTACCAGCGCTATCAACCCGTGCCCGGCACGGCACAATGCACGCCCCCGCGCGAGGGCCATGGTTCGCCGTAGCGCCTGGAGTTTTCCGTTCGATCGTCAAGGAGACGACATGCATTCACCCGCACCGCGCCGCCGCTGGCTGGCCTGGGCGCTGCTGCTGGCCGCGCCGATGGCCGCCGCACAGTCACCGCAATGCGGCATGTTCAAGGCCGACGAAGGCAGCGGTACGCTGCGCATCAGCTCGCCAAACCGCGGCGAGCAGAAACACTTCGGCAGTGCGCCCTCTCCGGTCGCGTTCCAGCAGATCGACGGAAAGCTGCAACTGGTGAACCTGGAGTACGGCCTACCCAGCGCGCTGCAGGTGCGCGATCGTGGCCGGACGGTCGAGGTGGATGGCACGGTCTACATCCTGCAGGCCCCTGCACAGTGCGCCGCAGCCGCCGCGCCGGCTGAAGGCAGCTGCCTGGCCGATGCGGCGGCGTGCCTGGACAACCGCCGTGAAGCGAGCCCGACCGCGCTGGAGGCAGGGTGCCGGGAAGGCGTGCCCGGCATGTGCCTGCAACTGGCTGATCGTTGGCACGAGGACGCCAAACCCACGGTCGCGGCCGATCCTGCCCTGGCAATGGCAGCGCTCGACGCCGCCCTGTCCGGCATCAAACTCCCCGCCGCCTGTGACGACGGTGGCTTCGAACAGGGAACCGCGGCGTGTGCCGCTGCGCTGGAGGCGGACCCCGCTGTGCAGGAGCAGCTGGTCAAGGCGGCGATGACGGCAGCCATGACCGAAGCCGTGGTGACGATGGCAGCGCCGACCGCGCCGGTGATCATTCCGGCTGAGCGGCGCCATAAGTTGTTGCAGCTGTGCCGCGAGGTATCCCATGGCGGCTTCTGCACCCGCGTGGCTGAACTGTCCTGGGAGGCGGGAGATCCCCAGCAGGCGGTGCAGGCCCTGGCTGCGGCCTGCACACCCGGCAACGACGCCGCCACCTGCGAACGCCTGCCTGCGCTGCAGGCGGTGGGTGCATCGTTGCAACCGCGGCCAGCAACGGCCCTGCCCTGTGGCAACTACCGGGCCGACGGCGGCCTGATGGACACGCTGGACTTCGGTGACAACGGCCTGGTCGGCGTTGGCTGGAGCAGCCATCTTCGCGCGCGCGTCGAAGAGGGCGACATCCGCATCCGCCACGACCGGGGCGGCGACTTCGTGCTGCGCCCGCTGCCCGGCGGCCAGTTGTTGGGCCTGGACACCTGGACCCGCTTCCAGGTGTTCACCCCTACCGGCGAGGGCCCGGCCCGCTGCAGCGCACCGAAGCAATACACGGTACTGCCGCTGCCGCAGGATTGCCCGCTGGCGCTGGCCAACGAGGACGGTGCCGAAGTCTGCTGTGCGCAGGGCAAGCTGCAGGGCTGCAACATTCTCGGCAACCGCCTTGCGCTGTCCGGGCACTGGCTGCAGGCCGCCGGGCACTACACCACCGTCTGCCGCGCTGGCGTCCGCGAAGGGTGCGAGAACCTGGTCACCGCGCAGGGCAACGGTGCGGACGTGGACGCCCGTCGCATCCTGGAACAGCTGTGCAAGGCCGACCGCAGCGGCCTGCATGTGGCCTGCGACGTACTCGGAACCCAGAACTGGGAGCTGATCACGCTGGGCGGCGCCCTGCAGAAGTCGGTTGACGAGGCGGCGGTGGACGACACTCCGGCACCGCGTAACTCCAACCGCAAGCGCTGAGCCGGCCAGGGCCTGTCCGCAGCTTCGGGCGGGCCCTGCGGTAAAGTACGCGCCATGAACGAATTCGAGCGCGTGCGCGCCTACCTCACCGACCTGCAGGACCGCATCTGTGCGGCGATCGAGGCCGCCGACGGCCAGGCCCGCTTCCAGGAAGACCTGTGGCAGCGGGCCGAGGGCGGTGGCGGGCGTACCCGCGTGCTGCGTGACGGTTCGGTGTTCGAGCAGGCCGGCATCGGCTTCTCCGACGTGGCCGGCAGCCGCCTGCCGCCGTCGGCCTCGGCCAACCGCCCGGAACTGGCCGGCGCCTCCTGGCGCGCCACCGGCGTGTCGCTGGTGTTCCACCCGCTCAACCCCTACGTGCCGACCACCCATGCCAACGTGCGCTTCTTCCAGGCGCAGCGCGACGGTGAAGTGGTGGCCAGCTGGTTCGGTGGCGGCTTCGACCTGACGCCGTTCTATCCGTTCGACGAAGACGTGCAGCACTGGCACCGGGTCGCACGCGACCTATGTGCGCCGTTCGGCGAGGAACGCTATGCCGCGCACAAGCGCTGGTGCGACGAGTATTTCTTCCTGCGCCACCGCAATGAAACGCGCGGTGTCGGCGGCCTGTTCTTCGACGACCTGCACGGCGACTTCGAGCGCGATTTCGATTACCTGCGGGCGGTCGGCGATGGCTTCCTTCAGGCCTACCTGCCGATCGTGCAGCAGCGCAAGGACACCGCGCATGGCGAACGCGAGCGCGAGTTCCAGCTGTACCGTCGCGGCCGCTATGTGGAATTCAACCTGGTCTATGACCGCGGCACGCTGTTCGGTCTGCAGAGCGGTGGCCGCAGCGAAAGCATCCTGATGAGCCTGCCGCCGCGGGTGCGCTGGGAATACGGCTTCAGCCCGGAGGCCGGCAGCGCCGAGGCGCGCTTGGCCGACTACCTGGTGCCGCGCGACTGGCTCTGATCTTCCGACGCCACGCCTGACGCGTGGCGCCTTCCCTGCCTGTGGTGCGCCCCGCACCGGACGGGCCCTGCCCCACTTTTTTCAAGGATGACCCCATGCCTGCTGCTGTTTCCCTTCGCCCCCGCGCCGCGGGTTGGCGCTCCCTGCTGTTGCTTGCATTGGCCTCGGCCAGCCTGCCGGCCGCCGCGCAGTCGATGGCCTGCGGCACCTACAAGGACAGCAGCGGCAACACCACGCTGACTCTCGAGAGCGAAGGCCACGGCTTCCTGTCCGGCCCCTACCAGGCCACCGAGGAGCTGCGCATCGCCCGCCAGGAGGACGTGCTGGGTACCGGCAACCTGTCCACGGGCCAGCTGGAAAATTGGTACTTCTCGGACAACGACCGCACGATCAGCACGCCCTATCGCGAGTTCACCCGTGAGCACGCCGCCGCCTGCAAGACGATGCCGGAGCCCATCGAAGACGGTTGCGTGATGAACACCTCCGAGTGCCTGGAGGCGCTGCCGGAGGCCGCACCCGTGAAACTGCACGCCTGGTGTGCCGAGGGCGTGGGCGCAGCCTGCATGCGGTTGCTGGAGACCTACCAGCAGCGGGCCAAGGACGCAGCCCCCGCGCCTGCACGAGCCGAGCCGCCGAAACCGGAGATCTGCAAGGAGGATTCCGCATCCTTCAACGCCGAGGGCTGCCGGGCGATCGCCGAGGTGATCGGGCTGGAGATGATCGGCAAGTCCCTGCTCGGGCTGCAGCATGCGATCGACCCTGCGTTGCCGTCGGCGCAGCTCGATGAGCTGGCCGCACTGTGCCGGCAGCAGCACGGCGAGACCTTCTGCGCCGACGTTGCCGAGGTGCTGTGGAGTGGTGGACGCCTTTCACAGGCCCACGAAGCACTGCAGCTGTCGTGCGCGCAGCGCGCGGACGGCGTGGCCTGCGGCCGCGCCAAGGCACTTGCCAGCCTGGCCACCGCACCGGCCGCTGCACTGGCCCCGGTGCCGGCCACCGCACTGCCCTGTGGCAGCTTTGAAGCCGAATACGGCGTGCTCTCGCAGCTGCGCTTCCTTGATGGCGGCCTGGTTGAGGCCGAGGGTCGCGACCAGCGCATGCGCGCGCGCCTGCAGGACGGCCGTATCTTCATCCGTCGCGATGTCGGCAGCGACTTCGTACTGGAGCCGCTGAAGAACGGAAACCTGGCCAGCGTCGACGGCGGCAACCGCTTCGCCTATTACGAGCGCAAGCCCGCCACAGGCAATGCCACCTGCACGCCGCCGGTGGCCTTCGTGGAGATCCCGCTGCCGCTGGATTGCCCGACCCTGGCCCGCAAGGACGGCGCAAAGGCCTGCTGTACCGATGGCAAGCTGCTGGGCTGCAAGGTTGCCGGCGAAGCGCTGTTCGAGTCCGAAAAATGGGCCGCGTCGCTGCCCTACTTCGAGACGCTGTGCGGCGCGGGCGTGCGTGAAGGCTGCTTGGCATTGGCATCGGTGTATTCGCACACCGCAGACCCGAAGATCCCGCAAGCCATGGCTGCGATCTGCGCCAAGGATGGCAAAGGCACGCACGTGGCCTGTGATGTGGACGCCACCCGCAACTGGCCGGCACTGAAGGCCGAAGCCGCGCCCTGAGGCTCATGCACCTGTAGAGCCGAGCCCATGCTCGGCTCCGGACGCAAGGCAGCCGGGCATGGGCTCGGCTCTACAAGGTCAGGTGCTCTTCCTCGGAATGATGGTGATGTGCCCGTTGATCTCCAGCAGGGCCAGCTCGACATCCTCCACGCCCAGGCAGCCCTGCTGGCGCATGGCGGCCTCGAAATCGGCACGTGTGACCTGCTCGCGGCGCAGAACGGCGTCGAACAGGCGCCCATCACGCGCGATCACCACGGGTTCTCCTTCAACCAAGCGCTCGATCCGCCGGCTGCGGGTACTCACCCAGCCTACCCCATAGTTGAGCAGGATCAGGGTCGCCGCCAGCAGCAGGCCGCCGCCCAGCGAGGTGTCGGTGCCCAGCAGTGCGTTCTGCACCGCATTGCCCAGCAGCACCACCAGCAGCACGTCGAACGGGGTGATCTGCCCCAGCGGGCGTTTGCCGCTGAGCCGGACCATGCCCAGCACCACCACGTAGACCACCACCGCGCGCAGGATGAACTCCCACCACGGCATTGCCAGTGCGAACAGGTCGGGCATTGTCTTCCCCTGCGGAGCGGTGGCCCAGCGTGGCGCAGGCCATGGCGTCTGGCAACGGCACAAATAAAAAGCCCCGCTGACCAGGGGGAGGTCAACGGGGCCGGGGAACGGGCACTTGGGGAGGAGTCCCCGTTCCGAGATCTGCTCCAGGGGATGGGAGAGATCCACAACAGGCGTTGCGCCTGTCGAGAGTTATAGAAGCACTCCGAACACTAACGGTTCGTGAAGGGGCCCAATTTAATGAACCTCGATCAGGGCAACATTCATGATCGAGTCAGAAACCTCTGACGAATGAACGAATTCACGTCGTTTTCGGCCTGAAACACCCTCAGTGCGCTTCGTCCCAGTTGTTGCCGATGCCGGTATCGACCACCAGCGGCACCCGCAGTTTGGCCGCTTGCGACATGCGCTCGACCACCTGCAAACGCAACTCCTCGACGAAACTGCTTTCGGTTTCGAACACCAGTTCATCGTGTACCTGCAGGATCATCCGCGCCGGTGCACCGCTGTCACGCAGCCACTGGTCCACGTCCACCATCGCGCGCTTGATGATGTCGGCGGCGGTGCCCTGCATCGGCGCGTTGATCGCAGCACGCTCGGCACCGGCGCGCAGGCCCTGGTTACGTGCATGAATGTCGTTCAGGTACAGGCGGCGGCCGAACAGGGTCTCTACATAGCCCTGGTCGCGGGCCTGCTGGCGCATCCGCTCCATGAAGTCGCGCACGCCCGGGTAGCGGCTGAAGTACAGCGCCACGTAGTCCTGCGCCTGGCCGCGGTCGATGCCCAGGTTGCGGGCCAGGCCGAAGGCGCTCATGCCGTACATCAGGCCGAAGTTGATCGCCTTGGCAGCGCGGCGCTCGTTCGGGGTCACCTCTTCCAGCGCACGCCCGAACACCTCGGCGGCGGTGGCACGGTGCACGTCGGCGCCCTGCTCGAAGGCACGCACCAGGCCCGGGTCCTCGGACAGGTGGGCCATGATCCGCAGCTCGATCTGCGAGTAGTCGGCGGCCAGCAGCTGGAAGCCCTCCGGGGCGATGAACGCGCGGCGGATGCGGCGGCCATCTTCGGTGCGGATCGGGATGTTCTGCAGGTTGGGGTCCGAAGAGGACAGGCGGCCGGTGGCTGCACCGGACTGGTGGTAGCTGGTGTGCACGCGGCCGGTGTCCGGGTTGACCATCTCCGGCAGCTTGTCGGTGTAGGTGCTGCGCAGCTTGGCCAGCCCGCGGTACTCCAGGATCACGCGCGGCAGCTCGTGCTGGTCGGCAATCGCCTCCAGTGCCTCTTCATTGGTGCTGGGCTGGCCCTTCGGGGTCTTCACCACCGCCGGCAGCTTCAGCTCGTCGAACAGCACCGCCTGCAGCTGCTTGGGCGAATCCAGGTTGAAGCTGCGCCCGGCCAGTTCGGTGGCCTTCTGCTGCGCCGCCAGCATGCGCGAGGACAGGTCCTGGCTCTGCCGGCGCAGTTCGTCGGTGTCGACCCGCACGCCGTTGGCTTCGATGCTGGTCAGCACCGGCACCAGCGGCATCTCGATGTCGCGGTACACGCTGTCCAGTGCCGGTTCGACCAGCAGCTGCGGTTGCAGCGCGCGGTGCAGGCGCAGGGTGATGTCGGCGTCCTCGGCCGCATAGCGGCTGGCTTCGTCGATGCCCACCTGCGAGAACGGAATCTGCTTGGCGCCCTTGCCAGCCACGTCCTCGAACTTGATGGTGTTGTAGCCCAGATAGCGCAGGGCCAGCGAATCCATGTCGTGGCGGGTGGCGGTGGAGTTGAGCACGAAGCTCTCGAGCATGGTGTCGTCGTGGTAGCCCTGCACCTGCACGCCGTGACGGCGCAGCACGTGCAGGTCGTACTTGCCGTGCTGGCCCAGCTTCTTCTTCGCCGGGTCCTGCAGCACCGGGCGCAGCGCATCCAGCACCTGCTGCATCGGCAGCTGGGCCGGCGCCCCCGGGTAATCGTGGCCAACCGGAATGTAGGCGGCCTTGCCCGGCTCGACCGCCAGGCTGATACCCACCAGGCGCGCACGCATCGCGTCCAGCGCATCGGTTTCGGTATCGAAACTGATCAGGTCAGCCTGCTGCAGGCGCTCGACCCAGGCCTGCAGCTGCTCGGCGGTCAGCACGGTCTCGTATTCACCTGGCGCGGCCAGCGCCGGATCCAGCGTGCCGGCAGCGGGCGCCTCGGCACTGCCACGCGCGAAACCGGCAGCGGTGCCGCGCAGGCTTGGAGTGGCCTCGCTGGCGGCAGTTGGCGCCGGCAGCGGCGCACCCAGCTCCTTCAGCGCCTGGGTGAAGCCGTAGCGCGCATACAGCTCGGTCAGCTCCGGCACGTCCTGCTCGCGCAGGGCCAGCGTGGTCGGGCTGGCGTCCAGCTCCACGTCGGTGCGGATGGTCACCAGCTCGCGGTTCAGCGGCAGCCGCTCCAGCGCGGCGCGCAGGTTCTCGCCGATCTTGCCCTTCATGGTCGGCGCGGCCGCCATCACCCCATCCAGGTGCTGATACTCGGCCAGCCACTTGGCGGCGGTCTTCGGCCCGCACTTCTCTACGCCCGGCACGTTGTCGACGGTGTCACCCATCAGCGCCAGCAGGTCGATGATCTGGTCGGCGCGCACGCCGAACTTCTCCATCACCGCCGCGTCCGAATCCATGCGGCTGCCGGTCATGGTGTTGACCAGCTCGATGCCCGGGCGCACCAGCTGGGCGAAGTCCTTGTCGCCGGTGGAGATGGTCACCTTCAGGTCCTGCGCCACGCCCTGCAGGGCCAGCGTGCCGATCACATCGTCGGCTTCCACGCCGGGGATGCGCAGGATGCTGATGCCCAGCGCCTCGACGATGCGGCACATCGGCTCGACCTGGCTGCGCAGCTCATCGGGCATCGGCGGGCGGTTGGCCTTGTACTGGTCGTACAGGTCATCGCGGAAGGTCTTGCCGGGCGCATCGACCACGAACGCCACGTAGGCTGGGCGCTCCTTCAGTGTCGAGCGCAGCATGTTGACCACGCCGAACAGCGCACCGGTGGGTTCGCCCTGTGCATTGGACAGGGGCGGCAGCGCGTGGAACGCGCGGTACAGGTAACTGGACCCGTCGATCAGGACTAATCTGCTCATGGGTCGATTCTACGCGCCCGTGCCTGCATCGCGGCGACACGGCAGGCGCCCGGCGATGGGGCATAATCAAGGCTCTTTCCAGGCAAAGGCCCCCGCCGATGAAGACCCTGATGCTGGCTTCCCTGCTCCTGCTCGCTGGCTGCGCCAGCATGGGTGGCGCAGGCGCTCCCCCGGTGGACGTCAAGGGCGCGGACGTGTCCAAGCGCACCATGGACAACGGCGATGTCATCGAGGAATACCGCGTGTCCGGCCAGCTGCGCATGGTCAAGGTGACTCCGTCGCGCGGTGCTCCGTTCTACATGTACGACAAGAACGGCGACGGCCGTTTCGACAACGACAAGGATGGCGTCTCGCCGGTGTACTGGAAGCTGTACAGCTGGTGAGGTGACCGGGGTCGGATCCCTGCGATCCAGTAGATCCACGCCATGCGTGGATTCACACCTGCCTCCCACAAAAAACAACGCCGGCGCGCATCCTGCGGCCGGCGTCGGGTCCCCTCCCCGGGAACGCTTGAATCAGCGGATGACCAGCACCGGCAACGTGCTGCGTGCCAGCACCTCAGCGGTCTGGCTGCCCAGCAGCACGCGGGTCACGCCACGGCGGCCATGCGAGGTCATCACGATCAAATCACTGTTGCGCTCGCCCGCCGTCTCGATGATGCCGTCGGCCGCGTAGCGGTCCAGCACATGCACCGGATTGGCGGTAATGCCCTGCTCGGCGGCCTTGGCCAGCGCCGGCTGCAGCACCTTCTGCGCGCCTTCCTCGCGGTCGGCCTTGTACTCCGGGCTGTTCATGTAGCCCACGCTCCAGCCCATGGCGTCGTACATGCCGACGGCCCACGGCTCGGACACAGTCACGATATCGACCTCGGCATTGAGGTCCTTGGCCAGCTCCAGGCCCTTGGCCAGGCCCTTGTCGGCCAGCTCGGACCCGTCGGTGGCAATCAGGATGCGCTTGTACATGGTGGGGCTCCGTGGCGATCTGCCAGATGGGAACGACACCATTACACACCGGATGTGCAGGCTGCGCCTTGAGCAGGATCAATCCGGCGCCGCGCAGTGGCGTGTGCGCACCGCCGGCTTGCGCGCCCGATCACTGCGGCGCAAGCTGGGTAGGCGGCGCCGCGCCGCCTTGGGAGAACCCGCATGCAGAACGGCAAGCCGACATCACGCTCCCCGCTCAGGATCATCCTGTGGAGTCTCATCGCCGCCTTCGTGCTGTTCTGCGGCGGTTATTACCTGGGCAAGGATCTTGCCCAGCGCGACAACGCCCAGCAGTCAGCCGGCCGATAGCCTGCTTCTGTAGAGCCGAGCCCATGCTCGGCTGCTACTGGCGGGAAAAGCAGCCGAGCATGGGCTCGGCTCTACATCAGGCCCGCCTTCAGGCGATCTGCACCACGCGTGCGTTCTGGCACAGCGGATAGCTGGCCACGAATCCGGCGATCGCATCACGCATCGCCTCGAACGACTCGCCATACATGTACAGCGCGGTTTCGGTCGGGCCCTGCCACCAGCTGCAGATCTCGCCAAGGCCGTCGATGCTTTCCGACAGCTGTTCGAACACGTGGTTGGAATCGCACTGTTCGTAGACTTCATCCGGCAGGGTCAGGCCATCCAGGTAGATGCCCAGGCCCTCGGTCACGCCGAAGCTGCGATCGGCCTCGCCCGCACCCTGCAGCTGCGAACCCTTCGGCGCGCCCAGCTGTTCCAGCAGATCGATCAGCTTCGGTACGCCGCTCGCATCGATCAGCGCCACTTCGATATCGCCGTACTCGACCTCACCCAGGTCCGACATCGCGGTGCCGCCGCCAGTCAGCTCGCCCACCTGGGCGGCCTGCAGCAGCGCGTCGAGCGGATCCTCGAACAGTTCGTGGCGATGCTCCGGCTGCAGCCGGGCGTTCAACTTCACGGTGACGTGCAGCGTGGGTTCGGTCATGGGGACGTTCCTGGAAGATGTGGAGCCCATTGTAGAGCCGGGACCATGCTCGGCTGCTTTTCCCGCCAAGAGCAGCCGAGCATGGGCTCGGCTCTACAACAGCCCGTCAACGCAGAAACGGTGGCACTTTCCGCTTCAGCAGTTCCACCAGCACCGGGTCCATGTAGTCGTAATCGTCCGGGATATCCAGGCAGATCACCCGCTTGCCGTTCAACCAGGCCTTGTAGCGGCTGGACAGCCGGTTGCGGTGGGCGCGTTCCATCACGAACACCAGGTCGGCCCACTGCAGCAGCTCGGGGCTGAGCACTTCCTCGGCGTCCGCCAGCAGCCCGGCCGAGGCGGTCTCGATGCCCGGCCAATCGGCGAATACCTGCTCGGCCGTCGGGCTGCGCAGGCGGTTCTGGCTGCAGAGGAAGAGCACGTTGCGGGTCATGAGCGCAGCCTAATCGGGGTCGGATCCCTTTTCCAACGGAAATGGGCTCTGACACCAACAGGGTGCTTTCAGACAAGTTGCATGGTCGGATGACCGTTCAAGGGGCCACCATGTGCTTTTGCCACCGTCCAGATGCCCATGATCACCAAGGATGACCTGTTAACGTCGTTCGGAGAGGTGGCCGAAGTCCACGGCTGCTACTTCAGCAAGTACGTAGTCGCGACGTACGTACTCTATTGCTGCGTGAGGAATGCCAAGGGACATGACCTCGCGATCGCTTCCAGGAATGTCGATGATCCGGAATTCGCCACCAGCGTTGTGCTGAACGCACCGCACCATCTTTCACATGATGGGCCAACGATCTTCGAGATTCCTTCCAACGCCTATGGGTTCACTCATGCGATGGCGGTTCCCAGCACCTATCACGGGCTTCTGAATCGGATCGAGAAGCGCACGGGGCTGTTCCTATGCCTGCCGATCTTCCGGTGTGAGTTCAACGGCAACGAATCAGCAGAGGATTTCAGGTGGTCCACACATCACATCGTTGACGTCAACAACTGGCATAGGACCAGGCAGCCGAAGATAAGCCTGTACTTCGACAATCCCCGCACTGGCGGCGGAACGGACAAGGACGGCGCCATTGTCAGCCTGGAGACACTAATAGCCGAGATCGACAGCCTTAGCGGAGTGAGCGATGGCTTCATAGAGATCACCAACTACCGTGGCGAGGTGATCGAGGTACTGTCGCCGGCGGAAGGCCACTATGTGTTGATCCGCAACCGCCAGGATGAAGAAGCGATGGACCGCGCCGGGTTGGCGGCAGCCGTGGAGACATTCACCATCGGCTGATAGCCGACCGCTGTTGTAGAGCCGAGCCCATGCTCGGCTGCTCTTTCCCGCCAGAGGCAGCCGAGCATGGGCTCGGCTCTACAGGAATTCCTGCCCCCCCGACGGTGATCAGATCACCGTCAGGTTGGCGTAGGCCATCACCAGCCACTTGCTGCCGGCGTCGGCGAACTCGACCTGCACGCGGGCGTGAGCGCCGTTGCCTTCGTAGTCGGTCACCATGCCTTCGCCGAACTTGGGATGGGTGACCAGCGCGCCGAGCTTGATCGGCGGTGCTTCGATCGAGGCATGGCCCATCACCCGGCTGGCGCCCATCGAGGCCGGCCGCGAGACCTGCACCTTCGGGCGCACTTCGTGCAGCAGCTCGCGCGGAATCTCGCGCAGGAAGCGCGAGGGCAGGCTGTAGTTGTCCTGGCCGTGGATGCGGCGCGATTCGGCATAGCTCAGCACCAGCTTCTGGCGCGCGCGGGTGATGCCGACGTAGGCCAGGCGGCGCTCTTCTTCCAGCCGCCCGCTTTCTTCCAGCGAACGTGCGCTGGGGAACAGGCCGTCTTCCATGCCCGCCAGGAACACCAGCGGGAATTCCAGGCCCTTGGCCGAATGCAGGGTCATCAACTGCACACCGTCCTCGCCGGCCTGCGCCTGGCCTTCACCGGCCTCCAGCGCGGCATAGGCCAGGAACGCGACCAGCTCGTCCATGTCCTCGCCTACTTCCTCGATGTCGTCGGCGCGACGCACGAAGCGCGAGGCCACCGAGACCAGTTCGTCGAGGTTGTCGGTACGCGACTCCGAGTCCAGCGCGTTGCGGCTTTCCTTGCTCCAGTGCTCGCGCAGCTGCGAGCGGGCCAGCACGTGGTCCACCCGCTCGGCCAGGGTCATGTGCAGGGTCTGTGCCTGCAGCTCGTTGACCAGCACCAGGAAGCCGGCCAGCGCATTGCGCGCACGTGCGGCCAGCGCGCTGCCCTGGGTGACCAGCATGGTCGCTTCCCACAGCGAAATACCCTGTGCGCGCGCCTCGCGGCGCACTTCGTCCAGCGTGCGGTCACCGATGCCACGCGTGGGGGTGTTCACCGCGCGCTCGAACGCCGCTTCATCGTTGCGGTTGGACAGCAGGCGCAGGTAGGCCAGCGCGTCCTTGATTTCAGCACGCTCGAAGAAGCGCATGCCGCCATACACGCGGTACGGCACCTGTTCGCTCAGCAGCGCTTCTTCCAGCGCGCGCGACTGCGCGTTGCTGCGGTAGAGCACGGCCACTTCGGTGTAGCTGCCACCATCACGCACCCACTGGCGCGCACGCTCGACGATGTAGCGCGCCTCGTCCATCTCGTTGTACGCGGCATACAGATCGATCGGCTCGCCGTCACCGCTGTCGGTCCACAGCTGCTTGCCGATGCGGTCGGGGTTGTGCGCGATCACCGCGTTGGCGGCGCCGAGGATGTTGGCGGTGGAGCGGTAGTTCTGCTCCAGGCGGATGGTCTGCGCGCCGGGGAAATCGCGCAGGAAGCCCTGCACGTTCTCGACCTTGGCACCGCGCCAGCCGTAGATGGCCTGGTCATCGTCGCCGACCACGAACACGTGGCCGGAATCGCCGGCCAGCACGCGCACGAAGGCGTACTGGATGGCGTTGGTGTCCTGGAACTCGTCCACCAGGATCTCGCGGAAGCGGGCGCGGTAATGCGACAGCAGCGCCGGGTTGTCGCGCAGCAGTTCGTGCGCGCGCAGCAGCAGCTCGGCGAAGTCGACCAGGCCGGCGCGGTCGCAGCGCGCCTGGTACTCGATGTAGGCCTGGCGCATGGTTTCCAGCCACGCATCGTGCGGCTCGGGCTGGATGTGCTGCGGGCGGCGGCCCTCATCCTTCTGCGCGTTGATCCACCACGCGATCTGCTTGGCCGGGTACTTGCCGTCGTCCAGTTCCAGCGCCTGCACCACGCGCTTGACCAGCCGCAGCTGGTCGTCCGAATCCATCACCTGGAAGCCTTCAGGCAGCTTCGCGTCCTGCCAGTGCAGGCGCAGCAGGCGGTTGGCCAGGCCGTGGAAGGTGCCGATCCACATGCCGCGGCTGCCATGGGGCAGCTGGGCGTCGATGCGGTGGCGCATCTCGCCGGCCGCCTTGTTGGTGAAAGTCACCGCGAAAATGCCGTGGGTCGGCACGCCATTGACTTCATGCAGCCAGGCGATGCGGTGGGTGAGTACGCGGGTCTTGCCGGAACCGGCACCGGCCAGCACCAGGTGGTGGCCGGGAGGAGCGGAGACGGCTTCGCGCTGGGCCGGGTTCAGGCCATCAAGCAGGTGGGAGACATCCATGCCCCCCATTTTACGGCATCGCCGTCGCGGCTCCTGCGACCACCTGGGTGGCCAGTGCCTGGGCCTGCTGACGCAGTTCAGGCACCGCCAGGCTTTCCCACAGGTTGCCGATGCGCAGGCTGCCGAGCACACCCAGCCGTGCCTGCGGCTGGCCACCGGCAGCACGCAGGCGGTCGCCCGGCACGGTGCTGTCCAGGCCCAGCCCATGCGGACCCGGACGGGCCAGTCCATCGGCCTGCAGCTGCTGCAGCAACGGATTGCGCAACGCGTTGGCGCGGGTCTCTACGCCGGTGGCGTTGATCACCCCGCCAATCATCGTCCACTGCTGTTCATTGCCGGTGGCATCGCGGCCAGACAACCGCAGGGCATCGCCTTCGCGGCAGACGCGCTGCAGGCGCGACCGATGGATGCGCAGTTGGCCACTGTCCTGCAGAGACTGCAGCTGCGCATCCACCTCTTCGGCGATGCGGTGGCGATGTACGTCCCAGTAGCGCACCACATGGCGCAGGAAGCGGCGCTGGTCGGCCTCGTCGAGGCTGCACCACAGCGCCTGCCCGTGCGGACGGATGCGGTCCATCACGCCCTGCCACGGCAGGCCATCGGCCTGCGCTTGGCGGGCGAAGCCACGCAGCGCACGCAGGCGCTGGCGCAGGTTCATCGGCAGCAGCGTGGCCGGGTCGAACGTGGGCAGGCCGCCGTGTGCGTGCGGCAGCGGCAGCAGGCCGTGACGCGAGATCACATGCAGAGGGCCGGTGTGACCGGCAGCAACCAGCGCCAGCACGGTGTCGGCCATGCTCAGGCCGGAGCCGACAATGGCCACGGCCTGTTCGCCGGCCAGGGTACGCACACCGTCGTAGTCCCAGGCCTCGATCACATCATCGGCAGGCAGCGCGTCGGCACCGGCCACGGGCAACGGGCGCATGCTGTTGCCGGTGGCCAGCACCGCCTGCGCAGCGTGCAGCGTGCTGCCATCGCCGAGTGTCAGCTGGTAGCCGTGGTCATCCGGCTGCAGGCCCAGTACCGGCTGCGTGATCACCTGCAGCTGTGCGGGGCTGGCGGCCACGGCCTCCTGCAGGCGCTGCTGCAGGTAGGCAGCAAAGTAATGGCGACACACGTAACGCTCGCCCAGCACCTCGCGCGCCTCGCCCGGGTAGGCGTTGGCTGCCACCAGATAGTCGAGGAAATCACCAGGCTGGTCGGCAAACGCACTCATCTTTGCCGCCGGTACGTTCAGCAGGTGCTCCGGCCATGGTGTGGCATAGGCGATGCCCTGGGCCAGCTGCGAGGCGGGTTCGAAGATGGCCAGCGCCAGCGGCGCGTGGGCCTGGCGCAGTACCTGGATCGCCACCAGCACCCCGGCTGCACCACCACCGATGATCGCCAGGTCCAGTTCGCCATTACGCGGTGAATCAGTCATGTGCCGATTGTAGGCCATCGGCGATGACAGGCCGGATTGCCGAAGCGGGCGGTTACCGCCGCCTCACATCAACGCATCGGCCAAGCGTGCGATGCCCTCGCGGCTGCGCCGCCAGGCAGGACGCTTGCGCCATTGCTGCAGATCCAGCTGCCGCGATTCACGCAGGTAGCCATCCTCGATCCCGCACAACTGCTTCACCAGCGCATGGTCGTAGCAGATCAGGCCGATCTCGGCATTCAGCGCGAACGAGCGGATATCCATGTTGATCGAGCCGAGCACGGCGATGTCCTCGTCCACGCTCATGTGCTTGGCGTGCAGGAACTGCGGTTCGTACAGGGCGATGCGCACGCCGCAACGCAGCAGTTCGTCGTAGTACGCCTCCTGCGCCCACGAGGTCAGCCGCTGGTTGTTGCTGGCAGAGAGGATCAGCTGCACCTGCACGCCGGACAATGCGGCGATACGCAGTGCGCTCAATGTGGCCTCGTCGGGCACGAAGTACGGGGTCACCATCACCAGCCGGCGCCGCGCCAGATGAATCAGCGCCGCAACCGCATCGCGCGCGTTGCTGTACGGGTAGGCCGGGCCGCTGGGCAGCAGCTGGGTAGCGATGTCATCACTGCACTCGGGCACGTCGGCAATCACGTCCAGGCGCTGGCCGGTTTCCATGTACCAGTCACTGGCGAACACCGCCTCCAGGTGCGCCACCGCCGGGCCACGCACGCGCGCCACCAGCTCGCGGTTCGGGTGGCCGGGCACGAACTGCGGGCCTGCCAGGTTCTGCGAACCGACATAGGCCACTTCGTTGTCGATCACCGCGATCTTGCGGTGGTTGCGCAGGTCCATGCGTCCGCTGCGGCGCCAACGCAGGCCGCCGGGCAGCATCGCGCGTACTTCAACGTCACGTGACCGCAGTCGCTTGCTGTACGCGCGCAGTCCCCGTTTGGCGCCCACCGCGTCAAGCAGCACGCGGCACTGCACGCCACGTGCGGCGGCACGCTGCAGTGCTTCGACAATGGCCTCGCCGACCGCGTCGTCGAACATCAGGTAGTACAGCAGGTGCACGCGGTCTTCGGCCTGGTCGATGTCGGCAATCAGCGTGTGCAGCGATTCGTCGTAGTCGGTCAGCAGGTCGACCGCGTTGCCGTGCACCGGCATGAAATCGCCCTGGCGCTGCACCAGCGGCACGATCTCAGCGCTGGCGGTGTCCGGCTGCGGGGTCCAGCGCAGGCGATGCTGCAGCGCCTGTTCCTCGCGGATGACCTGCGAGGCCTCGGCCTGGCGGCGGATGCGCTCGCGCGACAGCCATGGGTGGCCGAACAGCAGGTACAGCGGCAGGCCCAGCAGCGGCACGAAGCCGACCAGCAGCAGCCAGCTGCGCGCCGCACCCGGCGTGGTGCGGGTGGGAATCCAGCACAGCGCGACCAGCCGGATCAGCCAGTCGATCAGCAGCAGGTACGAACCCAGCAACCACTCGAACAGCATCGCGTCGCCCGTCGGGAGGTGATGGGCCATTCTGCCCAGCGGCCTTTGTAGAGTCGAGCCGCGCCCCATGACCGGCGGGCGCCATTGGGATGAACGCATCGCCATGCGCGGGGAACGGTCCGCGCAGCACGGGGGAAGAATGTCGCTCGACTGCCTTTCGATCCGATGGCAGAGATCCAGCGTGTCGACCAAGGTCGACACCTAGCGGGCGTGGGGTCAGCGTGCCGACCAACGGTCGGCACCCACCATGGGACCACCGGGCATGAACACCGGGCATGAAAAAACCCGCCACAAGGGCGGGTTTCTTCGGGGGGATCAGCAATCCTTGCGGATTACTTGATCTTGCCTTCCTTGTACGGGACGTGCTTACGCACGACCGGATCGTACTTGGAGAATTCCATCTTCCCCGGGGTGTTCTTCTTGTTCTTGTCGGTCGTGTAGAAGTGACCGGTACCAGCGGTCGAAATCATACGGACCTTATCGCGCTTGCCTGCCATGATCGTCTACTCCTCAGACCTTTTCGCCGCGCGCACGCAGCTCAGCCAGAACGGAATCGATACCGTTCTTGTCGATGGTGCGCAGTGCATGCGCGGAAACACGAAGCTTCACCCAGCGGTTTTCGCTGGCAACCCAGAAGCGGCGTTCGTGCAGATTCGGCAGGAAACGACGACGGGTCTTGTTGTTGGCGTGCGAGACGTTGTTACCCGTCTGCACTCGCTTGCCGGAAACCTGGCATACGCGGGACATTGCGCACCTCGATAGTAAGTTGTGTCAGCCCGTAGCCCGGGAGACGGCGGCCTCGATGGTTGCCCACCACACGTCAAGAGAATCAAAGGGTTACGCTGGCGTTGGGCGGCCGGGGACATGCTCCCGGGGGCGCCGCCCGGTAGAAAACCGGACACAGCGAGCCGCGCATTATGCACGGGTTCAAGCACTTGCGCAAGTTACCCAGAGGCTGGGGCTGAATGCGCCGGGGCTGCAGCCCGCCAACCGGCATACTGCCTCGGATCACTGCGGAGCTTTCCATGCGGCTGCTGGCCCTGACCTACGGAACCGAAGGCGATACGCGCCCGCTGGCCATGCTCTGCCATGGGCTGATCGGCGCAGGCCATGAGGTGACACTGCTGGCCGATGGCGGCACCTTGGGCAGCGCGCAGGCGCTGAAGGTGCCCCATGCGGCTCTTGAAGGTGACATCCATGACGAAGTGGTCGCGCTGGTCTCGCGTGGCAACGGTGTTGCCGCCGCCAGTAACGGACTGGCACGGATGGCGCTGCAGCATGTCAGCGGCTGGATGCGCCAGGCCGATGCCGCTGCCGAAGGCTGCGATGCGATTCTGACCGGTGGCCTGGCGGCCTTTGTCGGTATGAGCGTGGGCGAACGCCGGGGGCTGCCGGTCATCGGCACCGGCATGATTCCGCTGACCCCGACGCGGGCCTTCCGCTCCCCGTTCCTGCCGCCCGGACGCTCGCCAGGCTGGTTGAACCGCGCCAGCTACGGGCTGGTCAACGGCCTGATCTGGCGCCAGTTCCGCGGGCCGATCAACGCGGCCCGCAAGCAGCTGGGGCAATCGCCGCGTCGCTCGCTGTGGTCCGGCCTGCCGATGCTCTATGGCATCTCGCCGCAGCTGCTGCCGCCACCGGCGGACTGGCCGGCCGACCACATCGTCTGTGGTCAATGGCGGCTTCCTGATGCGCCCTGGACGGCGCCGGCCGATCTGCAGGCCTTCCTCGATGCCGGCCCGCCGCCGGTCTACCTCGGCTTTGGCAGCATGACCGGCTTTGATCGCGAGCGCGTGTTGCCGGCCCTGCTGCAGGCGCTGGCACCGCGCCGTGTCCTGCTGTTTCCCGGCTGGGTGGGACTGCCTGCGATGCGCTTGCCCGATTCTGTCTTCGTACTGGGCCCGACCCCACACGAAGCACTGTTCCCGCGTTGCGCACTCGTCATCCACCATGGCGGCAGCGGCACCACCCATTCGGCCTGCCGCGCCGGCATTCCCTCGCTGGTGATGCCGTTCGCCGCAGATCAGTTCTTCTGGGCCGATCGCCTGTATCGGTTGCGGGTGGCACCGGCGCCGCTGTCAGCGAAGCGGCTGGACGCAGCAACGCTTGCAGCGGCCATCACTTTTGCTGAGAACGACGCAACACGTGCACGCGCTGCTGCCTTGGGTGCGGCGATGCGCAATGAAGATGGGGTGGCACGCGGCGTGACAATGATCGAGCGCTGGTTGCGGCCGGTGTAACAGCGCCCAGCCTCAGCGCAGGTGCGGAATCACCTGCGCCAGCAGGTGTGCATCCTTCAGCGCGCCGTGCAGGCCGCGCTGGCTTGGGATACGCAGGCGCTGCAGCACGTCGTCCAGCTTGTTACCCTGGCCCGGCCAACGCCCCCGCGCCAGCTTCAGGCTGCAGGTGATGCGGCAATGCTGGGCCAGCGTGCCGGGGATGCCAGCCAGGCGCAGCTCGTTGTCCAGGAAACCCACGTCGAAGGTGGCGTTGTGCGCGACCATCTCGCTGCCGCGCAGGAAGTCGAGCAGTTCGGCGGCCTTGCTGGAGAACAGTGGCTTGCCCACCAGCATCGCATCGCTGATGCCATGCACGCGCTGTGCGCCCCAATCGACCCTGCGCTGCGGCTGCAGGTAGGTGTGGAACTGGCGGCCGGTGAGCTGGCCATCGATCAGTTCGACGGCACCGATTTCGATCACCCGGTGCCCCAGGCGGTGGGAGATGCCGGTGGTTTCGGTATCCAGTGCGACGATGCGACTCATGCGTGAGGCTGTTTCCTGTTGCGTGCTGTGGTGATTTTCGCACGCCCGGTGTGTGTCACCCCAGCGCTTCCATCACCCAATCAATGAACACCCGCAGCCGCTGGCTCATGTGCCGGTTCGGCGGGAACATCACGTGCATAGGCATCGGCGGCAGCTGCCAGTCCTGCAGCAGCGGCAGCAGTTCGCCACGCGCCACATGAGGCTTGGCCATGTAGCTGGGCAGCGCGACCACACCCAGTCCCGCCAACGCGGCCGCCAGATAGGCGTTGCCGTCGTCGAAGCCGACCGCATACCGGCCCTGCACTTCTACGCGCTCCTCGCCGCGCTGCGCGCTGAACACTCTCGCCCGGCCACTACGCGGGCTGAGGAAGCCGACCATGTGATGATCAGGCCCTTCCAGCGCGCGCGGGTCGGTCGGCATGCCGAAGCGCTGCACATAGCCTGGACTGGCGTGGAAGCCGATCGGCAGTGCAGTCAGCGGCCGCGCCACCAGCGCCGGGTCGGCCGGCGTGCCACCACGGATCACGCAATCGACGTTGTCGGCGATGACATCGACCTCGCGATCACTCACGCCGACGTCGAGCTGGATCTCCGGGTAGCGCGCTTGGAAATCCGGCAGCACCGGTACCAGCCGCAGCCGCGCGTAGGGCCCGGGCACATCCACGCGCAGGCGGCCACGCGGCTGGGCGGCCGCGTCGCCCAGCCCGCCTTCGACCTCGTCCAGTTCGGCCAGCAGGCGGGCGATGCGCGGGTAATAGGCCGCGCCGTCGGGGGTGACGCTGACCCGCCGGGTGGTGCGGTTGAGCAGGCGCAGCCTTAGGTGCGCCTCCAGCTGCTGCACCAGCTGGGTAACCGTGGTGCGGCTGATCTGCAGGGTGTGCGCGGCGCGGGTGAAGCTGCCGGTTTCCACTACCCGGGCAAAGGCCCGCATCGCCTCGAAACGGTCCATGGCCGGCCGTGATTATTTGGGATTGGCAATCAATCTAGGCCGATCATCGCGGTTTATCCAGACAGCGCTCGCGAGGAGGATGGCGTTGTCTCCCACGGGATCTTCCCCATGTCACAGCGTGATGTCGTTTTCCCCGCCGGGCGCCAGGCCCTGTACGAGCGCAACCGCTACTCGCCGGCGATCCGGTCCGATGGCTTCCTGTTCGTTTCCGGCCAGGTCGGCAGCCGCGAGGACGGTTCGCCCGAGCCGGACTTCGAGACGCAGGTGCGCCGCGCCTTCGAGAATCTCAATGCGGTGTTGGCTGCTGCGGGCTGCACGTTCGATGACGTGATCGACGTGACCGTGTTCCTGGTCGATCCGGAAACCAACTTCGAGAAGGCCTGGGCGATCGTGCCCGAGTACTGGGGCGAGGCGCCGCACCCTACCCTGACCGGTATCGGCGTGACCTGGCTGTATGGGTTCCAGTTCGAGATCAAGGTGATCGCGAAGCTGCCCGCAGACCGGTAGTGCCGGCCGCTGGCCGGCAATGTGTCGGGGATCGAAAGGCGTGTCGACCAAGGTCGACACCCACCAGGGCAGAAGGCCCCAGGCCGCCCACCTGAACGGGAGATTCCGACGTATTCCCGAAGCGGCCATTGATATTGTATCCGGCGAAAACCGCTTGCTAGCCTGCCCTTCATGCGCTGGATCACCCGCCACCTCCGTTCGACCCTGCTGATGCTGCTGATGGCGGCATTCGTGGTCGTGCCGGTGGCCGACGCCCTGGCGTGCACGGTGGAACCGCATGCCAGCACGGTGCATGTGGAATCCGCACCGGATGCCGATGGCGATACCGACGGCAAGCATGTCGGTGCCTGTGGCCACAACCACTGCCACCACTCCAACCTGAGCCTGCCGGCGCACACGATCGCCGCCTTCGGGGCGCCACTGCCGGCGCGCTGGATGAGTGCGGGCGATGCGGCGGCCTATACGGTCGCCCAGGATGAATTGACGCGTCCACCCCGGGCGTGAGTTGAGCGCGTCCCGCGATTGCGGGCTCCCGTTTCACTCACAACCGGAATCCCCCTATGTCGATCCTGACACCTCGGTCGCCGCGTGCGGCCGGGCTGGTCGTCGCCGTGTTGCTGGGCCTGGCCCCGGCGGCATCGGTGATGGCGCAAGCCGCCCCCTCCTACGACACCCTGCTTGAACGCCTGGACCAGCTGCCCGGCACTCGTGTGGGCACGGCACTGGCCGAGGCCGCCGATGCGCGCGCCGACCAGGCCCGTGCGCTGCCCAATCCCTCCCTTTCCTGGTCGGCCGAAAACGCCTGGGGCTCCGGCACCTACCGTGGCATGGGCAAGGCCGACACCGTGCTCACCCTGTCCCAGCCGCTGGAGGTCTGGGGCCAGCGTGGCGCGCGCGTCCGCGCCGCCCGTGCCGAGGCCCAGGCGGCCAACCTGCGTGGCGCGCAGAGTCGCAGCGACGTGGCCAGCCAGCTGGCGGTGGTCTATGCACAGGCGGAAAGTGCACTGCGCCGCTACACCCTGGCCGAGGAAGCACTGTCACTGACCCGCGATGACGCCAACGCCGTCAACGCCATGGTCAAGCAGGGCCGCGAACCACAGCTGCGCGCGGTGCAAGCGCAGAGCGAAGTAGCCAATGCCATGGCGTCGCTGGATGAAGCACAGGCGTTCCGCGATGCCGCGCTGGCCCGCCTGGCCGGCACCGCGCTGCTGGATGCGCCGGTGCAGTCGATCGACGACAGCCTGATCGACCGCGCCCCGCCGCTGCCGCGCGGCGCCACCGACGTGGCGCTGGCGGTGCGCATCGCCGAAGCCGAAGCCGATGCGGCGGGCAAGCTGGTGGACGTGGAGCGCAAACGCGCCCTGCCCGACCTCAGTGTCACCGCCGCGCAGACCCGCTTCCGCGAAGGCGGCGAGCGCGCCTACAACCTCGGGCTCAGCCTCAGCATCCCGCTGTTCGACCGCAACCGTGGCGGCATCCGCGCCGCCAATGCCGACCAGCGCGCGGCCGAAGCGCGCCTGGACCAGCAGCGCCGCGACAGCGAGGCCGAGCGCCTGTCCGCCGTGGCCGGTCTGAAGGCCGCCGGCAGCCGCACCCGCGCCGCCGATGAGAGCGTGGTCGCCGCCGAAGAGGCGTATCGCCTTGCGCGCGTCGGCTTCGACGCTGGACGCATCTCGCAGCTGGAACTGCGCAGCACCCGCAGCGCCCTCATCGCCGCCCGCGGCACCGCCGTGGATGCGCGCCTGTCGCGCGTCGCCGCGGAAATCGATCTTGCCCGCCTGGAAGGGCGCGCACCCTTTGTGGAGGCCCCATGACTCTCTCCCGTACTTTCCCGCTGATCGGCGGCGTGCTGCTGACCGTGCTGCTGGCCGGCTGCGCCGGCAACGCGCAGACGCCTGCCAATGAAGACCCCGCTGCGGCCAAGGCCGGCACCGATGATGGCCACGGCCATGCCGCCGACAGCAAGGAAGCCAAGGCAGAAACCGCTAAGGCGCCCGCCGATGCGGATGAAGGTGTCGTGCAGTTGACCCCTGAGCAGATCAAGGCCTCCGGTATCGAAGTGGTCGCGATCGGTCGCGGTGGCGGTGGCTCCACGCGCCTGTCCGGCCGGGTCGAACCCTCGGTCGGTGCACGTGCCTCGGTGGCGTCGACCGTGACCGGCCGCGTCGAGCGCGTGCTGGTCGCTCCGGGCACGGCGGTGAAGCAGAACCAAGCGCTGGCCATCGTGGTCAGTGGCGAGGCGGCGGTGTTCCGCGCCAATGCGCTGGCCGCGTCCGCCGAAGCCGAGGCCGCACGCCTGGCCTATGGCCGCGACAAAGCCCTGGTCGACCAGGGCGTGGTCGCCCGCCAGGAAATGGAAGCCTCGCGCGCACGTTCGCTGGCGGCACAGGCCCAGGCTGCGGCCGCGCAGGCGCAGGCCGCCGCCAACGGTGCGCCCGATGCCAGTGGCCGCGTGCGCATCACCAGCCCGGTGGCCGGCATCGTCGGCAACGTGCAGGTCACCCCGGGTGGCGTGGTCGCCGCCGGTAGCGCCGTGGCCGACGTCGCCGATCCGGCGATGAACGAGCTGGTGTTCACCGCACCGCCGGCGCTGGCCGCGCAGGTCACGCCGGGCATGAAGCTGGAAGTGAGTGTGCCGGGTGGCAGCTTCACCGCCACCGTCACCGGCTCGGCCGCCGATGTGCGCCAGCAGGGCGGCGTCGCGGTGATCCGTGCCACGCCGGTGGATGCGTCGCTGCCGCCGGCCGGTTCGCCGGTATCGGCCGTGGTGGTCACCGAAGGCCAGGACGGCTCGCTCAGCGTGCCGGCCGATGCGGTGCAGAACGTCGATGGCAGCAGTGCGGTATTCGTCGCCGTCGAAGGCGGCTTCAAGGTACAGCCGGTGCTGGCTGGCCGTCGCGCCGGTGACCGCATCGAGATCCTTGGTGGGCTGACCGGCAGCGAGCGCATCGTCGGTGCCAACGCCTTCCTGCTCAAGGCCGAACTGGCCAAGGGCGAAGCCGAGCACGGCCACTGAGGAGGCGACCATGTTCAAGCTGATCATTGAAACAGCGGTGCGCCACCGCTGGCTGGTGGTGTTCATGGCCGCGCTGATCGCCGCTGTGGGCCTGTTCCAGCTGGGCAAGCTGCCAATCGACGCGGTGCCGGACATCACCAATCGCCAGGTACAGATCAACACGGTGGCGCCAGCACTGACCCCGGAGCAGATCGAGCGGCAGGTGACCTACCCGCTGGAAACCGCGCTGGCCGGCATTCCCGGCCTGACCACCACCCGTTCGCTGTCGCGCAATGGCTTCTCGCAGGTCACCGCGATCTTCACCGATGCCACGGACATCTACTTCGCCCGCCAGCAGGTAGCCGAGCGCATGCGCGAAGCGTCGGAAGACCTGCCCGATGGTGCATCACCGATGCTGTCGCCGGTCACCACCGGCCTCGGTGAAGTGCTGATGTGGACGGTGGACTTCACCACGTTCGACCCAGCCAAGCTGGCCAAGCCCGGTGAAGCCGGCTGGCAGGCCGGTGAGGTCTACCGCACACCGGAAGGCAACCTGCTGCGCACGCCGGAGGAACGCGCGACCTACCTGCGCACCGTGCAGGACTGGATCATCGCGCCGCAGATGCGTTCCAGTCCGGGGCTGGCCGGCGTCGATACGGTCGGTGGCTACGTCAAGGAATACGGCGTGCATCCGGACAGTGCCAAGCTGGCCGCGCACGGCCTCGGCCTGGCCGACCTGGTCACTGCCCTGCAGCGTTCCAACGTGCAGGCCGGTGCCGGTTTCGTGCAGCGTGCCGGCGAGGGCCTGGTGGTACGTGCCGACGGCCTGGCGCTGACCACCGACGACCTGGCGCAGGCGCCGGTGGCCACCCGCAATGGCGTGGTGGTGCGCGTGGCCGATGTGGCCGACGTCGACCTGAGCCGCGCGCCGCGCCTGGGTGCGGCCAGCCGCAATGGCCATGAAGCCGTGCTGGGTACCGCGCTGATGATCGCCGGTGGCAACAGCCGCACCGTGGCGCAGGCAGCTGCGGCGCGCCTGGAACAAGTGAACAAATCGCTGCCGGCCGACATCGTGGCGGCACCGGTGCTGGACCGCAGCGTGCTGGTCAATTCCACCATCAAGACCGTGGCCAGGAACCTCACCGAGGGCGCACTGCTGGTGGTGGTGGTGCTGTTCCTGCTGCTGGGCAACCTGCGTGCGGCGACGATCACCGCGCTGGTGATCCCGCTGTCGTTCCTGTTCGCAGTGATCGGCATGAACCGCTTCGGCATCAGCGGCAACCTGATGAGCCTGGGTGCGCTGGACTTCGGCATCCTGGTGGACGGTGCGGTGATCGTGGTCGAGTCGACCCTGCTGATGCTGGGCCAGCGCCGCGCCGAACTGGGCCGTGCGCTGACCGCGATGGAACGCCTGCGCGTGGCCGCCGATTCGGCGCTGAAGATGGCGCGCCCGGCGGCGTTCGGCCAGCTGATCATCCTGCTGGTGTTCGCGCCGATCCTCACCCTGGAAGGCGTGGAGGGCAAGACGTTCCACCCGATGGCGGCGACCTTCATGCTGGCCCTGGTCGGTGCCTTCCTCTTCTCTTTCACCTTCGTGCCGGCGATGGCCGCACTGCTGGTGCGCGAGCCGAAGCTGAAGGACGGCGAGGCACACAGCGATGATGGCGAGCACGAAACCAGGCTGATCCGTGTACTGCGTGCGCGCATCGAGCCGGTGATCCGCAAGGCCGTGGCGCATCCGCGCACGGTGGTGGCCGGTGCGGTGATGATGGTGGTGGTGGGCATCGGCTCGTTCTCGCTGCTGGGCCGTGAGTTCATGCCGACGCTGGACGAAGGCAACGTGGCGATGCAGGCCCTGCGCGTGCCATCGACGTCGCTGGAGCAGTCACTGGCCATGCAACTGGCGTTGGAGAAGGTGATTGCCAAGCAGCCGGAAGTGGAGACGGTGTTCTCGCGTACCGGTACCGCCGAGGCGGCGATCGATCCGATGCCGACCAACATCTCCGACAGCGTGATCGTGCTGAAGCCGCGCAAGGACTGGCCCGATCCGAAGCTGGACAAGGAAGCACTGGTGGCACGCTTCGAGAAACTGGCCGGGCAGCAGCTGGGCAACAGCTTCGAGTTCAGCCAGCCGATCGAACTGCGCTTCAACGAGCTGATCTCCGGCGTGCGTACCGACCTGGCGGTGATGATCTTCGGCGACGACTTCAGCCAGCTGCAGAAGGTGGCCGACCAGGTGGCGCTGAAGCTGCGTGCGGTGAACGGCGCGGCCGACGTGCGGGTGGAACAGATCTCCGGCCTGCCTACGCTCAACGTGGCGATCGACCACGTGGCGGCGGCTCAGTACGGCCTGACCGCTGCGGACGTGAGTGATGCGCTGTCCACCGGCATTGGCGGCACTGCGGCCGGCAAGGTCTTCGAAGGTGATCGCCGCTTCAACGTGGTGGTGCGCCTGGACGATGCCTCGCGCAACGATCCGGACCAGCTCGCGTCACTGCCGATCGCCACGCCGTCAGGGCTGGTGATTCCGCTGTCGTCGGTGGCGCGCATCGCGGTGAGCGAAGGGCCGAACCAGATCAGCCGCAACAATGGCAGCCGCCGCGTGGTGGTGCAGGCCAATGTGCGTGGCCGCGACCTGGGCGGCTTCGTCGGCGAGGCACAGGCCGCAGTGGCCGACGTGGCACTGCCGCCAGGTGCCTACCTGACCTGGGGCGGTCAGTTCGAGAACCTGCAGCGCGCGGAGAAGCGGCTGGCGACGGTAGTGCCGGTGGTGTTCCTGCTGATCGGCAGCCTGCTGTTCATGGCCCTGCGCAGCGGCAAGGAAGCCATTCTGGTGTTCAGCTGCGTGCCGCTGGCGCTGGTCGGCGGCATCCTCGCGCTGCTGCTGCGTGGCATGCCGTTCTCGGTGTCGGCGGCGGTCGGCTTCATCGCCGTCTCCGGCGTGGCCACCTTGAACGGCCTGGTGCTGATGCAGGCGATCCGCGAACGCCTGGATGCCGGCGACCTGTCGCTGCAGGCGGCGATCAACGGTGCCTCCAGCCGCATCCGCGCGGTGTTGACCACGGCGCTGGTGGCGATCGTCGGCTTCATTCCGATGGCGATTGCCAGTGGTTCCGGCGCGGAGGTGCAGAAGCCGCTGGCGACGGTGGTGATCGGTGGCCTGATCACCGCCACCGTGCTGACCCTGCTGGTGCTGCCGACGTTTGCCGCGCGCGTGGCCAAGCCGCGGGCGGTGGGGGTGAGGTGAGAGGGGGTCGGAGCCCCGCCCTTCGGGCGGGGCTCTGACCCGATCACACGACGGTCAGGCCTTCTTGCGTTCGGCGATGTAGGCCTGGATCTGCTGTTCCAGCACCGGCAGCGGCACCGAGCCCTGCTTGAGCAGGGTGTCGTGGAAACCCTTGATGTCGAACTTGTCGCCCAGCTCCTTCTCGGCCTGCGCACGCAGGCGCACGATGGCGATCTCGCCCAGCTTGTAGCTCAGCGCCTGGCCCGGCCAGGAAATGTAGCGGTCCACTTCGGTGGTCACTTCATGCTCGCTCAGCGCGGTGTGGTCACGCAGGTAGGCCAACGCCTGCTCGCGGGTCCAGCCCTTGCTGTGCACGCCGGTGTCGATCACCAGGCGCGCAGCACGCCACATCTCGTAGGTCAGACGGCCGAAATCATCGTACGGGGTTTCATAGATACCCATTTCCACGCCCAGCTTCTCGCAGTACAGCGCCCAGCCTTCGCCATAGGCGGAGATGTAGGCGTTGCGGCGGAACTCGGGCAGGTTCTTCTGCTCGGCGGCGATGGCGCCCTGCAACGCGTGGCCCGGATCGGACTCATGCAGGGTCAGTGCCGGCAGGTTGTACAGCGGGCGCGACGGCAGGTTGTAGGTGTTGAGCCAGTAGGTGCCCATGCCACCGCGGCCGGCGGTCCAGAACGGCGCAATGTCCGGCGGCACCGGCACGATGGTGAAGCGGGCGCGTGGCAGCGTCATGTACTTGCCAAGCTGGCCATCGGCGCGCTTGGAGATCCACGCGGCACGCGACAGCAGCTCTTCCGGCGTCTTGGCGTAGAACTGCGGGTCGGTACGCAGGAAGGTCAGGAATTCGGCGAAGCTGCCCTTGAACTTCACCTGCTTGATGATGTCGTTCATTTCCTTCTGGATGCGTGCGACTTCATCCAGGCCGATGCGGTGGATCTCGTCCGGCGACAGGTCCAGCGTGGTGTATTCGTGGATCTGCTGCTTGTAGTACGCCTTGCCGTCGGGCATCGCTTCGGCGGCCAGGGTGGTACGCGCCTGCGGCACGTATTCGCTGACGAAGAAGGTGCGCAGCTGCTGGAACGCGGGCACCACCTTGCCACTGATCGCTTCACGCGCCTGCGCCTGCAGTTTGGCCTGTTCGGCCGCCGGAACGGTGTTGGGCAGCTTCTTGAACGGCGCGTACAGCGGCGATTCGGTCGGGTCCTTCAATTCGGCGACGGTGGCGATGGAGACCTCGCGGCCATCGAGCACCGCACGCGGCACGCTGAAGCCACGCTTCAGGCCAGCGCGCATGTTGTCGGTCTGCTGGCCGAAGTAGCGCGGCACATCGTTCAGCCGTGCGATGTAGTTCTGGTAGTCCTGCACGGTCTTCATCTCGCGCCGGGCCATGAAGGACAGGTTGGACCAGAACGAGGAGTCGGCGTTGAACGGCATCTCGTAGCCACGCAGGCGCGTCTCTTCGGCCAGGTTGAACACCTGGTCGTGGTAGATCGCGTAGTTGACCTGGTTGTCGGGCGACAGGGTCTTCGGATCGATCTTCTTCAGCGCGGCGAGGGTCTCGTCCCACACCTTCAGGCGCGCCTGCTGCGCGGCCGGGCCGACGTCGGGCATGCGGGTGGCGTTGGCCGGAGCGTCTTCGTCCTCGCTGGCCTCGCCGCCGCCATCCTGGCGCCACTTCCATTCCTTCTCGTACAGCGCGCGGAAGGCGGCATCGGCGGGCGATTCGGTGGCCACGCTGGCCGGTGCGGCGGTGGCGGGCGGCGCGGCCAGGGCCACGGCAGGGGCGGACAGGGCGATCAGCAGGGCAACGGCAAGACGGGTTTTCACGAGCACAGGTTCCCGGGAAGGCAGACCCCGATCATGGCACCGCTCACCGTCCGTGGCATGGGACGAAGGTCCTGCCTGCGCAGCGGACCGGGGCCCCGGTAGCGGCCAACCTTGGTTGGCCCCAAACCCAGCGCCGACCAAGGTCGGCATCTACCGGAGACCTAGTGGCTGGCCCTGTCCCGCTTCCAGCCCCGGTGCTTGATGTCCAGCTGCAGGCTGTACAGCGCGGTGAACGCCGGGAACAGGTTCTGCAGCACGCCCACCGAGTCCTGCTTGGCCGAGAACAGGAAGTAGCTCAGCGTCATCAGGCTGCCGACCACGCTCATGTACCAGAACAGCCGCGGGATCACCGGCTTGCCCGCACGCTTGGACGCGATGAACTGGACCAGCCAGCGGCCACCGAACATCAGCGCGCCGGTATAGCCGATCAGCTTCCAGCCGGTCACATGCAGGCCGGTCCAGTACAGCCAGGTCAGCGGCTGGTCGAGCCAGTGCAGTTCCAGCCCCATCACCGCTCTTCCACCGCAGTGCGCTTGCTGCGGGTGATTAGCCAGGCCACGCCGCGCAGATCACGAATGCCGACCAGCGCGCGGCCCAGGTTGTTGTACTTGGACACGCCGGCGGTACGGTGGCGGTGGTTGACCGGCACGCTGGTGGTCTTCCAGCCAGCACGCTGCATCAGCGCCGGCAGGTAGCGGTGCATGTGGTCGAAGTACGGCAGGTCGAGGAACGCGCTGCGCTCGAACAGCTTGATGCCGCAGCCGGTATCGGGCGTATCGTCGCGCAGCATGCGTGCACGGATGGCGTTGGCCCACTTGCTGGCCCAGCGCTTGCTGCCGCTGTCCTGGCGGTTGACACGCCAGCCGGCGAACAGCTTCACCTGTGCCTCGGCTGCATCGCGCGCGGCCAGCAGCTTGGGAATGTCGGCCGGATCATTCTGCCCGTCGCCATCCAGGGTCGCGATCCACGGCGCACGTGCGTGCTTGACGCCAGTGCGCACGGCGGTGCTCTGCCCGCTCTGGTTCACGTGGTGCAGCACCCGCAGTTCCGGCGTGGTCGCCTTCAGGCCCTGCAGCACCGACAGGGTGTCATCGCGCGAGTGATCGTCGATGTAGACGATCTCGAACGGCAGCCGCCCGCGCAGTGCAGCGGTGATTTCGGCAACCAGCGGGGCGACATTGTCGCGCTCGTTGAATACCGGGACGACAACGGAAAGCTCGGGTTGGCTCATAAGGCACTCGGCCAAAGGGGGACAAAGACCGCGCATTCTCCGAAGCCGAGGTTATCCGAAGATGAATCCGGCTGTGTGAGGATCTCTCCTCAGGCGCGATCACCAAAGTACTCGCGGCACCACTGCACGACGGGGGGCAACCCTTCTTCGATCGGGGTCACCGCATCGAAGCCGAATGCGTCATGGGCGCGCCGGGTGTCGGCCATCGTGCGTACCATGTCGCCGGGCTGCATGGGCTTGTAGACCTTCTGCGCGGGGCGGCCGGCCGCCTGCTCGATCACGCTGATGAAGCGCTCCAGCTCGACCGGCGTATGGTTGCCGAGGTTGAACACCCGGTGCGGTACCGGACCATCGGCCGGATGCGCGAGCGCGCCGAGAATACCCGACACGATGTCGGAGACATGTGTGAAATCGCGCTGCATGCGGCCTTCGTTGAACACGTCGATCGGCCGCCCCGCCAGCACCGCGCGCGAGAACAGCAGCGGCGCCATGTCCGGCCGGCCCCACGGGCCATATACGGTGAAGAAGCGCAGGCCGGTGGCATGCAGGCCATAAAGCTGCGCGTAGGTGTAGGCCATCAGCTCGTTGGCCGCCTTGGTCGCCGCGTACAGCGAGCGCGGCTGGTCCACGCGCTGGTCCTCGGAGAACGGCGGCGTGGCTGAATCGCCGTAGACCGAACTGCTGGAGGCATAGACCAGGTGTTGCACGCCACGGTGGCGACACAGCTCGAGCATGTTGGCGAAGCCGACCAGGTTGCTGTCGACGTAGGCATGCGGGTTTTCCAGCGAATAGCGCACGCCGGCCTGCGCGGCCAGATGGATCACCGCGGTCGGCTTCACTTCGTCGAACAGTGCCGCCAAGCCCTGCTGGTCGGTCAGGTCCAGGGTGCGCAGGTCCAGCGCCGGGCACAGCGCTGCCACGCGGTCGCGCTTGATCTGCGGGTCGTAGTAGTCGTTGAAGTTGTCCAGGCCTACCACCGGCTGGCCCGCCTCCAGCAGCGCGCGGGCGGTGTAGGCACCGATGAAGCCGGCAGCGCCGGTGAGCAGGATGGTCATGGCAGTTGCCTGGAAATCAATGAGTACAGGTGCAGAGGATACGCTGCGGGCTCAGAACAGCCCGAAACGCTTCTTGGCCACATTGGCGCGGCCGGGTTCGATCACGTCCTGGATCTTCTTCGCATTGAAGCGGTCGAGCAGCGCCTCGGCGCCCTTCTTCAGCTTCAGGTCCATCTCTTCCGGATACAGCGGGACCAGGCTCATGAAGCTGATGGTCTTGCCGTCGTCCAGTTCCAGCGTGGCGAAGTCCTCCGGGGTCGTCACCGGCGGCAGCACGATGGCACCGTCGAAGCCCACGCCCGGCGCGTAGGGCTCGCTGGGATGGCCGTTGGGAATGGTGTGGCCGAAGCCCAGCCAGGTGTCGTACTCGTGCGGCAGCCGCGCCATGCCCTTCAGCAGGCGCACCGGCCAGTAATTGCGTTCGTCCTCGAAGGCATCCTGCGAGATCGGCCAGTCAGCCGGCAGGGTCACCATCAGTTCCATGTAGCGGGGCACATCCGCGTCCACCTCGGCGGGCACGGTCATCGGCAGGTCGCTCATGCCGGAGGTGACCAGTCGCAGGTACGGACACTGGTCAGTGGCCGGTACCACGTGCACGTCGATGTGCACCAGGTCGGAGATGATCTCGTGGAAGACACCGGACACCGGACCCAGATGGCGCTCGATGTGCGCGCCGATCGCCTCGGTGTGTTCTTCGCCCTGTGGCGGGGTGAAGTCCTTCTGACGGCTGTGCACCATGATCGGGCTGCCGCCCGGGCTGACGTCGTCGAATGTGTTGCTCATGTCCTGCTCCCTGGATGAGGCCACGGACCGGAGAGCGATGCATCCCCCGGCGCGCGCGGCGGTGCGTTCCCTGTCACCTGCAGGACGCGGCAGGAACAGGCCGCATCCCCTGGCGCTGCGCCGGGCTCAGCCCTGGCGCGTACGCAGCTTTTCCAGCACGCCGTCCAGGGTATCCAGGTCGGTGTAGTGGATGATCAGCTTGCCCTTGCCACCCCGGCCGTGGCTGATCGCCACCTTGGCGCCCAGCGTTTCGGACAGTTCGGTTTCCAGCGAGGCGATGTCGGCCTGCTGCACCTTCGGCGTGGCGACCGGGCGATTGCTCGGCACCTTGCCGGCGGCGAAGGCCTGCGCACGGCGCTCGACCTCGCGCACCGACCAGCCTTCATCGGCCGCTTCCTGCGCCAGCTTGCCGGCCAGCTCGGGGGCCAGGGTCAGCAGCGCGCGGGCGTGGCCCATTTCCAGGCGGCGGGTTTCCAGCAGCAGGCGGATCGCCACCGGCAGCTCCAGCAGGCGCAACAGGTTGGACACCGCCGCGCGCGAGCGGCCGACGGCCTCGGCGGCCTCGGCATGGGTCAGGGTGAATTCGCTGATCAGGCGCTGCAGCGCCTCGGCTTCTTCCAGCGGGTTGAGGTCTTCGCGCTGGATGTTCTCGATCAGCGCCATCGCGATGACGGTGCGGTCTTCCAGCTCGCGCACCACCACCGGCACTTCGTCCAGGCCGGCCAGCTGCGATGCGCGCCAGCGGCGCTCACCGGCGACGATTTCGTAGTTGCCGGCGGGCAGCTGGCGCACCAGGATCGGCTGGATCACGCCCTGCGACTTGATCGAGTCGGCCAGCTCGGACAGCTTGCCCTCGTCCATCTCGCGGCGCGGCTGGTACTTGCCCGGCTGCAACTGGCCCACGGCCAGCTTGCGCAGCACTTCACCCGGCAGCGGCTCGATCACCGCGGTGGTGGCCTGCACCTGACTGACCGCGCCTTTCGGGCCCAGCAGCGCATCCAGGCCACGGCCGAGGCCTCGCTTCTTGGCTGCCGGCTTGCTGCTGGTCATCAGACGGTCTCCACGGCCTTGGTGGCCTTGTTGCGTTCGTTGTTGCGGCGGATGATCTCGCCGGCCAGGCCCAGGTAGGCCACGCCACCGCGCGAGGCGCGGTCGTAGCCGACGATGCTCTGGCCATGGCTGGGCGCCTCGGCCAGGCGCACGTTGCGCGGCACGATGGTGCGGAACACGCGGTCGCCGAAGTGCTCGGTGAGCTCGGCCGAGACCGCGTTGGCCAGGTTGTTGCGCACGTCGAACATGGTGCGCAGCACGCCTTCGATCTCCAGCGCCGGGTTAAGGTTGGCACGCAGCGCATCGATGGTTTCCACCAGCGCGCTCAGGCCTTCCAGCGCGTAGTACTCACACTGCATCGGCACGATCACCGAATCGGCGGCGGCCAGCGCGTTGAGCGTCAGCAGCGACAGCGCCGGCGGGCAGTCGATCAGGATGTAGTCGTACTCGTCGCGGATTGGTGCCAGCGCGCGCTTCAGCCGCTGCTCGCGCTCGCTCTGCGCCATCAGCTGGATCTCGGCGGCGGTCAGGTCGATGTTGCCGGGCAGCAGGTCGTAGCCTTCGGCGGTCTGCACGCGCACGTCGGCGGCGCTGGACTCGCCCAGCAGCAGATCGTAGGTGGAAGCGGCCAGCTCACGCTTGTCCACGCCACTGCCCATGGTCGCGTTGCCCTGCGAATCCAGGTCGACCAACAGCACGCGCTTGGGTGCGTTGGCCAGGGAAGCGGCCAGGTTGACGGCGGTCGTGGTCTTGCCGACGCCACCCTTCTGGTTGGCGATGGCGATGATGCGGGCCATGCGGGTGTGCCTCGTCGACGTGTGCTGGGACCGGTCATTATGCGTACAACCGGCCCCTTGCGGAAATCGTGAATCGCCAACCCGTTGTTCCACAAAGGGCTGGCGGCGGGAATCAGGGGCCTGTAACCGTGACCAGGTGGCGTTCGCCGGCCAGGCCGGCCACGCTCAACGGGGTCACCTCACGCACCTGCCAGCCAGCCGGCAGGTCCGCGATCTCCTCATGCGGGTAGACGCCCTTCATGGCCAGCAGTACGCCGCCGGGGCGCAGCAGGTGGCCACCAACGCGGACGATGCCGGCCAGGGTGTCCATCGCGCGCGCGGTCAGCTGGTCGTAGCGGCCGGCCTCGTCCAGCGCCTCGGCGCGCGATTCGGCCACGCGGGCATTGTCCAGGCCGAGCTGGCGCACGGCCTCGCGCATGAAGCGCGCCTTCTTGCCGTTGCTCTCGACCAGCGTGACCTGCAGGCCCGGGCAGGCGATCGCCAGCGGGATGCCGGGCAGCCCGGGGCCGGTGCCGAGATCAGCCAGGCTGCCATCGGCCACGAACGGCTGCATTGCCAGCGAGTCGAGCAGGTGGCGCGTGACCATCTCCTGCGGGTCGCGGATGGCGGTGAGGTTGTAGGTGCCGTTCCAGCGGTGCAGCAGGGCCAGGTAGCGCAGCAGCGGCGGCGCCAGTGCGGCGTCCAGGCCCATGCTGGCCAGGCCCTGTTCCAGCGTGGCGGCCACGCTGGCGGGAAGTGGGTGTTCGCTCATGCCGGCATTATCGCCGGTTTTGCGCGCTGATTCCCCGCCTCAGTGCGGATACCAGGCCAACGCCGCCCGGAACTGACCGGTGGCCTGCCATTCGTGCAGGTGCCAGCGCGCGGCCTCGCCCAGTTCCGGGTCGCACCAGCGCAGGTGCAGGGCGCCATCGGCCCCCGGCGCCAGCTGCAGGCGGTGCAGGCCGAACGAGATGCCCTGGCCGTGCGCCTTCAGGATGGCTTCCTTGGCGCACCACACGCGGAAGAACCAGTGCTCGCGGCCGGCCTGGTCCAGACTTTCCAGCCAGGCCACCTCCTCGGGGTGGAAGAAGCGCTGCACGATCTCCAGCAGGCGGGCCCGCGGCCGCAGCAGTTCCAGATCCACACCCAGCCGCACGCCTTCGCCCAGCGCCACCAGCAGCACCTCGCCACTGTGGCTCCAGCCGGTGCCGTAGTGGGCCAGCGCGCCGCTCAGTTCCGGACGGCCCTTGTCATCGCGGACCAGCGGCAGCGTCTCCGGGTCGGCACCCAATGCCTGTGCCAGCACCTGCCGCGCCTGCGGTTCACCGCGCTGGCCCGGCACGTGCGGACGCCGCCAGACCGTCACCGGACCGAAGCGCCACGGGCCATCGAGGGTGGCTGGCAGGCTCATCCGCACGCGCCCGTCACGCAATTCCACGACGGGTTCACAGCCCTGCGCGTCAACTGGTCACAGTTCCCCACCGGAGGTTCGATCATGGGCATCATCATCTGGCTGATCGTCGGCGGCATCGTAGGCTGGCTGGCCAGCATCATCATGAAGCGCGATGCCCAGCAGGGCATCATCCTCAACATCGTGGTCGGCATCGTCGGCGCGCTGATTTCCGGCTGGCTGTTCGGCGGCGGCATCAACGAAGCGATCACCATCCGCACCTTCCTGTTCTCGCTGATCGGTGCGGTGATCCTGCTGGCGATCGTCAACCTGTTCACCCGCAAGAGCATACGGTGATCTGAGGGTAGTGTCGGCCGCCGGCCGGCAGACCTTCCAGAACGGGCCCGGCAATCGTCGGGCCCCGTTCGTTCAACCCAACTGCACCCACGCCGGCGCATGGTCGCTCGGGCGTTCCCAGGTACGCGGTTCGCGGTCGATGCCCGAGGCCACCGCACTGCCCTTCAGCGCGTCGGAGACCAGGGTCAGGTCGATGCGCAGGCCCAGGTTGCGGCGGAAACCGGCGGCGCGGTAATCCCACCAGCTGAAGGTGCCCGCCTCGTCATTGTGCAGGCGGAAGCCATCGTGCAGGCCCAGCTGCAGCAGCTTGTTCAATGCGCCGCGCTCGGCGGTGGAGGTCAGGATGTGGTTTTCGTTCCACACCTCCGGGTCGTGCACATCGCGCGCGTCCGGGGCGATGTTGAAGTCGCCCATCACGATCAGCTTCGGGTGCCGCTGCAGTTCTTCGGCGATCCAGGCATGCACCGCTTCCAGCCAGCGCAGCTTGTAGTCGTACTTGTCGGTGCCGATATCCTGGCCGTTGACCACGTACAGGTTGATCACCCGCAGGTCGCCGAAGGTACCGGCGATGACGCGCTTCTGCTCGTCCTCGAAACCGGGAATGCCGATCTGCACGTCCTGCGCCGGCTCACGCGACAGCAGCGCCACGCCGTTGTAGGTCTTCTGGCCGGCGAACACGCTGCGGTAACCCGCGGCGATCAGCGCCGAATCGGGGAACTTGTGGTCCTCCAGCTTGGTTTCCTGGATACCGACGATGTCCGGGCCGAAATCCTTTAGCCACTGCTCCAGGTGCGGCAGGCGGACATTGAGCGAATTGACGTTCCACGAGGCGATCTTCATGGGGGCATTCTACCCGGGTGGCCGGGATGGGGGTCGGCCCGGATTCCCGTGTAGAGCCGAGCCCACGCTCGGCTGCATTGATCGGGCACCCAGCCAAGAGCAGCCGAGCGTGGGCTCGGCTCTACAGAAGAATCGGGCCCTGATTCAGTAGAGCCACGCCCTGCCTGGGTTCACCGCAGCAGCAGCTTCAACAACCCCGCAATCTTCGAATATGGCGGCCGCAGCCGGTCGCTGGCGGCCCAGCGCGACTGCCACAGCACCGGCAGCGGCTTGCTCATGGCATCGAACCCGGCCCGGCCGTGGTACGCGCCCATGCCGCTGGCCCCCACCCCGCCAAACGGCAGGCCATCGGCGGCGAAGTGCAGCAGCGTGTCATTCACTGTCACCCCGCCGGCCACCACCTGACCGAGGATGCGCTCCACCGTCGCCGTGTCGTGGCTGAAGGGATACAGCGCCAGGGGCCGGTCACGCGACAGCACGTCGGCCAGCGCAGCATCCAGATCCGGGTAGGCCCGCACCGGCAGGATCGGCCCGAAGATCTCCTCGCGCATCAGGTCCAGGTCGTCCGGCGGGTCCAGCACCACGGTCGGCACCAGCAGGCGCTCACGGTCAGCACGCGCATCATCCACCTGCGCCAGCGGAATCACTGGCACACCGCGTTCGCGCGCCTGCGCCAGATAGCCCTGCAGGCGCCGGTACTGGCCTTCGTTGATGATGCGCGTGTAGTCGTCGGCGAGGTTGAAATCACCATAACGTTCGCGTACCTGCTGCTGCAGCGCCTGCACGAACTCGCGCTGGCGCGCGGTGTCGATCAGCACGTAATCCGGCGCGATGCAGGTCTGGCCGGCGTTGAACCACTTGCCGGTGGCCAGCCGCGCGGCGGCTTTGTCCAGCGGGAAATCGCGGCAGACGATGGCCGGCGACTTGCCGCCCAGTTCCAGCGTCACCGGCACCAGGTGCTCGGCAGCGGCAGCCATCACCTTGCGGCCCACGGCTGTCGAGCCGGTGAACAGCAGATGGTCCAGCGGCAGCGAGGACACCGCCGCGGCTACGTCCGCGCCACCCTGCACCACCGCCACGCGATCGGGCTGGAACACACTGGCCAGCAGATCGGCCAGGAACGCGCTGGTGCGCGGCGTGTGTTCCGAAGGCTTCAGCAGTACGTGGTTGCCCGCCGCGATGGCCGTGGCCAGCGGCACCAGGGCCAGCGTGACCGGGTAGTTCCAGGGCGAGATCACCCCGACCACGCCCAGTGGCATCGGCCGCAGTTGCGCGCGCGCCGGCCACAGTCGCCAGCCGGCGCCCACCCGCTGCGGTTTCGACCAGCCCCGCAGGTGGCGGCGCAGGTGGTCGATCGCCGACAGCACGCTCATGCCATCGGCCAGCTTCGATTCAACGTGGGCGCGGTGGCCGAAGTCTTCGGCGATGGCCTGGGCCATCTCGTCCAGGCGCAGTTTCAGCGCCTCGCGCAGGCGGCGCAGGTCAGCTTCGCGCTGGTCCAGCGACGGGCGCTGCGACTGCCAGGCGCTGCGCAGGGTGTGCAGGATGGCGGGGAGCTCGGCCGGGACGGTGGTGGTCATGGGCCGACTATACGGGGTGCGGCACGTCTCGATGGGGTCAGATCCCTTTCGCAAGCGAAAGGGATCTGACCCCAAAAACAGGGAAACGAAAAGGCCGTGGTCTGCACCACGGCCCCTGAAACCCGGTGGGTGCCGACCGTTGGTCGGCACACCGGTTACTTGGTGATATCCACGTCCTTGGTTTCGCGCAGGAACAGGCCGCCGATCACCACCGACATCAGCGCGATGATGATGGGGTACCACAGGCCGTAGTACAGGTTGCCGGTACCGGCCACCAGCGCGAACGAGATCGCCGGCAGGAAGCCACCGAACCAGCCGTTGCCGATGTGGTACGGCAGCGACATCGAGGTGTAGCGGATGCGGGTCGGGAACAGTTCAACCAGGTAGGCGGCGATCGGGCCGTAGACCATGGTCACGTACAGCACCAGCAGCCACAGCATGAAGATGGTGCCGGCGATGTTGATGCGTGCGCCATCGGCCTTGGCCGGGTAGCCGGCGGTGGTCAGGGCGGTCTTCAGTTCCGCGCCGAACGCATCGGCCTTGGCCTTGCCGTCTTCCTTGGTCAGGCCGGCAGCTTCATACGAGGTGACGCTGGCGCTGCCCACGTTCACCATCGCCAGCGAACCGGCGGCGGCGGGCTGCACGTCGTACGGCACACCAGCCTTGGTCAGCGCGGCGGTCGCCACGTCGCAGGAGCTGGTGAACTTGCGCAGGCCCACCGGATCGAACTGGAACGAGCAGGTGTTCGGATCGGCCACGACCAGCGCCGGCGAGCTGCTGCGGGCTTCTTCGATGGCCGGGTTGGCGAAGTGGGTCAGGCCCTTGAAGATCGGGATGTAGGTGACGGCGGCCAGCAGGCAGCCGGCCAGGATGATCTTCTTGCGGCCGATGCGGTCGGACAGCCAGCCAAAGAAGATGAAGAACGGCACACCCAGCGCCAGCGCGGCCGCGATCAGCAGGTAGGAGGTGGTGGCATCGACCTTCAGCATGCTGCTGAGGAAGAACAGCGCGTAGAACTGGCCGCCATACCAGACCACCGCCTGACCCGCCGCCGCACCGAGCAGGACCAGCAGCATCAGCTTCAGGTTGCCGCCCTTCAGGCTGTCACGGAACGGGGTCTTGGAACCCTTGCCCTCGGACTTCATCTGCTGGAACAGCGGCGACTCGCTCAGCTGCAGGCGGATCCACACTGAGACACCCAGCAGCAGGATCGAGACCAGGAACGGAATGCGCCAGCCCCAGGCTTCGAAGGCTTCATTGCCCAGGAAGTAACGGCAGGCCAGGATGATCAGCAGCGACATGAACAGGCCGAGCGTGGCCGTGCACTGGATGAAGCTGGTGTACAGGCCACGTTTGTCGTCCGGCGCGTGCTCGGCCACGTAGGTGGCGGCACCGCCGTACTCGCCGCCCATCGCCAGGCCCTGGGCCAGGCGCAGGATGATCAGGATCACCGGCGCGGCGAAACCGATCGAGGCGTAGTTGGGCAGCACGCCGACCAGGAAGGTCGAGATGCCCATGATCAGGATGGTGACCAGGAAGGTGTACTTGCGGCCGATGCGGTCGCCGAGGCTGCCGAAGAAGGCCGCGCCGAACGGACGCACGAAGAAGCCGGCGGCAAACGCCAACAGGGCGAAGATCATGCCTGTGGTTTCATTGACGCCACTGAAGAACTGCTTGGCGATGATGGCCGCGAGCGAGCCGTACAGGAAGAAGTCGTACCACTCGAACACCGTGCCGAGGCTCGAGGCGAAGATGACCTTCTTGTGACCCTTGGTCAGGGTGCCCGCTTTGTGTGCGGTACTGGGTGTGCTGGACATGGGGCGTTTTCCCTCGGTAGATGCCGACCTTGGTCGGTACTCAATTCGGTAGGTACCGGCCGCGGGCCGGCACGCAATCTCTATAGGTGCCGACCTTGGTCGGCACTCCTCTAGAAGCTGTACTTGGTGGTGAACTGCAATCGGGTGATGTCACCCTTGTTGCCGTTCTCCACTTCGCGACGGCCGTACATCAGCTCCGCACCGATATCGACCTTGGGCAGCGGCGAGTAGAAGATGTTGCCGCGGATGCTCTGCACGCTCTTGGTTACCAGCGGGCCGAGGATGCTGTCGTTGTCGTAGTCGCTGCGCGCGTAGATCAGGTTGGTGCGCAACTTCGGCGAGAACGCATGCCGCCAGCCCACGTAGCCGGCAAGCACGCCGGTCGGGTTGAGTTCGTCGCGGGCCACGTCATAGGCACTGTCGGCGGTGATGCCCAGGCCGATGTAGCGGGCGATGCCTTCGCCGCCGGTCAGCTGGTAGTGCAGCGAATCGCTGTCACCCATCACCCATTTGCCGCCCAGGGTCAGGCCGCCAGCCACCTTGTCGGCCTTGGCGCCGGTGGCCTGGTTGTCGACCTTCAGCTGACGGACGATGCCGCCGACACCGAAGGTGCCCCAATCACCCTTCCAGCCATAGCGCATGGTCAGATCGGGCAGGCTGCCACGGTCGGAGTTGGCGCTGGCGTTGGTCCATGCCCCGGTGACCGGGTTGCGGGTACCGGTGAGGGTGGTGGTTTCCGGGTTTTCCAGCGCGACGCTGAAGCCACCCTGGGTGTAACGCACCTGGGCCTGGCGCACGAAGATCACGCCATCGGTGGGGCCGACGAAGTCGACCGCCTCGGGCAGTGCGGCCGCGTCCATGAAGTTGGACCAGGTCTGGCCGGCCATCCAGTTGTTCCAGTACATGTAGGCGTGGCGCAGGGTCACACCGTAGGTATTGGTGGCGGTCTGGTTGCCCAGTGAATTGCCGAAGAAGTCCATCTCGAAGAACGCACCGGCCTTGTTGCCCGATTCGCTCACGTTGTCGATGCCCAGGTTGAAGCGCGAGAACTTGGCGTGGGCATTGAAGTCGGTGCCCGAACGCTTGCCGCTGCCGCCAGCGCCTTCCACCGGGGTCTGGCCCGGCAGGTACAGCGAGCGGCCGGTGGCGTCGTCGGCCAGCTGGCCATCGCTGGTCTGGGTGGCCAGGAAGTCGGCCTTGATGAAGCCGCCGATCTTGACCGTGGTGCCCGGCGCCGCGCCCGGGGTGATGGTGGTGACCTGGATGGGCTGCTTGCCGGCCGGCACCTGTGCGACCGGCTTCTGCTCGGCCTGCAGCGTGCGGACTTCGGTTACGGCCTGCTGGGTCTGGCTGATCTGGGTCTGTTGTTGTTGCTGCGAAGACAGCAGCAGCTGGACCTGGCGTTCCAGTTCGGCAACGCGTGCTTCCAGCGCCTTCTCTTTGGCGGTCTCTGCGAACGCCATGCCCGGTGCGACCAGGGCGACCAACAGGCAGGCCGCCAAAGGTGTGCGCACGGCTTTCAACGTACGGTGGCTCATGTTGCCCTCTCTCCCAAGTGGCAAGGTGATGCCGCGCGTGGGGCACGGTCGAGCCGAGACTGCGGGGCGATTATGTATAGCGGCTATTCGCCATTGGTCGAACCCGGCCCTGCTGGGCGCTCACTTTCGACCATGGTCTAACCAAGGTGGTGACGCGGCCGGGGGTGGATGGGGCAAACTGAGGGGGATCGGTCGCTGCGATGCTGCGACCGCACATACAAAGTCAACGTGCAAGTGAGGGTGCCATGGCTGATATCTACCCCGTCGATCCGCAGTTCGCCGCCAAGGCACGCATCGACAAGAAGACTTATGAACAGCAGTACCAGGCGTCGGTGACCGATCCGGATGGATTCTGGGGCAAGGCCGCCGAGCGCCTGCAATGGATGCGCGCGCCGACGAAGATCAAGAACGTCAGCTACGACCTGTCCGACTTCCACATCAAGTGGTTCGAGGATGGCGAGCTCAATGCCAGCGTGAACTGCCTGGATCGCCAGCTGGAAACGCGCGGCGACAAGACCGCCCTGCTGTTCGAGCCGGACGGCCCGGATGCACCGGCCCAGCACGTGACCTATCGCGAGCTGTACGAGCGCACCTGCCGCCTCGGCAACGCGCTGCGCAACCTGGGCGTCAAGAAGGGCGACCGGGTCACCATCTACCTGCCAATGATTGTCGACGCTGCGGTGGCCATGCTGGCCTGCGCGCGCATCGGTGCGATCCACTCGGTGGTGTTCGGTGGCTTCGCGCCGAACTCGATTGCCGACCGCGTCAGCGACTGCCAGAGCAAGCTGATCATCACCGCCGACGAGGGCCTGCGCGGTGGCCGCAGGATTCCGCTGAAGGCCAACGTCGATGCCGCGCTGAAGCTGCCGGGCACGAACACGGTTGAAACCGTGCTGGTGGTGCGCCATACCGGCGGCGCGGTGGACATGCAGGCGCCGCGCGACCGCTGGTTCCACGATGTGGTGGACAGCCAGCCGGCCAGCTGCGAGCCGGAACGCATGAACGCCGAAGACCCGCTGTTCATCCTCTACACCTCCGGTTCCACCGGCAAGCCAAAGGGCGTGCTGCACACCACCGGCGGTTACCTGCTGTACGCGGCCTACACCCATGAAGCGGTGTTCGACCTGCGCGAGGACGACATCTACTGGTGCACCGCCGACGTCGGCTGGGTCACCGGCCACAGCTACATCGTGTACGGTCCGCTGGCCAACGGCGCGACCTCGCTGATGTTCGAAGGCGTGCCGAACTACCCGGACACCTCGCGTTTCTGGAATGTCATCGACAAGCACAAGGTGAGCATCTTCTACACCGCCCCGACCGCCATCCGTGCGCTGATGCGCGAGGGCGAGGAGCCGGTGAAGAAGACCTCCCGCGCGTCGCTGCGCCTGCTCGGTAGCGTGGGCGAACCCATCAATCCGGAAGCCTGGCGCTGGTACTACGAGGTGGTCGGCGACAGCCGCTGCCCGATCGTCGATACCTGGTGGCAGACCGAAACCGGCGGCATCCTGATCTCGCCGCTGGCCGGTGCGATGGACCTCAAGCCGGGTTCGGCCACCCTGCCCTTCTTCGGCGTGCAGCCGGCGCTGGTCAATGCCGATGGCGAGATCCAGGAAGGCCCGACCGAGGGCAACCTGATCATCCGTGATTCCTGGCCAGGCCAGATGCGTACGGTGTACGGCGACCACCAGCGTTTCATCGATACGTATTTCCGCACCTACCCGGGCAGCTACTTCACCGGTGACGGTTGCCGCCGCGACGAGGACGGCTATTACTGGATCACCGGCCGCGTTGACGACGTGATCAATGTGTCCGGCCACCGCATCGGCACCGCCGAAGTGGAAAGCGCGCTGGTCTCGCATCCGAAGGTGGCCGAAGCCGCCGTGGTCGGCTTCCCGCACGACGTGAAGGGCCAGGGCATCTATGCCTACGTGACCCTGGTGGCCGAAGAAGCGCCGAGCGACGAACTGCAGAAGGAACTGGTCGCCTGGGTACGCAAGGAAATCGGCCCGATCGCCACGCCGGACCACCTGCAGTGGGCGCCGGGCCTGCCGAAGACCCGCTCGGGCAAGATCATGCGCCGCATCCTGCGCAAGATCGCCGAGAACGCACCGGACCAGCTCGGCGACACCTCGACCCTGGCCGATCCGTCGGTGGTGGCGTCGCTGGTGGACGAGCGCAAGGTGCGCTGATGCCGTGACTGCAGGCGCAGGACGCGCCAGGGACGTGGCCGGGAGGAGGGACCCGGCCGTGTCCGACCCGTCCTGCACCTGCCATCACGTCGCTCTTTTTCCTGATCGATAAGCTCGACCCATGACCACCCTCCTGATTGCCGATGACCACCCGCTGTTCCGCGAAGCCCTGCGTGGGGCGGTGCAGCGGGTCATCCCGGGCGTACAACTGTTCGAGGCCGACAGCGTGGAAGCACTGTACGCGCTGGCCGATCAGCACAACGACGCCGACCTGGTCCTGATGGACCTCAACATGCCGGGTGCGCAGGGCTTCAACGCACTCGTGCACATGCGCTCACTGCACCCCCAGCTGCCGGTGGTGGTGGTGTCCGCGCGCGAAGAGGCCACGGTGATGCGCCGCGCGCTCGACCACGGTGCGCTCGGCTTCATTCCCAAATCGGCCGACTCGGACACCATCGGCCATGCACTCGGCACCATCCTCGATGGCGAGACCTGGGCACCGCCGGAAGCGCACAACGTGCCGCCCACCGGCAGCGAAGAACGCGAAGTCGGCCAGCGCCTGCGCGAGCTGACCCCGCAGCAGTTCCGCGTCCTGCAGATGCTCGGCGCCGGCCGCTTGAACAAGCAGATCGCCTACGACCTCAACGTCTCCGAAGCAACGATCAAGGCCCACGTCACCGCCATCCTGCGCAAGCTGGGCGTGACCAACCGCACCCAGGCCGTGCTGATGGCCGGCAAGCTGGCCATCGACGACGACGCCATCGTGCTGCCGCCGGAAGAAGACTGAGGTAGTGCCGGCCGCTGGCCGGCAATCGCCTGAAACGCCTGAAACCGCCTTGGTAGGTGCCAAGCTTGCTTGGCACGCCTTTGCTTCGCCCATGTTATAGCCATCGCTATAAAAACCAGCCCTGCCTGCGCGTTTCGCTGCAAATGCGCCACGCGCGGATCGCGGTGCTAAGCTTCGCGTCCCCTTGGGGAGTAGCCGGATTCCTACGCAGGAATCGTCCACGTCAACATACTCGGCCACTGCGCCGTGGCGTGGACAACCATGATGGTTGGCGAGACCAGCGGCCCGCGCGCGCAACGTCAGGTTGGGCGCGAGCGCGAGCCGTGCGTCCGTCCTTGCCCGACCTTCAGCAGCCGCCAATGTCCCCCATTTCGATCCTCCTGATCGGCTTTGCCATGTCCACCGATGCCTTCGCCGCGGCGATCGGCAAGGGTGCGGCCATGCGCAAGCCGGTGTTCCGCGATGCACTACGTGCAGGCATCATCTTCGGCGTCATCGAGGCGATCACGCCCATCATCGGTTGGCTGCTCGGCCGCGCCGCGCTGCGGTACGTGGAAGCCTTCGACCACTGGATCGCCTTCGGCCTGCTCGGCGCGCTGGGCATCCACATGATCTACAACGGCCTACGCCCCGACAGTACCGAGGAAGACGACGACCCTTCGCAGCACCACGGCTTCTGGAAGCTGGCGCTGACCGGGTTCGCCACCAGTATCGACGCGATGGCGGTGGGCATCGGCCTGGCCTTCATGGACGTGCATATCGGCGTGATGGCAGCGGTCATCGGCCTGTGCACGCTGACCATGGTCACCGTCGGCATCATGCTCGGCCGCGTGCTGGGCAGCATGGTGGGCAAGCGCGCCGAGATCATCGGTGGCGTGATCCTGGTGATCATCGGCGCGACGATCCTGTACGAGCACCTACACGGCGCGGGGTAACGCGTCGGAAGTGAGCGATTGCGTGGTTGCCGGCTAGCGGCCGGCACTACCTGGCATCGCATCCACGCATGGCGTGGATCTACTGCGCATCGCGCAGCGCGCCCAGGAAGGCGCGCAGCGAGGCCGGCTTGATCGGCTTGGTCAGCACGCGGTAGCCGCGTTCGCGCGCCATCCGCTTCAACTCGTCGCGACCATCGGCGGTCAGCAGCGCGCCGGGCAACGGGTAGCCCGCAGCCTCGCGAAGTGCCACCAGCGCATCCAGGCCATCCATGCGGTCGTGCAGGTGGTAGTCCACCAGCATCACCTGCGGGCGCTCGGCAATCTTCTCCAGCGCCTGGTCGACGGTGGCAGCGGTGATCACCTGCACCTGCCAACGGCCAAGCAATGCGCGCATGCCGTCCAGGATCTCTTCGTCGTTGTCCACGCACAGTACGCGCAGGCCGGCCAGCGAATCGCTGCGCACCGGTGCGGCCACCGCCTGTACCGGCGTGGCCAGCTCGGTGTAACCCGGCAACGGCGCCACACGCGGCAGGATGATCGAGAACATCGAGCCGCTACCGACGCGGCTGCGCGCATTGAGGCGATGGTCAAGCAGGCGCGAGATGCGCTGGCAGATCGACAAGCCCAGCCCCAGACCCTGCTCGCCCCAGTCGAACGGCTGCTGGTAGCGGTGGAACTCGTCGAAGATCTGCCGCATATGGTGCTCGGGAATGCCGGGTCCGGTATCCCATACCTGCAGCTCCACCTCATCGCCACGATGGCGCACCGCCAGCACGATGCGCCCCTGACGGGTGTAGCGCAACGCGTTGGCCAGGAAATTCTGCAGCACGCGGCGCAGCAGGCGGCGGTCACTGCGTACCCACGCCGGGCGCGCGAACAGGTCCAGGCGCAGGCCACGACCTGCAGCCACCGGCGTGTACTGCGCCGCCAGTTCGCGCATCAACGCACTCACGTCGAACTCGCCGATGACCGGGTGCAGGCCACCGGCATCCAGCCGCGACACGTCCAGCAGGCCATCCAGCAGTTCTTCGGCCGCGCGCAGCGACGCATCCACGCGTTCGGCCAGGTGCTTCTGTTCGTCGCTCACGTGGTCGCTGTCGCGCAGCGCCGAAGCGAACAGGCGCGCGGCGTTCAACGGCTGCAGCACGTCGTGGCTGATCGCCGCCAGGAACCGCGTCTTCGACTGCTGCGCGACCTCGGCCTCGTGCGAGCGCTCGGCCACGCGCTGTTCCAGCGTCTCGTTGGCTTCCAGCAGTGCTTTTTCCGCGTGCTTGTAGTCGGTGATGTCGTTGTAGCTGGTCACGTAACCGCCGCCGGGCAGCGCCTGCCCACGCATCTCGATCACCTTGCCGTCGCTGCGGGTGCGCTCGAACACGTGCGGTGAACCGGCGCGCATGTAGCCGATGCGACGGTTGATCTGCACTTCGATGTCACCCTCGCCCAGCTCGCCACGCTCGGCGTTGTAGCGGATCAGATCGGCGACCGGGCGGCCCACGTAGAGCATGCCGTCGGGGTAGCCGAACATATCCTGGTAGCGGCGGTTCCATGCGGTCAGGCGCATGTCTGGATCGACCACGCTGACACCGGCGCTGATGTTCTCCAGCGTGGTCGAGAGGATCTCGCGGTTGAAGCGCAGCTCCTGCCCCGCTTCGTCCAGCACTGCCACCACTTCACCCAGGTCCATGCCCGAGCCACGCAGCAGGCTGGTCAGCAGCAGGCGCGCCGAGGCCGCGCCAATCGACGCGGCCAGCAGGCGCTCAGTGAACTGCACCCACGGGCGGTCTGCAGGCGCCGAGGATTGCAGTTCACGGCCCAGTGACTGTGCCTGCTCGAAGAACGAACGGCGCGCATGGCGTTCGCCGACCACGCGCGAAGCCAGCGCCAGCAGGTCACCCACATGCACATGACCGGGCCAGCCACCGGCCACCGACGGGCGCTCGGCATAGGGGTCGAGGAACGGTGCCGCACGCAGCCGCTCGTCCACGCCGGGGCGCCAGCGTGCGGACACCAGCATCATCGTCGCCGCGTTGACCAGCAGCGACCAGAACGTGCCATGGGTCAACGGGTCCCAGCCGGTCATGCCGAACAGCTGTTGCGGGCGCAGCCACTCGATGCCGAACGGGCCGTGCTGCACCCAGCCAGCATCAACCCAGCCAGCCATGGTCATCGCCGGCAGCAGCAGGGTGTACAGCCAGGTGGCGAAGCCCAGCAGCATGCCTACCTCGACGCCGCGACGGCTGGCACCGCGCCAGTACAGGCCGCCGATCAGGCCCGGTGCGAACTGCGCCACTGCAGCGAACGCCATCAGGCCGTACGACGCCAGCGTGCTGTCGTTGCTGCTGGTGCGGTAGTAGCTGTAGGCCATCAGCGCCAGCAGCAGGATCGCCAGGCGACGGATCCACAGCACGCGCGAGGCGACATCGGCCGCTTCCTGGTGGTCGCCACTGCGGCGCAGCAGCACCGGCATCACCAGGTCGTTGCTGACCATGGTCGCCAGTGCGATGGAGGACACGATGACCATGCCGGTGGCGGCCGAGAAGCCGCCCACATAGGCGATCAGCGCCAGCGCGTTGCGGCCTTCGGCCAGCGGCAGCGCCAGCACCATCGAATCGTCGGCAACGCTGCCGCCGGTGCCGAACAGGGTGACGCCGGCGGTGGCGATCGGCAGCACCATGCCCGAGATCAGCACCAGATAGCCACCGAACATCCAGCGCGCGCGGCGCACATCGCGCACGTCACCGCACTCGACCACCGCCACATGGAACTGGCGCGGCAAGCAGATGATGGCCAGGAAACTCAGCAGGGTCTGCGAAATGAATCCCACCGGCGGCAGGCCGGTGAACAGCGTATGCACCGACTCGACCACCGCGTCGGTGCGGTTACTCAGCCACAGGTAGGCGAACACGCCCACTGCCACCATCGCCAGCAGCTTGATCACCGATTCGAAGGCGATCGCCAGCATCATGCCGTGGTGGTGCTCGGTGGCATCGACCTGGCGGGTGCCGAACAGGGTGGCGAACAGCGCCATCAGCAGCGCCACGTACAGCGCCGGATCGGTGAAGAAGCCGGTCGGGCCGGTGTTGCCGGTCAGCACCTGCAGGCTCATCGCCACGGCTTTGTACTGCAGCGCCAGGTACGGAATGATGCCGATCAGCGCGATGATCGCTACCAGCGCCGCCAGCCGCCGCGAGCGGCCAAAGCGCGAGGAGATGAAATCGGCGATGGAGACCACGTTCTGGCTGCGCGCGATCAGCGCCAGGCGCTCGATGATGCGCCAGCCGAACAGCAGCAGCAGCAACGGGCCGATGTAGATGGGCAGGTAGCCCACGCCGTTGCGCACGGCGGTGCCGACCGCGCCGTAGAAGGTCCACGACGAGCAGTACACGGCCAGCGCCAGGCTGTAGACCACCGGCCGCAGCCACGGCCGGTCGGGATACATCGGTCGACGGTCACCCCACCACGCCACGCCGAACAGCAGTGCGGCATAGGCAACCGAGACCAGCAGCAGGATCCAGCTGGAGACCACGCGTGCGTTTCCCTCAGGGCAGGGGCCAGTAGATCACGACCGTTGGTCGTGAGGGTAGGTCATGGCGGTGGGGCACGACCGTTGGTCCGTCTGGTAGGTCACGACCGTTGGTCGTGACGGGGACATCCGTGCCCACTAACAGTGGGCACCTACCGGGAATCAATGGGCACCCACCAGGCAAAGGTGGGCACCCACCAGCAACCGGCCTTATTCCGCCGGCACGCCCATTTCCTTCAGCAGTTCCGGCGCCGGGTAGACCTTGGCCAGCAGCCAGCGCAGGTAGCGCATGTCCACGTGCACGGCGCGCTTGTAGCGCGGGTCGAACCACCAGCTGGCGCTGACCGATTCCCAGTTGCTGTCGAAGTTCAGGCCGATCAGTTCGCCTTTGGCGTTGAGCACCGGCGAGCCGGAGTTGCCGCCGGTGGTGTCCAGGTTGGTCAGGAAGTTGACCGTCTGGGTCTTCAGTGCCGGGTCGGCGGTGCTGCCGAAGTCACCCTTGGCGATGGCGGCCAGCAGCGGCTTGGGTGCATCGAACGGGTAGGCGTTGGTGTTCTTCTCGACGATGCCGGCCACGGTGGTCACCGGCGAATAGGTCACGCCATCACGCGGGTGCAGCGCCTCGACCTTGCCGTAGCTGATGCGCAGGGTGCGGTTGGCGTCCGGGTACACCGCACGGCCCTGCTTGGCACGCCAGGCGAACAGCGCCTGCATGTACGCCGGGCGCAGGCGCAGCTGCTCGCCTTCGCGGGTCTTGCTCTCGTTCTCGATGCGCAGCTGCGCGGCCACCAGCGGGCCGGCCACGGCGATCAGCGGATCGGCGGCAAGTGCCTTGCCCTCGCGTGCGGCAGTGAAGCGCGACAGGCGCTGCGCCTCGTCACCCAGCTGGGTGCCGGCATAGAGGGTGTCCAGCGCCTTGGCCAGCTGCTCCGGGGTACGGCCGAAGGCCGCGTCGAACTCGGCCACGCGCTGCGCGTCCGGCAGCTGCTGGTAGCGGGTCAGCAAGGTGGTCAGCAGGGCCTTCTCGACCTCCGGTGCGTAGCGGCGCTGGACCTGCTTGAGCACGCCTTCGATCATCGCCTGGTCGCGCTGCTGGTAACCGCTCTCGCGCTGCGCGTCCGGCTTCGCCGATTCGATGCGCAGGCGCTCCAGCAGCAGTGCCGAGCGCAGCAACTGGCTCTGCGCAGCCATCTGGTCCAGCAGCAGGTCACGCTCGCCCACCGCCGCACCCTGCGACAGGTTGGCCAGCAGCGCCTTGATGTCGCCCTGGTACTTGCGGTCGGTGGCAGCCAGCATCGCCGTCTCATCGGCGGCACGCTGGGCCTTGGCATCGCTGCGCAGCAGGCCTTCCAGCTCACCCGCGGCGCGCTTGCGGTTGTTCTTCAGCGACTGCAGCTGCGAGGCGTAGCGGGTGCGCGCCTGCGCGTCCTTGGCACTGGCGGCCTCGATGGTGTCGATCATCTGCTGGAACACCGACACGCGGCGCGGCAGCACGGTATCGATCTGGCCGGCGAACTCGGCGGCGGTACGGTGGCGGTAGGTGATCCCCGGGTAACCGGCCAGCATCGCGTAGTCGCCTTCCTTCGGGCCTTCCACCGACATCTGCAGGTGCGCCGGCGCCTGGTAGGGCACGTTGTCCTTGCTGTAGGCGGCCGGCTTGCCGTCCTTGCCCACGTAGGCGCGCAGCAGGGTGAAGTCGCCGGTGTGGCGCGGCCACATGAAGTTGTCGATCTCATCGCCGTAGTTGCCGATCGCACGCGGCGGCGCATACACCAGGCGCACGTCGCTCAGTTCCAGCTGGGCGATGCGGTAGAAGTCGGTGCCGTAGTACATGTTGGCCACCGAGCAGCGCACGCTGCCGTCCTTCTCGCACTCGGCCACGATCTGCTTGCTGGCCGCATCGACGGCATCGAAGTAGGCGCGGCCGGTCTTGCCACGCGCCTGCGCCAGCACCTGGTCGGTCACCTTGTCGAAGCCGACGGTGACCAGCACGCGGAAGTCCGGGTTGGCCGGGCGCTCGTCGGCACGGTCCTTGGCGATGAAGCCACCATTGATCAGGTCGTGCTCGGGCGAGCTGTTGTACTGGATCACGCCCATCGCCACGTGGTGGTTGGTCAGCAGCAGGCCGTCGGCGGACACGAACGAACCGGTGCCGCCACCGGCACGCACCACCGCGCTTAGCGGCGGCGCAGTGACATTGGCCAGGTCGGCCGGATTGCCCTTGAAACCTGCGGCCTGCAGCGGCTTGGCCAGTTCCGGCAGCTGGGTCGGCATCCACATGCCTTCGTCGGCGTGGGCACCGGCGGCGAGGGTCAGGCCCAGGGCCAGGGCGGTGGGAAGGGCTTTGCGTGGTGACATGAGGCAATCCGGTACGACAGAACAGCCCGGGACCATAGCCGCTGGGGCCGGATGGGGCAACGGCCGATGGTTGGGAGTGGTGCGTTCATCGGCCAGGTTACCGGCCTACAATCGGTGCTCCATCACATGCAGTCAGGGAAGCAGCATGATCGTCGGTATCGACCTTGGCACCACCCATTCGCTGGTGGGCATCTACGAGGCGGGAGGCGGTCGACTGTTCCCCAATGCGCACGGGGAGCTGCTGACGCCCTCGGTGGTCAGCCTGGCCGATGGCGCGGTGCTGGTCGGGCAGCCGGCACGGGACCGCCTGGTCAGCCATCCGGCGCACAGCGTGGCGAACTTCAAGCGCTGGATGGGCACCGACCGCCAGACCCGCCTGGGCGACCGCAGCTTTCGCCCCGAGGAACTGTCGGCACTGGTGCTGCGCTCGCTGCTGGCCGACGCCGAGGCCGCCCTGGGGCAGAAGGTGGAAGAGGCGGTGATCAGCGTGCCGGCGTACTTCTCCGATGCGCAGCGCAAGGCCACGCGCTCGGCCGGCGAACTGGCCGGCATCCGCGTGGAGCGCCTGATCAACGAGCCCACCGCAGCCGCGCTGGCCTATGGCCTGCAGCAGCGCGAGGGCGAAGGCCGGGTGCTGGTGCTGGACCTGGGCGGCGGCACCTTCGACGTGTCGATCCTGGAACTGTTCGACGGCGTGATCGAAGTGCATGCCAGTGCCGGTGACAACTTCCTGGGAGGCGAGGATTTCTCACGCGTGCTGCTGGACGCCCTGCTGGCCGACCAGCGCCTGGACCTGGGCACGCTGGCCGACAGTGAAAGGGCACAGCTGCTGCGCCATCTGGAATTCTTCAAGCGTGAACTGAGCAACAGCGGCAGCAGCACACTGGAGCTCTCCCTGGGTGAACGACAGCTGCGCTGGGAACTGGATGAGGCTGGATTTGCCCGGCTCTGCGATCCACTGCTGCAGCGCATGCGCGGGCCGATCGAGCGCGCCATCCGCGATGCACGGCTGCAGCCAGACGCGCTGGACGACATCGTTCTGGTGGGCGGTGCGGTACGCATGCCGATGGTCAGCCGCCTGGTCACCCGCATGTTCGGCCGCCTGCCGCTGCGCCATATCCACCCGGACCATGCCATCGCTCTGGGTGCCACCGTCGCCGCCGGCCTGAAGGGACGCAACGAGGCCCTGCGCGAAGTGGTGCTGACCGATGTCTGCCCCTACACGCTGGGTACCCAGGTGTCGCGCCTCGGCGCCGATGGGCAGTCGCGCAGCGGCTATTTCCATCCCATCATCCAGCGCAACAGCGTGGTGCCGGTCAGCCGCGAGGATCGGTTCTTCCCCATCCAGGAGAACCAGCGCGAAGTCATGATCGACATCTACCAGGGCGAAAGCCCGACCGTGGACCGCAACATCAAGCTGGGTGAGCTGCGCGTGCCGCTGACCCATCGCGGGCCAATGGAGGAGCGCGGCGTCACCACCCGTTTCACCTACGACATCAACGGCCTGCTGCAGGTGGAAGTCACCGAAGAGGCCAGTGGCCTGCGTCATGAGCTGATCCTGGAACAGAACCCGGGCCTGCTGTCGCCCGACGAGATCCAGCAGCGCCTGGCCGCCCTGCAGAGCCTGAAGATCCATCCGCGCGACACCCAGCAGAACCTGGCCGTGGTGGCGCGCGCCGAGCGCCTGTACGAGGAGTTCATTCATCACCGTGACACGCTGCAGGGCTGGCTGATGCAGTTCCGCCACGCGCTGGACGGCCAGGACCTGCACCACATCGAGCAGCAGCGCCGCGAACTGTCCCAGGCGCTGGACATGCTGGAGCGCGATGCATGAGCTGGGGCCTGGAGCTGCTGGAGCTGGACGCGGATGCCGACGAACGCGCGATCAAGCGGGCCTACGCGCAGCGCCTGCGGGTGACGCGCCCGGAGGACGATCCGGTCGCCTTCCAGCACCTGCACGAGGCCTACCAGGACGCACTGGCGTGGGCGAAGGATCGCGACCCCGTGGACGCAGCTTGGTCCAGCAGCACACCGGACACGCCGCTGCAACCCCACGCGCCGGTGTTCGAGGCAGCGGCCCCAGCGCCACCACCGGTGGCCGGTTCACACCCGCACGACCGCGTGCAGGCCACCCCGATACTGGACGTGGAGGCCATCGCCGATCGTATCCTGGCTGAGGCCATACGGCAGGAACCGGAAGCGCTGCAGGCCTGGTTGGCGCAGCAGCCGGAACTGTGGTCGCTGCAGTGGAAGATGCGGATCGGTGACGCTCTGCTGGAGGCACTGTTTTCCAGCGAGGAGTCTGTGCAGGCCGACAACCTCGATCTGCTGGCCGAAGTGTTCGGCTGGGACGAGATCGGCAGCAACGTGGACCCCTACGCCCTGGACGCACAGCGCATGCAGATGCACCGCCGCTGGGTAGTGCAGCCGGGCAATCACCCTCGCCTGGCCGAACTGCTGCAGCGCTGCGGACAGCCCAACCCGCCCGCAGCGGCCCGCGATCACATGGCCTGGCTGTCGCGTCCCTGGAATCACTGGCAGTCACTGCTCACCTCCTTGTCGCCCCAGCGCGGGCGCGACCTCAACCGGACCCTGGATGCACTGGGCATCGATTACGCCACACCGGTCCCAGCACCGCTGCTGGTGCGCCAGGTCGTGTTCTGGCGCGAAATCGGTGCGATACACCGCTTGAACCGCGAGCGGTTCCTGCAGGGCCTGCTGCGCGGTGCCGCGTGCGCGGTGATCGCCGCGCTGCTGGTGCTGGCGGTAGGCCTGTCGGGCCAGATGGCCACCGGTGACGGCGTTGCAGGCATCCATCCGTTGGCCACCTATGCACGCGTTGCGCTGTACGCCGCACTGGGGATGGTACTGCTGGGCGCTGTCGCACCCGCTGTGCAGACCTTCCTGCACTGGCAGGTCCAGGACGAGCAACCGTATCGATCACCACTCGCGGCACTGCTGCCGATTCCGCTGTTGGCGATCGTTGCCATCGTGCTCATCCACGGGCTGGATCTGCGCACCGCCGGCACCCTGCTGGCCTGGCCGGTGCTGGGCCTGGCGGTGTGGCGCTGGTGGCGGCGCAGCCACCTGCAGATCCATTTCAACGGCTGGCTGCTGCTGTCGGTGGTGCCGTTCCTGAAGCTGCTCGTTCTGGCCATGACCTACGCCGAACTGCCCGTGATCGCCGCGCTGGCGTTGTGGGCACGCGATGCTTGGACCCAGGTGTGGCGCCGCCAGCCATGACTGATTGGATGGAGCTGCTCGGCCTGGATGCCGGCGCCGACGAGCGCGCCATCAAGCGCGCGTATGCAAGGCAGCTGCGGGTCACCCGGCCCGAGGATGATCCGGTGGCGTTCCAGCGGCTGCACGAAGCCTATCAGTCCGCGTTGGCGCAGCTGGCCGGGGATGCAGCACTGCCTGCGGCAGACAGCCCGACGCATGCGTCCATGGACGGGGTGGACCATGATGCCGTCGCCGCACAGCTGCTGGCAGTGGCCGGCCAGGACGATGCGGCGTTGCTGCAGCAGGCGCTTCAGCAGCAACCCCATCTGTGGTCACTGCAGGGCAAGCAGCACATCGGCCACGCCATGCTGCAGCAGCTGGTCACGCACGAACCGGCCCTGCCGCGCCCCACCTTCGACACGCTCAGCGAGTGTTTCGGCTGGGATGACCCGTTACTGGGCATGGATATGCACTGGCTGGATGCGGTGGCACGCCGCTGCGAGCAACATTGGCTGCTGTCACCCGCAGGAGCGCAGGTGCTGGCGGCCCGCTACCTGGGCATCAGCGAAACACTGCTGGTCCCCGGCAGCGATGTGCTTCCCAGCCTGCGCGAGCATCGCCCGGCATGGCGCAACCTGCTGAGCACCCTGCAGCCGTCGCGCGGGCACCAGGCGATCAGCCTGCTGGCGGCGCTGGGTTACTGGCACGACCTGCGCCTGCCACCCGGCCTGGACGCAGGACAGGTGGCGTTCTGGTCGCGCTTCGGGCGTGAGGGCGACGCCATCCACTGGCAGGCCAGCGGCCTGCGCGCGCTATTGATCGCGTTGGTCCTCGGTCTGATCTGCACTTGGGGTGTGGTCGCCAGCTGGCCATTGCCCGCCTCGGCCAATGGCTCGCTGGACGGTGGCCAGCGCGCGGTGCTGATCATCGCCATTGCCGTGCTGCTGGCCCCCGGCCTGTGGCTGACGTCCAGTGCGATGCGCGCAATCATCCGTTGGCAGTCACTGCCGGAGCACGCGGCAACCGTCCTGCCGGGGTTGCGCATCCTGACCATTCCGCTGGCAGTCGCGACGGTGATGGGTGCGTTCCACCTTGTGCTGCGCGCGACAAGCGGGATTCCGTTCACAGCGCTGATCCTGCTGCTCGTGGCCAGCGCCGTGGTGCTGCGCATGGCCCGCCAGCGCTTCGTGCAGCGTTGTGCGCCGGCCGGGGTGGACGCCGCCGGCGCAGGCCTGATGATCGCCATCCTGCTGATCGTGCCCGCGTTGGTGGTGGCACTGGTCTACTGGGGCAAGGACCTGCACGCGCACCGCGGCCAGCTGCGCTGGTCCAATCAGTGATGGCGTGTGCATGGCTTGCATCGGCCGGGGTGCCAACCGAGGTTGGCAACTACCCGGACCGGAACCGCAGCCACGCATGGCGTGGCTCTACTTCTCCCGCCGCCAGTTGATCGACCCACGGTTTTCCACCGTGCTCGATTCCACTTCCACGTCGAAGCCGCGACGCAGCAGGTACTTCAGCGTGATCACCGAACCGGCACCGACCAGCGACACGCCGTAGCCGACGTACAGCTTGGGCGAGATGTACTTGCCGACACCGATCACCGAGCCGCCCAGCGCGCGCGACTGGCTCACACCGGCGTCGTCCAGGCCCAGCTTGGCGCCCAGCTGCGAAGCCAGCAGGCCGCTGCCGGCCGAGAGCGCCGCGGAAGCCGCGTTGACCTGCTGGGTCTGGTCGCTGCTGGCACCGGTCAGGCTGCGGCCCAGCACCAGGTAGGCCAGTGCTTCGGACTGCGACATCGCCGGCTCGGACCACACATCCGCACGCGGCTGCTGCGCACGCCCGGTCACGTCGATGCCGGCGGTGACATCACCGATCCGGCGCTCGGCACGGATGTTGATGCGCGGGTCGGACACCGCGTTGTAGTTCCAGGTGAGGTTGCCACGGGTGATGGTCAGGTCCTGCCCATACGCCTTGTAGCGGCCACTGACTTCCAGCCCGCCATTGGCGGTCATTTCGCGGCCAGGCTTGGCCCAGACCTGCATCTTGCCGGTCAGCGCACCCTTCAGGCCGAAGCCGGTCATCTTCACCTTGTCGCCGAGGCTGACCGTCAGGTCCATGTCCAGCGGCGAGGTGCGCGACTCTTCCGGATCGGCCGGGTCGAGCACTACCACGTCTTCGGACACCGAGGTGCCGCGGTCCAGGCGCTCGAGGTCGATGTCGGCCTCGGGCACGTGCACGGTACCGCGCAGCTCCATCGCCGCCTTGGCCAGGGTGAAGTCGAGGTTGGGGTTGGCGACGATGCGCAGTTCGCTGGTGTTGGACAGCAGCACGTTCTCGCCGTGGATCTTCAGCTGCAACGGCTGTGCATCGCCAAACCAGGACAGGCCACCATCCACGTACAGCGTGCCCTGACCAGAGTTGGCCTGCGCGGTGATCTTGGCCGAACCGTCGGGCTGCGCCACGAAGCTGCCCTTGCCCTGGTCGAAGGTCAGGCCCAGCGCGGGGAATTCACCCTTGAAGTTGCTCAGCTGCGCGTCGCCACCCAGCGACGGCTGGCCACGCGTACCACGCAGGCTGACGTGGCCCTCGATCAGGCCGGTCGGTCGCACGATGTCCGGCGAGAACAGCTCCAGCCAGTACAGCCGCGACATGTTGAGGTAGAGCTCGCCGTTCAGCGGTGCACTGGCTTCCCAGCCGGTCTGCATCCTGGCATCGACGAAGCCGTTGCCCTGGAAGCCCATGCCCAGATAGCCCTTGATGCTGGCCGGGGTCATGTCGAGCTTGAGCGAGAACTGGTCATAGCGCACCAGCTCGCCGCGGGTGGTATCGCCCACGGTGTTGCGGTTCTCACCCAGACGCACGCCGCCTTCCTTCGAGCGCACTTCCACATGGCCTTCCCATGCATTGCCGCGCGGGCGGATCTGCGCGTCCAGGCTGACATCGCCACGCAGGTAGATGCGACGGCCGGACTGCGGTGGCAACCACGGCTGCACCAATGCAAGCGGCAGTGCATCACTGCGCACCACCAGGCCCTCGCGCGGCCAGTTGGCCTGTGCGCACAGTGTGCCGCTGCTGGTCGCGCCCAGGCAGGCCTCGCCCAGGGTGTAGGTGCTGCCGTTGATCGCGAACGCCGCCGGTGCACGCAGCGACCAGGCATCGCCCTTCACCGGTGCGATGCGCAGCGCGGCCAGCTCGCCACGCCACTGCGCGCCCTGCTGGCGGACGCTGCCCTGCAGCTCGATCGCGCCCATCTCGTTGCGGGTCTGCGCCGCCAGGCGCAGGTTGGAGACACTGCCCTGCGCATCCACGTTCAAGCGTTCCAGCAGCATGCCGGCATTGACCTGCTGGCCCTGGATCGCCAGCGTGCCGCTGTCGCCGCGCCAGGGCAGATGGCCCTTGATGCTCACGCTCTCGGCGCCGTAGCCATCCCAGTTGAGGTTGTTGCCGACCAGGTCGGCGGTGATGTCCGGCGCATCGCGCGGCCCCTTCACCTGCACCTGGCCGCGCAGGCCGCCGTCGGCGCCCGGCAGCAGGTCGCTCAACTGCAGCGGCTCGAAACGTGCATCGATGTCGAGGCGATCACCGACCTTGCCCGACGCGGTCACCCGGCTGCTGCCCAGCGACAGCTTCAGGTCACCCTGGCCCTGCGCGCCCTGCAGCGCGAACTTGCCCTGCGCGTCGAGGTTGCGCTGGCGCAGCACGCCCTTCAACGACGGCAGATCGACCGTGGCTTCCAGCGTGCCGGCGGTACCCGGCGGTGCGTTTGCCGGCGGCGGCAGCTGGCGGCCCTTGGAGGCCAGGTTGCCGGACAGGCGGCCATTCCAGCCCGGCACGAAATAGCCGGGGTCGAAATCCTTCAGCGTGGCCTTGGCATCCCAGTTCAGCTGCGGTGCCCACGCCACCTGGCCTTCCACCTGCAGCTGGCCACCCGGGGTCTGCGCCTGCAGTTGATGGATCGACGCGGCCTGATCGTTGCCGCGCACATCGAAGTGCAGCTGCGCCTTCTGCGCATCGCGCTCGACCTCGGCGCGGCCGATCGCGGCCCAGGCCTTCAGGGTTCCGGCCAGGCCGAAGCGTGCTTCCTTCAAGGTGACCGGCACCGGTGCGCTGCCGGCGGTGTTCGGGTCCGCCGCTGGCACGTAGGTCAGATCATGGGCGACCACCGAGAAGTTGAGCTTCTGCTGGTCTTCCTGGCTGAAATCGGCGGTACCTTCCAGTCGCACCTCACCGCCAAGCCCCTTCACCAGCAGTGGTGAAACCTTCAGCACCTGGTCCTGCAGCGACACCACCGACGGTGCCAGCTCCAGTTCCTGATCGCCCTGCTTCACCTTGCCATGCAGGTTGGCGTTGCCGCCCTTGCCGGCCGCGGTGAAATCCAGTGCCAGCGGTGCGATCGCCGAGCTGGCCAGTGCCGGCGACAGCAGCGCCAGATCCAGCTCGTCGCTGCGGATGCTGGCGCTCCAGCTCGGATCGGTGCGGCCATCGAACACCAGCATCGCGTGCAGCGGCTTCGGCGCGCGCCCGGCTACGGCCACTTCCATGTGCGACAGGTCGCCACGGGCGACCAGGCCGACGGTGGCGGCCGTGCGGCCACGCGGCGCCGGCAGCACGGCAGTGACGGTCACGTCGGTGTCGTAGTCCTTGGCCGGGATATAGCGGCCCTGGGCAGTGAAGTTGCCCATGTCGCTGTCCACCACCAGTTTGTGCGCCTGGAACTCGCCGTTGGCGATCTCGATGCCGCCACGCACGCGGCTGATGTCGATCACCGGCTCGTTGGCCTGGCTGATGCGGAAGCCATCGATGGCGATGGCATCGGCCTGGATCGCCAACGGCATCTCGATCTGCGGCAGCGAATCCGGCCACGACGGCAGCTTGAACGGCTCGTCACTCTTGGCCAGGTTCAGCGTCGCGTTGGTCAGCTCCAGCTTGTCCAGCAGCAGCTTGCGGCCCAGCAGCGGGCGCAGGTCCGGCTCCAGGTGCGCACGCTCGGCGTGGAAATGGATGTCGTCATAGCGGAAGTCGACGTTGTACAGGGTCAGCGGGCCGGCCACCGGGCCGTCCACCTTGTCCCAGGTGAAGCTGGCGCCCACCGGCAGGCGCGCCACCACCTGTGCCAGCAGCACATCGCGGCCGGCCACGGTCTGCAGCAACCAGTACACCGCCAGCAGGGCCAGCAGCACCAGGCCCAGCACGCCCACACCCGACCAGGCCCAGAAGCGGCGGCGGCGGTAGAAGCGCACGCGCGGCGGCGTGGTCGGGTTCGGAGTGGGTGCGGGCGTACTCACAGGTCCGCTCCGATGTTGAGGTACAGCTGGAACTGCGAATCGGGGTTGTTCAGGCCATGCGCCACGTCGATGCGCACCGGGCCCACCGGCGATTTCCAGCGCACGCCGAAGCCGACGCCGGTGTGCAGATCAATGGTGTTGTCGAAGGCGCTGCCGGTATCGACGAACACCGCCGCACCCCAGGGACCACCATTGAAGTAGTGCTCGTACTCGGCCGAGCCGATCACCAGGTTCTTGGCACCCAGCGCGTATTTGTCCGGTGCAGGGGTCCGCGGGCCCACCTCGCGGTAGGCATAGCCGCGGATGCTGCGGTCACCACCGGCGAAGTAGCGCAGGCTCGGCGGCATCGCCACCAGATCGCTGGTCCAGGTGGTGCCACCCTCGCCGCGCAGGATCAGGCGGTTGCTTTCGCCCACCGGGATGTACCAGCGCAGCACGGCGTTGGCCTGCACGAAGCTGGTGTCCGAGCCGGCACCTTCAACGCCGGCACGCATGGTCGCGGTACCGCTGATGCCCTTGCGCGGGAACAGTTCGTCATCGACGTTGACGTAGTCAGCGACCAGCTGCGGGTAGACCAGCGTCGAGGTGTTGTAGACCGCGTCGGTGAATTCGGTGCCGGAGGCATAGCGCCAGCGCTCGCGCAGCGCGTTGATCGAGGCGATCGCGGTCCAGTGTTCGTTGATCTCGCCGCTGCGGCTGGCGATCAGCTTGAAGTTGCGCAGGTCGATGTAGTCGGTCTGCTCGTCGTAGGCGCTGGCAGCGAAGGTGTACCAGCCATCAAGCCAGTTGAAGGCCGGAATGCGGTAGCTGGTGACCAGGCTCTTGCGCTTCTGCGCATAGTCCAGCTGCGTGTTCATCTTGTGGCCGCGGTTGTTCAGCCACCGCCGTTCGATGCCACCGCGCACACCCGGGCCACTCTCGCTGCCGTAGCTCAGACCCGCGGTGTAGATGGTGCGCTTGGCACGGGTCAGCTTCACATCCACTGGCACTTCGCCATTCGCATCGGCCTGGTCGGGCCGCGGCTGGATGTCGATCACGCTGAAATAGTCCAGCTTGGTCAGCGACTCGCGCAGCCGGTCCAGCTTGCCCTCATGGAAATAGCTGCCCTGGTCCCAGTACACCAGCGGGTCGAACAGCTTGTCGACGAAGTAATCCTGCTCGAAACGCACCGGCCCCATGTTGTAGCGGCGACCGCTGTCCCAGGTCAGGTCGATGTCGGCGGCGTTGTCGGCACGGGTGATCTGCACCTGGCGCTGGGTGTAGTCGGCATCGAAATAACCACGCTCCGCCAGGCGACGGGTGACGGTGATCTTGCTGGCTTCGTACTGCGTGTGCTCGAAACGCTGGCCCTTGCGCGGCTTGAACGCGGCCAGGTCGTCCTGCAGGTACTGGTCGTACATCGCCGGTCCGGTGATGTCGATGTGCTCGCGGCGGACGGTCACCGGGGTGCCCTTGTCGACATGGATCAGCACGCGCACGTGCTCGTCCTCGCGCGGCGCCTCGACCTTGATCACCGGGTTGTAGTACCCGAACGGTTCCAGTGCCTGGCGGGTCTGCCGCTCGGCCTGCGACAGCAGGTACTCCAGGCGCGATTCGCCCTGTTCCTTGCCGATCGTGTCGTACAGCGACAGCGATTCCTGGATGTTCTCGATGATTGCGGCGTCGTCGCCCTTGTCCAATCCCTTGATGTCCACCTTGTCGATGGTGCCGCGCGCGTGGACCACAGAGGTGGCGGCCAGCGACAGGACCATCAGCGGCAGGGCGTATTTCTTTGGCTGCATGCGGCACAGCATACCGACCGAAGGTGACGATGCGAAATGCATCACGTCATTGGGGATCGGTTGTTAAGTGGCGGTCAAAATACGCGCCTTTGTGGCGATCATCGTGATCGCAGGCGAGGATGCCGGCATCGTGCGCGATGCCGGCAATGACCCCGATGGACATCCACCGGCACTACCGGTGGGTGCCAAGCATGCTTGGCACTACATCTCAGCTCGACAGATGCTCGATTGCCGCGACCTTGCCCAGGCGCTCGCCCAGCATCGTCAGCAGCGCCAGGCGGTTGCCACGCAGCGCCGGATCTTCCGCGTTGACCATCACGCCATCGAAGAACGCGTCGACCTGCGGGCGCAGGCGCGCCAGGCGCGCCAGCACGGCCACGTAATCCTTCTGGTGGAGGCTGGCGCCGGTGTCGTCGATGGCGGCGGTGACCGCTTCAGCCAGTGCGCGCTCGGCGTCTTCCTGCAGCAGCGCCGGGTCGATCTGGGCCGGGATGTCGCCCTCGGCCTTGCGCAGGATGTTGCGGATGCGCTTGTTGGCCGCAGCCAGTGCTTCGGCTTCCGGCAGCGCGGCGAAGGTGCCGATGGCATCCAGGCGGCGGTCGAAGTCATACAGCGAGGCCGGCTTCAGCTCGGCCACGGCGTTGAAGTGCGTGGCCGGCACGCCCTTGTCGGCGTAGTAGCCCTTCAGGCGGTCGAGGATGAAGTCGTACAGCTCAATCACTTCGGTGAGCGACTGCCCTCCCCATTGAGCGACTTGACGCCCAATGTGTACGGCAGGACCTGGCATTGCCTTGAGATTGAGCTTCACAGCATCTTCCAGCAGCGCGCGCAGGTCCAGCTCGAAGCCGCTTTCGATGATCGTGCGGGCCAGGCCCAGCGCGTTGCGGCGCAGGGCGAACGGGTCCTTGTTGCCGGTCGGCTTCAGGCCTGCGGCGAAACCACCGGCCAGGGTGTCCACGCGTTCAGCAATCGCCAGCACCTTGCCCAGCGGCGATAGTGCGATGTCATCACCACCGAAGCGCGGCTGGTAGGCCTCGTCGATGGCCAGTGCCACCTCGGCCGATTCACCACCGGCCACGGCGTAGTGGCGGCCGGCGATGCCCTGCAGTTCCGGGAACTCGTTGACCATGCGCGACTGCAGGTCGTTCTTGGCCAGCTGCGCGGCGCGCTTGGCCTGCGCGGCGTCGGCACCGACCTGCGGCGCGATCACTTCGGCCAGGGCGGCCACGCGCGCCACCTTGTCGGCCACGCTGCCCAGCTTGGCCTGGTAGGTCACCGTCTTCAGGCCGTCGCCCATCGACACCAGGCCCTGCTTCAAGTCCTCGTCGAAGAAGAACTTGGCATCGGCGAAACGCGGGCGGATCACGCGCTCGTAGCCCTTGGCCACTTCGGCCACGTCCTTCGATTCGATGTTGGCGATGCCGATGAACTTCTCGGTCAGCGTGCCGCTGTCATCCAGCACCGGGAAGAACTTCTGGTTGATCTCCATCGTCTCGATCAGCGCTTCCTGCGGCACCGCCAGGAACGCACGCTCGAAGCTGCACAGCACCGCCGACGGCCACTCGACCAGGTTCACCACCTGCTCCAGGTTGTCGTCGGTGATGCGGGCGCTGCCACCGGCCTTGGCCGCCGCAGCCTCGACCTCGGCGACGATGCGCGCGCGGCGCTCGCTCGGGTCGACCAGCACGAACGCAGCGCGCAGCGCTTCAACGTAGTCCTGCGGCTGCGCCAGCGACACGGTCTGGTCGTGGTGGAAGCGGTGGCCACGGCTCACGCGGCCGGCCTGCAGGCCGAACAGTTCGGCCTCGACCACGTTGGCGCCGTGCAGCAGCACCAGCCAGTGCGCCGGGCGGGCGAAGCCCCAGGCGTGGTCGCCCCAGCGCATCGGCTTGGGAATCGGCATTGCCGCGATTGCCTCGCGCAGGATCTCCGGCAGCAGGCTGGCAGTGCTCGCGCCCGGGGTCACTGCGCGGTGCACGAAGCGCTCACCCTTGTTGTCGGTGGCCTTCTCCAGCGCGGTCCAGTCGATCCCGGCCTTGGCGGCGAAACCCTGCAGGGCCTTGGTCGGCTGGCCTTCGGCGTCCAGCGCGATGTTCAGGTACGGGCCCAGCACTTCGCTGTGCTGCTCCGGCTGTTCCAGGCCGACGCCCGGCAGCAGCACGGCCAGTCGGCGCGGCGTCGACAGCGGGCGGGCATCGCCCAGTTCCAGCGCGACACCGCGCTTGCGCAGGCCCTCGACGACACCGTCGAAGAACGCCTGGGCCAGGCCCGGCAGCGCCTTGACCGGCAGCTCCTCGGTGCCCAGTTCGATCAGCAGGGGGGACAGTTGGCTCATCGGTTCGATCCTGTGGTGGGGGCGCAGCGCGCAACGCGTCCGGCGCCCCGGAAGTTGAGAGAGGGAGGGAGCGGCCGTCAGGCCTTCTTCGCGCCCGGGAAGCCCAGCTTCTCGCGCTGCTCGTAGTACGCCTTGGCCACCGCCTGGGCCAGCGCGCGCACGCGCAGGATGTAGCGCTGGCGCTCGGTCACGCTGATCGCGCGGCGCGCATCGAGCAGGTTGAAGGTGTGGCTGGCCTTCATCACCTGCTCGTAGGCCGGCAGCGGCAGGTTCACTTCCACCAGCTTCTGCGCTTCACGCTCGCAGGCGTCGAAACGGTGGAACATCTCTTCCACGTCGGCGTATTCGAAGTTGTAGGTGCTCTGCTCCACCTCGTTCTGGTGGTAGACGTCACCGTAGGTCACCGGCTGGCCGTCCGGGCCATAGGTCCAGACCAGGTCGTAGACGTTGTCGCAGTTCTGCAGGTACATGCACAGGCGCTCGAGACCATAGGTGATCTCGCCCAGCACCGGGCGGCATTCCAGGCCACCGGCCTGCTGGAAGTAGGTGAACTGGGTCACTTCCATGCCATTGAGCCAGACTTCCCAGCCCAGGCCCCAGGCGCCCAGGGTCGGCGATTCCCAGTTGTCTTCCACGAAGCGCAGGTCGTGCACCAGCGGATCGATGCCCAGTGCCTTCAGCGAATCCAGGTACAGCTGCTGGATGTTGTCCGGCGCCGGCTTCATCGCCACCTGGTACTGGTAGTAGCGCTGCAGGCGGTTCGGGTTCTCGCCGTAACGGCCGTCGGTCGGGCGTCGCGACGGCTGCACGTAGGCCGCGTTCCAGCTTTCCGGCCCGATCGCACGCAGGAAGGTGGCCGGGTGGAAGGTACCGGCACCCACCTCCAGGTCGAGCGGCTGGATGAGCACGCAGCCCTGCTGGGCCCAGAACTGGTTCAGGGTCTGGATCAGGCCCTGGAAGGTGATCGGAACGGTCGGGGTCGCGGACATGCGTACGAGTCTTGGCCGGCAAGGGGGTGCGCTAGTATAACGGCCGACCTGCGGGGCATTCCGTACCCGGGAGGAGCAGGCAGATGGAACATCGGCTGCCGGCAGGCACGCCCGGCGAGGCGGGCGGCGTCCCGCTGCCCTGGGGACGGCTGCATTTCGAGCAGATTGCCGCGGCCCTGGTCGCCGATGACCTGGTGGCCGAGCAGGACCGCGAGCGCATGCGGTTTTCCGCGCAGGGCGCACGCAACGCCAGTGAAGTGCATCCGCTGGTACTGCTGTCCAACCTCAAGCTGGCCGCCACCGGCGGCGGCGAACTGACCCTGGAGCGCCTCACCGAGTGGCTGGCCCGGCGTACCGGCAGCCGCTACCTGCGCATCGACCCGACCCGGGTCGACGTCGCCGCGGTGACCGCGCTGGTCTCCCACGCCTACGCGCGCCGCCACCGTTTCCTGCCGCTGGCGGTGGATGCCGAGCGCGTGCTGGTGGCCACCAGTGAGCCACTGGTGCAGGAATGGCGCCGCGACCTGCAGCACCTGACCCGCCGCCGCATCGAACTGGCGGTGGTCAACCCGCTGGACCTGCACCGCTACACCATGGAGTTCTACGGGGTGACCCGCTCGGTGCGCGGCGCCCGTGGCGACGTGCGTGGCGAGGCCAACACCACCCTGCCCAGCTTCGAGCAGCTGGTGGAGCTGGGCCGCACCGGCGACGTCAATGCCGACGACCAGCACATCGTGCACATCGTCGACTGGCTGCTGCAGTACGCCTACGAACAGCGCGCCTCGGACATCCACCTGGAGCCACGCCGCGAGATGGGGCGCATGCGCTTCCGCATCGACGGCGTGCTGCACAAGGTGTTCGAGGTACCGCCGGCGGTGATGACCGCCGTGGTCAGCCGCATCAAGGTGCTCGGCCGCATGGACCTGGCCGAGCGCCGGCGCCCACAGGACGGCCGCATCAAGACCCGCTCGCCGGGCGGCCGCGAAGTCGAGATGCGCCTGTCGACCATGCCCACCGCCTTCGGCGAGAAGTGCGTGATGCGCATCTTCGACCCCGATGCTGCCTTCAAGAGCATCGACCAGCTCGGTTTCAGCCCGCAGGAAGCGGCCGGCTGGAATGCGCTGGTCGAGCGCCCGCATGGCATCGTGCTGGTGACCGGCCCGACCGGCTCGGGCAAGACCACCACCCTGTATTCCACGCTGAAGCGGCTGGCGACGCCGGACGTGAACGTCTGCACAGTAGAGGACCCGATCGAGATGATCGCGCCCGAATTCAACCAGATGCAGGTGCAGACCAACATCGACCTGGACTTCGCCAGCGGCGTGCGCACCCTGCTGCGGCAGGACCCGGACATCATCATGATCGGCGAGATCCGCGACCTGGAAACGGCGCAGATGGCGGTGCAGGCCTCGCTGACCGGCCACCTGGTGCTGTCCACCCTGCATACCAACGATGCGCCGTCGGCGGTCACCCGCCTGCTCGACCTGGGCGTGCCGCATTACCTGCTGGCCAGCACCCTCAACGGCATCCTCGCCCAGCGCCTGGTGCGCACGCTGTGCCCGCACTGCAAGCAGCCACACAGCCTCGGCGCCGCCGATTGGGCGGTGCTGGCTGATAGCCATGCTGCATATCCAGATGCCGCCACGCCCTGTCGGCCGGTCGGTTGCCTGGAGTGCCGGCGCACCGGATTCCTTGGCCGCATCGGGCTGTATGAGTTGCTGCCATTGGGCTCGCGGCTGCGCGGGCAGATCCGTGCCGACATGGATCTGGCCGGTTTCAGCCGGGCCGCACGGGCTGAAGGGCTGCGAACCCTGCGCCAGGCCGGGCTTGAAAAGGTGGCGCAGGGGCTGACTACAATCGAGGAAGTCCTGTCAGTCCTGCCGCCCCCGGATGAACCCAGCCCCGTTCCTGATCCTTGAAACCGGCCGCCCGGTACCGTCGCTGCGCCGCTACGGGCGCTTTCCGCACTGGATCCGGGTCGCCGCCGGGCTGGAAGAACACGAGACGGTGGTGGTCGATGTCGAACACGGTGGCGCTCTGCCCGACCCACATGCGTTCGCTGGCGTGCTGGTGACCGGCTCGGCCGCCTTCGTCACCGACCACGCCGAATGGAGCGAGCGCAGCGCCGCATGGCTGCGCCAGACCGCCCACGACGATCTGCCGGTGTTCGGCATCTGCTACGGTCACCAGCTGCTGGCACACGCGCTGGGTGGCGAGGTGGCCTACAACCCGGCCGGGCGGGAATCGGGCACGATCGAGCTGGAACTGCAGCCGCAGGCGGCGCAGGACCCGCTGTTCCAGGGCCTGCCGCAGCATTTCGCTGCCCATGCCACCCATCTGCAGACCGTGCTGCGCGCACCTGATGGCGCCGAAGTGCTGGCACGCTCACCACTGGACGGCTGCCACGCCTTCCGCTGGGGCCGCCAGGCCTGGGGCGTGCAGTTCCATCCGGAATTCGCCACCCACCACATGCGCGGTTACGTGCGCGCCCGTGCCGACTGCATCGGTCGCCACGGCGGTTGTGCCCGCAGCATCGAGCGTGCGGTCAGCGCCGCGCCGCTGGCGCGCCAGCTGTTGCGCCGCTTCGTCCGCCAGGCGCGGCTGTCTTCAGCCCAGCCGGCGGCAAAACAGGGATAATCGGCGGCACGGGCAGCCGCCCGGCCCCCTCCTGTCCTTCCCGGATGTCCATGAAAGAGATTCGCAAGCTGCCGGCTTCGGCGGGCGCCCAGTGGTTGCTGGATACGTTCTCGCTGTACCGGCGCGCGCCGCTGCAGCTGGCCCGGATCGGCCTGACCTGGCTGCTGGTGAGCTGGGTGGTGACCTTGCTGTCGACGCTGATTCCCGGCGCCGCCGGCATGGCCGTACAGCTGATGACCCTGGCCATCTCGCCGATCATGTTCGGCGGCATGCTGTATGCCGTGGGCGAGATCGACGAAGGCCGCCCGGGCCTGGCCTCGCACCTGCTGCAGCCGATCCGCGACCACCGCGTCAGCCACCTGCTGGTGCCGCTGGCGATCCAGGTGCTGGCGGTGCTGCTGCTGGGCGCGCTGCTGTTCCTGATGATCGGCCGCGAGGGCTTCACCGCCTTCAGCGAGGTCATGACCAAGATGGAAGAGATCAGCCGCAGTGGCCAGCAGATCAAGCCGGACGATGCAGCGGCGCTGGTCGCCAACCTGCCGGCCAAGCGCATCGCGCTGTGGATGCTGCTGGTGTTCCTGAGCGCGGTCGCGCTGTCGCTGGCGATGTTCACCCAGCCGGCGCTGGTGGTGTTCGACAAGCAGAGCGGCATGCATGCGCTGCGCCTGAGTCTGCAGGGCTGCATCGAGAACATCGGCGCGATGTTCGTGTTCGCCGCACTCGGCCTGATCGCCGCGTTCTGCATGTACATCCTGTTCGTGATCGTGATCCAGATCGCGATGCTGATCGGTGGCCCGCTGGCCGCGGCCTTCATCGCCCAGCTGGTGCTGACCACGGTGCTGATGCCGCTGTATGTCGGCGCGGTCTACGCCGCGTGGAAGCAGATGTTCGTGCACCGCGGCAGCCGCGCCGCCCCGCCGATTCCGACCACCCCGACCTCGAGCGACGTGTTCCACGCCTGACGAAAAAGGGGACGGAGGGGATTAAGTCGTTAGCCGCACAGTGGCACAAACGACTTAATCCCCTCCGTCCCCTTTTTTCAGGCAGCGGGTTTCTTCACTGCCGACGATGGCACCAGCCAGCGTGCGGCGTGGATGCCCAGTTCGTACAGCAGGCACATCGGGATCGCCAGCATCAGCTGCGACACCACGTCCGGCGGGGTCAGCACCGCCGCCACCACGAAGATGCCGACGATCGCGTAACCGCGGCCTTCCTTGAACTGCTGCGGCGTCACCCAGCCCAGCAGCACCAGGATCACCATCGCCACCGGCAGTTCGAAGCTGCCGCCGAAAGCGAAGAAGATCGCCAGCACGAAGTCCAGGTAGGCGTTCGCATCCGGGGTGATCGCGATCACGTCCGGGCTGAAGGTGGTGAGGAAGTGGAATACCGCCGGCAGCACCAGGAAGTAGGCGAAGGCACAGCCGGCGTAGAACAGCAGCACCGACGACACCAGCAGCGGCACCGCCAGGCGCTTCTCACGCGCATAGAGGCCCGGGGCAACGAACGCCCACAGCTGGTACAGCAGCCAAGGCACCGCCACGAACAGGGCCACGAAGAAGGTCAGCTTCAACGGTGCGAAGAAGGCACCGGCCGGGTTGGTGGCAATCATCGTCTGCCCGTTGGGCAGCTGCGAGACCAGCGGTTCGGCCAGTGCGTTGTACAGCTTCTGGGTAAACGGCAGCAGCGCCAGCAGCACCACGCCCAGGCCCAGCAATGCGCGCACCAGGCGGCCGCGCAGTTCCACCAGATGCTCGACCAGCGAGCTTTCGCCGAAATCGTGTTCACTCATGGCTGGCGCTCCGGGCTGCTCTGCGGCGGCGGCGCACCGGCTTCAGGGCGTGTCGCCGGCGTCGGCTCGGGAGCACCGCTCTCCTGTGCCGGCGCATCGGCATCGGGCGCAGCGCTCATATGCGGCGGCAGATCCGCAGGCGCCGGTGCGCGAACCTCCTGCGCCAGCGTATCGCCCTGCTGCTGGGCCTCCTGCGCTTCGCGACGGATCGCTTCACCGCTGGCGCGCAGCTGGTTCTCGGTGTCCTGCATGCCCTGGCGCACGTCCTGCATCTGCCGCTTGATGTCCTCGGCCTGCAGCTCGCGTTCCAGTTCCTGTTTCACCGAGTCCCACTGATTGCGGGCGCGACGCACCCACAGGCCGGCGAAGCGGGCCGCCTTGGGCAGGCGCTCGGGACCGAGCACCACCAGGGCGACCACTGCAATCACCAGCAGTTCGCTGAAGCCGATATCGAACACCGCAACCGCTCCGGATCAGCGAGCGTTACGGTCGTGCTCGTCCTGCGCAGTGCGCGAGGCGTCCTGGCTGCGCGACTCATCGCCCAGCTGCGCGTTCGGCTTGTCTTCGTCGCGCATGCCCTTCTTGAATTCCTTGACCGCCGAACCGAGATCCTTGGCGCCGCTGGTCAGGCGCTTGGTGCCGAACACCAGCAGGACGATGGCCAGCACGACCAACCAATGCCAGATGCTGAAACTGCCCATAAAGACGCTCGTTACGTTAGTGATCAGGCTGTCGAGCATAGCGCACCGGGTGTTAGCCGGCGCGCGTGACGAAAGTCAGTTTCCGCCCAGCGTTTCCGTGCGGATTTCGCCGTCGTTGACCGGCTGGAAGCCCTGCTGCTGCGGCGGCGGGTTCTGCGGCACGTTCTGCAGCGGCGCGGTGGTGGCTTCGGCTGGGGCGGCCGGCGCTGCCTGAACAGGCGCCGGAGCAACCGCCGGGGCCGCTGCCGGACGCGGGGCGCTGCCGCCGTTGCCGCTGCGGTTGTTGCGCGCGGCGTAGGTGGCCTCTTCCAGGCGATCGCGGAAGGCGACCACATCCATCGACGGCGAACCGGCGGCGCGGCCTTCGAAGATCATGCGCGGCGTGGTGTTGCTGCCGTATGCATCCAGGTTGGCGGCATCATCGATCTGCAGCACCGCACCATCCAGCGCGACACCGGCGAACAGGCCGCGTGCGCGCGACCAGGACCAGATCTCGGCCTTCAGCTGGCCGTCGGTGGCAGCGGCGGCATTGCGGCCGACCGGGCCGGCGGCGACACCGGCATCGGCGCCCAGCGTGAACTTGCCGTTGACCAGATTGTCCAGGCTGCGGTCGTTGCGGAACACCAGCACCACATCGGAGGACTGCACACCGGCCTGGAAGCCGATGCTGCCGCCAGTGAGCTTCACGAACACCGGATTGGACCAGGCGCCGTTGGGCATGCGCACCGACATCAGGCCGTGGCCACGGCGACCGCCAATGACCAGACCGGCCTTGATCGTGTCGGGAATGACGATGACCGCGCGGCCTTCGTCGAGCAATTTGTCCGGAATGCCCTGTTCAGGGATTTCCTGGATTTCAGCCAGCACGCGCACGGCATTGCGGGCACGCTGGTCTTCCTGCGGTCCGGCCATGGCCTGGCTGGACAGCAGGCTGGCGGCGATCAGCAGGGCTTGGATCGGGCGACGCATGGCAGGCTCCAGAAGTCAGTCCATAGGAAGATATAGCAAGTGACTGAAATTAGTAGTGTTGTCATGAATCTCCAATGAGCGTTCCCTGCTCACATTGACGCGCGCTATGCCTGCAATCCGAACCCTGCATCCCGGCACGGCGCCGGATCGGCGACAATACCGCCCATGCTCGACGCACCCGACACCGCCGTGCTGGCGGTCAACCTAGGCACGCCCGAGACGCCGACGGCCCCCGCCGTACGCCGTTACCTGGCTGAATTCCTGTCCGACCGCCGCGTGGTCGCGATCCCGGCACTGCTGTGGCAGCCGCTGCTGCGCGGACTGATCCTGCCGCTGCGCAGCGGCCGTTCGGCGGCCAAGTACGCCCAGGTCTGGCTGCCCGACGGCTCACCACTGATGGTGCACACCCGGCAGCTGGCGCAGGCGATGCAGGCCCTGCTGCCGACCCTGAAGGTTCGCCATGCGATGCGCTATGGCGAACCCGCCCTGGCCAGCGAGCTCGACCGCCTCGCCGCCGACGGCGCGCGCCGCATCGTCGTGCTGCCGCTGTACCCGCAGTACTCCACCACCACCACCGCCTCGGTCGAAGACCGCGTCGATGCGTGGCAGCGCCGCAACCCGGGCGTAACCGTCAGCCTGGTGCGCGACTACTCGGTCGATCCGGGCTGGGTCGAGGCCGTTGCCGGCTCGATCCGCCGCTACTGGGAACAGCACGGTCGCGGCCAGAAACTGATGTTCTCCTTCCACGGCATCCCGCAGCGCCTGGCCGATGCCGGCGATCCGTATCCGCAGCGCTGCGAGGCCAGTGCGCAGGCCATCGCCAAGGCACTGGGCCTGGGCAGGGACGAGTGGCAGATGGGTTACCAGTCGCGTTTCGGCCGCGAGCGCTGGCTGCAGCCCTATGCCGAGCCCAGCCTGTGGGCGCTGGCCGAATCCGGCGTGAAGCAGATCGACGTGGTGTGCCCCGGCTTCGCCACCGATTGCCTGGAGACGCTGGAAGAGGTCGCCATGGGCTTCACCGAAACGCTGGCCGAGCGCGGCGCGACGATGCGCTACATCCCCTGCCTCAACGCCGAGCCGGAACACGCTCGCGCCCTGGCGCGGCTGGCCGTGGCCTCGCTGGCATGAGTCTGCAACCGTTTGAACTGGAGGTCGGTGGCGCGCGCGTCGCCGGCCTGCGCAACCACGGCGACGGCCCGCGCGTGCTGGCCCTTCACGGCTGGCTCGACAACGCGGCCAGCTTCGTGCCGCTGGCGCCGCACCTGTCGTCGCTGCAATTGGTGGCGATCGATCTGCCCGGTCATGGCCACAGCGCGCATCTGCCGGCCGGTGCCAGCTACACCACGGCCGCCGCGATCTGCCACGTGCTCGATGTGGCCGATGCACTGGGCTGGGACCGTTTCAGCCTGCTCGGCCATTCGATGGGCGCCGGCATCGCCAGCCTCACCGCCTCGGTCAGCGACCGTGTCGAACGGCTGGTGGCGATCGAAGCACTCGGCGGCCTGCGTGGTCCCGAAGAAGAGACCGCCAACCGCCTGCGCGAGCATGTGAATGCCACGCGTGGGCTGGCGCGCAAGCAGCTGCGCGTGTTCCCCGACCTCGCCGCGCCGATCCGCGCGCGGATGATGACCAACCAGCTCAGCGAGCGCTGTGCACGGCTGCTGGTCGAGCGCGGCGTCGAGCCGGTCGAAGGCGGCTACCGCTGGTGCAGCGACCCGCGCCTGATGCTGCCCACTGCGATCCGCCTCAGCGAAGGCCAGATCGACAACCTGCTGCAGGCCATCGCCTGCCCGACACAGGTGATCTATGCCACGCCGGCACAGTCGTACTATCCCGAACCGATGCGCAGCGATCGCCTGCGGCATCTGCGCGATGGCCGTCTGGCGGTGTTTGCCGGCAACCATCACCTGCACATGGAAGATCCGGAACAGATCGCAGACGTGATCCTGCACTTCTTCAACAACGACAACGCCGGCTGAGCGCAGGCACCGACGCGCTTCACTCTGCGCGTCTGCGGCCGATACATCAGTTGCGGGCCCCTGCGTCCGCAGCACGCAGGTCCGGTCGGGCCTGCGGCGTGTGTCTGGTTCTGCAAGGAAGTCCGCATGCCCGCTCCATTGCACCGCCACCCACAGGATGTGGTCACGGTGTCCCGTCTCCGCGTCGCTGATCGCGTCGCATTCCCCGAATTCCCGGCTCGCGCCCTGGTCACGCACTCCTGCGTGCGCCGCGTGTTCAGGGGTGAGATATATCAGGGGGGGCTGCGAGATATCTAGCCGGAAGACCCCGGAAGAAAGCTGGCAATGGCGGATCAAGATGGAAAGCCATTGCGCCTGGTGCAATCAGGGTGCTGTACGGAACAGACTCATCTGATTGAGGTTACGATCCCGGAAGTTCGCCCTGGCGAGCAGCTTGCGGATCCCTTGCTCAGACATTCTGTATCGCTTCGCCAAGCCCGGAACTGTAGCCCCATTGCGGTGGGCGTTCAGTATCTCACGCTCGCGTGGGCTGAGCTTGAATGAGGCGTCCTGGGGAAAGTAGATGGTCTGGCCGCCCCAGTCTTCGGCCAAGGTGTCCGCCACCGCCGCGCCGATCTGCTCTGCGAAGTCGTCGCCGAGGCCGAGCGCACGCGCAGCCGTAGCCGCCGCCGAAGCGGCATTGGCCAAGAGCTCGTTGCGGCGGGCCTCCATCGACTTCATGCCGAAGGGGCCTCCCGCCGGGCGCGGCGATTGGCATCGATCTGAAGAGCGGCAATCACTTTGAACAACTGATCCGGGTTGCACCATTCCAGGCGTCCTACCTTGAACATGTGGCGGGCCACCGAATGGGCATATTCCCACTCACGCCCCGAATCAGCCAGCAGGGCTTCGATCTTGGACAGCTGGGGGGATAGGTCGCCCTTGGGGCGGCCTGCCCAACGTTTGGCTGCGTACGCCGCCTTGGCGGGAATTCCACCCAGGCGACGCAGCTCGTTGGCGATCGCATCGAGCTGCCGGCGATCGCACTTGCCGGCGCTGCGCTGGGCAACGCCGTGCTCTCTGGATACACGCTCGACCAGGTCACGGTAGACGTCGTCGGAGAGGCTGAGCTTCTTGGCGCCGGCGTGGATCGCGGCCAGCACCCGGTTACGGCCGTCGCCGGCCTTGCGAACGCGCGTCATGCCTTGCTCCTTGCGCCCTGAGCGGCCCGGAGGGCGGTCTGCCATGCCGGCACTTCCTGGCCCGCATGGTCCAGCAACTGCAGCAGCCCTTCGCGCACGCCAGGCACGATACGGCCACCGTCCTTCAGGACGGTGGCCACCTGGGACTTCTTTGTCAGCGGATCACGGCGCATCAACAGCCCCTTCCTCGCGGCCAGCTTCGGTCAGTTCCTGCTCGATCAGCAGTAGCGAACGCCTACGGCATTCGTTGAACCCGTCGCGCCATGCCTGACCGGGAGTCAGGTCATCAAACGGACCTCCAACCTGTTCGCTCAACCACATCGGCGGCACACAGTGAAGCCGCTTCAGGACGTCGGTCTGCAAAGGGCCTGGCGGGACCTGGAAAAGCGGGACGGTGTAGGTTGCCCGCATGGCCGGCCAGCCGCCGCGCTGGCTCTCACTGCCCATCTCCATGAGGTCCGCCGCCACTGCCCGCCGCAGTTCGCGGTCGGCGAAGAACGCTGGCGTCGAACCAGGCGGCATCAGGTAGCCAAGCACCGCATCCACCGCCGCTCGAACGGCTGAGCGTGACGGGCCGTTGGCCACGGCGCGAGGCGCGGCTTTGTAGGCCCGCCATGCGGCGTCGTACACGGTCTCATCCATGTGGCACCTCAATTTCCTCGACCTGCATCAGGGAGGAATCGAGGTCAGGACGGTCATCCCAGCCAACCAGGCGGATACCGTGTGGCGATGGCCACCCTTCCAGCTGGTCAAACTCACGCTGCATGCTTTCGGTCGAGTAGCTTGAGTTCGCATCGAGCACCCAACCCATGAACTCGGCACCGGCGATCTTGATGACGGCCAGCACGGGGTTGTCGTCGGCGGCGTCAAGCCGCTCATCGGCCCCTGTCCAGAACTCGTTGATTTCCGCCGCCAGCTCCGGCGTCAGGATGTTGTGGTCGATCTCAAGCTGTACCTGGCCTTCGCCCCAATTACGTTCGATGTTGTAGCGCTTGATGGTCATGCCGGGCCTCACGGGTTCGTTGAAAGGTGGAAGGCCTGTTCCAGCACCAGGAACAGGCGGCGGATCTCGCCGCTCTGCAGGGCAAAGCGGGCATCGAACTCGGCGCGGCGGCCGTCATCGTCGGCCTGCTCCAGCTGGGAGAGCGCGCCGTCCAGGAACTTCAGCTTGCGCAACACCAGGTCATCGCCCAGCTCGAAGGACAGCGCGTCCTCCAGCACCAGGGCCAGCTTGGTGACCTGCTTGCCGGCATCCAGGTGCTTGTCGATCTCGTCACTGCGAAGTTCCTGGTTGCTGCAGCGCACCTTGGCGCCACCCTCGACCGGATCACGCAGCTCGGCGGACTCTCCAAGGGACAAGCCATCCGGCAGGGACTCACCTGCGATCCAGCCAGTCAGGATCGAGCGCGGTGCAACCTGGGCATTCAGCGGAACCGCCGGGAAGCCGCCCAACAGGCCACGGATATCGGACACGAAGGCCTCGCCCACCTTGCGGCTGGAGGTATCCACGGCCACATAGCCGTGGGTCAGGTCCAGGATCGCGTCGTGGCGAGTGTTCTTGACGAAGGCCTTGGGCAGCAGCTCGTGCAAGATGTCGTCCTTCATGCGCTTGCGCTCACGGCCACCCGGTCGACGCCCCTGTTCCTGTTCCATGACCTGAAGACGACTCTCCAGCGCACGGTTGACCACCGCGCTGGGCAGAATCTTGTCCTCGCCACCCACCGTCAGCCAGAGGAAGTCGCCCTGTCGGCACGACAGGCGCTCCTGCTCCTCGCGGCCGAAGGGGGAAATGAAGCCGCGCGAGTTCATTTCGAGCGGTCCAACCGGCTTCAGAACGCCATACGGCAGCACGGATTCGACTTCGGAGAAGTCGGTGCTGGTTGGAAAGCGGAACAGCACCAGGTTACGCATGAACATGGCGGTTCTCCTTTGAGTCGGTGTTGCGGTTGCTGGCACGCAGTGCGCCCCAGCGCAGCCGACGCGGATGCTGGGAACACCACGCAAGCCAATCCCCAAGCGCGTCACCCTTTGCCCGCTGCGTCTGCGCCTCTGGCACACCCGGGACAACCAGCATCCCCTGCATCAGTCCCTTTCCGTGCCTGGCTACGACGCTGATCACCTTGCGCAGCTGCCCGTTGCTCCCTTCGGCGATGAAGATCGCACCTTCCGGCACGTTGTTGCCGAACCCAATCTGGCCATTGGCCCAGCAGTACGCGATCACGAGTGCACCCCCAGGAGGTTGATTGGGCCACTGCGCTGCAAGACCAGCACCGGCGGGTGGAGCAGCAGCTCGAGAATGGCGTTGAGGGCCGCTTCGGCTTGGGCTTCGCACTTCTCGGCCATGCCATGCCCAACCTGGCGAGCAATGGCCGTGGCCACGTTCCGCTTCGTCTGCGGGTCGCGCAGGCCACACACGAAGTCGAGCCCGTCCATGCGCCGGATCGCGTCAGCCGTGGTAGACGCCATCGCACCTACCGCCTGCTGGGCGCACGGACCGCACATCGGCGATTCCGCCAAGCCGGTGGGCATGTCGCAGTTGACGCACGCGTGGCGCGGCCCGGAGGTGGCCACCTCAACGTCCGTACGCTCTTCGAAGTGCAGCAGGCCCGGCTGGGAGATATGACGCTTCAGGCGCCAAGGGAGTGCGTCCCCGCGCGCTTCGATGTACCGCACCGCCTGGCGAATGGCATAGCGAGCAGCGGTCGCGTCTTCGCCCTGGATGTTGCCGCAAGTGGCGTCGAAGAAGCGCAGCCCATCCAGCTCCACGGCCGGCGCGTGGATCTCCACGTCGGCCCGTGCAGCCTGGTCGGCGATCTCCACCGCCAGCGCCAGGGTGTTGGCATTCAGGGCACCGCGAACACCGTCGAAGCGGAAGGTGCAGGTGTCTCGGATCTTCGGCATGTCAGACCCCCGCCACGTCGAGAGAAATGGGCTGATACTGGCCACGTGCGTCGCGCTCGTAGAACCGCACATAGGTCTTGCTGCCCACCACCGTCACCGCATCGCTGATGGCCTTCATCGCCTGCTGCCAGCGGGGGTCATCGAACTTGAGGCGATGCAGCGAGAGCACCTCGCCTGTCTTGATGCTGCCGTCCTGCCCCACCTTGAAGGCGCTGTTGACCAGGGTACGCAGCTCGGCACGGGAGCCTTCGGTCCAGTCGTTCAGGCACTCATCGATGAGGGCCTTGGCCGCCTGCAGCCGCTCATCGAACTGGATGCTGTCCTGGCAGGCGCGCAGGATCTTGTAGCGGCCGTCGTAGGTGTACAGGCTCACGTTGCCCTTGTCGCCGCCGATCTTGGCGCCGTACTGCTCGCCACTGAGCTGCACGAAGGCCGCAATGTCAGCGAACGTGTCCGCCTTGAAGGTGCGCAGTTCTTCGCGCAGCTGCAGGGCGCGCTGGATCTTCTCCTGAACCAGCTGGTCGCGGGCCAGATCGATCGGCTTGATCTGTGCCTCTGGCACCAGCCGACCATTGCGGTCCTCGCGGTAGCCTTCGGGAATGGATGGGGTCATTGGGCGCCTCCTTGGGCGGCGGGGGGACAAACGGTTGAGTGGGCCGAAGGACGTCGGGGACGCCTTCGACATGGATAGGGCTGTTGGCGGTGAACCAGTCGGCTCGCCAGCGGCGGGCGGCATCCAGCGAGATCCCGAGCAGGCCGGAAATGCGCTGCGGGGTGAGCTGGCGCGGGTTCTGCATACGAGCCCACAGCGCAAAGCGCATCGCGCACAGGTGGTCGTAGCGCCGGCGGCCGGTGCGAGCCATCACTCCACCCCGCCGAAGATGCGATCGAAGTGGTTGTGCAACGAATCGACCAGGCGACCACCGAGGTAAGGCGGTAACTCACCTTCCAGATCCTCCTGGGACTGGCACACGGTGCCGATGGAGGGCGTCAGCGGGCCTTTGTCGAAGGCGGGACCTTCGTAGCCCCCAGCAGCAGATCGAGCCTTCTGCGCCCCTGTCATACCCGGCCGGGTACCACGCACACGCTGCGCCTGCGCGGCAGCCAACGCCGCTTGGTCGATCTTCCAGTCGGGGTTGAGGCGGTAGTTGCGGGCCAGCCCTTCGCCGACGCGCAGGATCATTCCGCACCGCACCGCCTTGGCGACCGCGTTGGACACATAGCCGCGGTAATGGAAGCCGTGCTCCATCACCCGATCGATCAGATCCGCAGAACGGACCACGCTGGCGCCCAGTGACAGGGCGATAGCGTGCTGCATTGCGACGCTGGGGACGGCGCTCATGGCTGAACAACCTGCGGCTGCGTGATGCCGGCTTCCGTACGCGTCAGCACGATGACCGGTGCAGGGCTGGGCGTAGTGCGAGCGACCACGCAAACCACCGCGCGGTGCTTGCCGTCGACCTTGCTGCGGGCCTGGGCGTCTTCGATCGCCTTGTCCGAGTCGGTGAAGGTGTCGCCACCCACCCACTCAGCAGGGACCACCAGGAACTGGCCGCGCTCAGCCATGAGCCACCTCCCGCAGCATCGGAGGACGCTGGGTCCACTCCAGCTGCACGCCCTGGTACTCAGCGGCCATCACGCGGTCCTGCCCGCCGCTGCCGTTGGGCTGGCGGCGCTTGAGGTGGCCACCCACCATCGTGGGAGGGCGGTCCAGAATCAGCACCGCGCGACGGCCATTGCTGTGCAGGCCCAGGATCTCGATGCCGCTGTTCTCCAGCTCGCGTGCCGTGTTGGCGGCGGCATACAGCACGTCGGAATTGCGTTCATGGTTCATGGTTGGATTCCTCGTCGGTAGCGGGCTTGTCCAGCCCGAGTTGTCCGTACAGATCCGGGAGCGCAACGCGCTTCATCGCGCTGACCTGCTCCAGGGAGGTCATGGCGCGCCCGACCAGGAAGGTGCAGGCGCGGTCCAGTTCGGCCGCACTGGCGGCCAGGTGGTAGCCGTGAGCCGGGTGGGCGCAGATCGGGTGCCCCTCGCGCCGCAGCTGCTCGATGATCTGGCGCAGGCGGCGCTCGTCGGCGGTGCTGGTACGTGAAGTGATCTGCTGCACCAGGTCGCGGGCAGTGATGCCGTTGACGGCGCCGCGACGGCCCTGCAGCTGCAAAAGCACCGTCTGTGGGGACAGCTCTTGCGGTAGCAGGGCCAGCTGCATGTCAGATGGCCCCCCGATCAATGCCGGCGGCGATGGCCAGGTCGAGAATCTCGTCCAGTTCCAGCAGCCAGCGCTTGCTGGTGCTGTGCGCGATCACCACCACGCCGCTGTGGATCCAGACCTCGACCGAGTACTCGCGCCTGGTTTCAGGGTCGTGCACCTGGACTTCTCCCACACGCGACGCTGTCGGGAACGTGTGGCAGTCCTGCACCAGCGTCCCGATGGACTTCTTCCGCTGGGGGTGCTGGGCACTGTGGCGCTGGCGGTTACGCACCTGGCCGAGGCAGCGCTGGAGGGTCGGAACGGCCATCATTCCTCCTCGTCGTCATCGCCGTCGCGCAGCTGGCTGATCAGGCCGCTCAGCTGCTGCAGGTCCAGTGATGCCAAGAGTTCCACCAGATCCTGTCCGTCGCGCCATTGGATTCCGGCACGGCGGAAGAGGTCTCGGTGCATCACCGTCACCTGACGATCCGGAAGCTCGGCATCGCGCATCAGGCTTTCGGCGAACCAGCGCAGATGCTGTAGTCCGTTATTGCTGTGGGGCGTATCAGCCATGAGCCACCCCCTCACGCTGCAGCACATCGGCCGGAACATGCGCGGTGATGCGCTCCCAGTTGGCGCGCGGCACGATCACCACCTGCAGGATGTCCACATTCACCGGCGCCGGACGGTCCTGCATTTCAAAGGGAACCGCCACAACACGCGTTGCAAGCGGCCACTGCGCCGTCATTGGCTCAACCACCATGCCTTCTACCGCCGGCCAGCCTTCGGTTCGGATCGCCATCTCACACCCCCCGCACGACGTCAGCGGTGACGGTTGGCACGCCCAGGTCAGCGGCGCGGTTCATCGCAGCGGTCAGGGCGTTCTGAACCGCCAGCGGGTACAGCAACGAGCCAGCGCCGCGCGAAGGAACCAGCTTGGCGCGCAGCGCGTCGATGGCACTCTGTTCCACCACCTTGTCCAGCGGCACCTGGGCGCGCTTGAAGCGGTGCGCCAGGTAGGCACCCAGCTCGTTGTCCAGCGGCGGCAGCGTGATGATCTCGATGCGCTGTACTACTTCGCGTACCTCCGGGTTGTGCTCAGAGAGCTTCACGCCCAGCTCGGGTTGCCCGATGAGGATCACCGACAGCAGCGGGCGCAGGCCGTCCTTCAGCTCGCGGAAGCGCTTGAGGTGCTTCAGGGTCGGCAGCGGCAGGCTGTGGGCCTCTTCAATCACCAGGACGTGGCTGTGACCGGCGCGGGCGCTGTCACGCAGCGATTCGTGCAGCTGGCGGAAGCGGGCCTCGGGGCTGCTCTTCGGCTTGGCCAGCGGGGCGACAGCGGCCATGATCGCCTCGGCGATATGGTGGCTGCGCAGGGTCTTGCCCACGGCATCACTGCCTTCGCTGGCCAGCACGTAGGGCTGGATAACAATGACGGCCTGCTCTTCACGCTGGATGCGATCAACCAGGTCTTCGCGCAGCGTGCTCTTGCCAGCACCACTTTCGCCGATCACCGCAGCAAAGCCGCCGTGGCGGGCCACCTGGTACATGCTCTCGCGGACATAGCGGATATCCGGCGACAGGAACACCTCTTCGGCACTAGCCGGATCGGCGAAGGGATTGCTGGTGAGGCCGAAGTGACGCTTGGCCTGTGGAGTCAAAGCCTGAAAACGCAGTAGCATGGGATCTTCCTCGTCGTGAATGTCGTTGTCGTTATCGGTGTCTTGCGGTGGGGAAACCGGGGCTGGCGTGACCCCGCACGTCGGCCCCTCCTTTTCATGCCAGTGGGCGTCGGTTACGCCGTGCTGGGTCAGGCAGGAACTGATGGCAGCGCGCACCACTGCCGGATCGCAGCTGGTGGGCAACTGGCCGTGGTTGATCAAGGCATTGAGGGCCGGACGGCTCAGACCTGCAGCACTGGCCAGGTCTCCCTGCTTGATGCCGGCCTCGGTGAGCAGGCGCTTCAGACGCAACGTCATGGGCGAGCCCTCCGCCCCTGCAAGGCAGCCTTCGCAGCTGCATAGGTGTTGAAGCCAGCCTTTCGCGCAGCGATCTCCAGCGCCTGGCAGTAGCCGAATCCGTCGCGTTCCTGGATGAGGCGTGCGTCTTTCTTGATGCTGTCGAGCGAAGCCATCACGCGGCACCTCCTTCCACCAGCCGGAGACCACCGCGCTCAGGCGTTGCCAGGGCGTGCGCCCAGGACTCGACCTGATCCACCGGCAGGCCTTCCGGCCAGCGCTGGGCGGTGCGTGCGTAGTGGTCCGGCGACCAAGCCGAACCGGCGGCCTCCAGTAGCGGCTTCAAGCGCATGGCCGCTTCCACATGGTTCAGTGGCGGCAATTCCGCGCGGATGGGCGTGACCGAATCGACCGTGAAGCGAGGGGCCTCGACCACATCGGGGACCGCGACGTCGACGCGATGACCCCGGCGCGGCAGGTGCTGGATCTCCGGCGCCTGCTGCACCGACTTGTAGGGGTCGATACGGCCACCGAACGGCATTGCCTTGGCCTTGCGCTGCGCCTTGGCTTGCTCGTCGGTCTCGGCATCCATCGCCAGGCGCTCGACCCGCTTGCGGTTTGTGTCCGCCGGGGTGTCGGCGTGCGCGTGGTATGTGCCGACCGCCACCGCACCGGTGAACCCGTATGCGTCTGCTTCCAGCGGCTCCATCGTGTACCAGGTGTCGCGGCCAGCATCGTCTGTGAACAGCGCCTGCGCACCGAACTCGCTACCGAAGGCATTACGGGCGACCGTGAGCTTCTGGCCCACGATCACGCCCGGCACGCCCGACACGTCGTAGGTCTTGCCCAGGAAGCTGATCCGCAGCAGCGGGTTGACCTTGCGCAGTTCCGGAGCGCGGGTGGCCAGCTTCATGCAGTCCTCGGTCGCCGGTACCAGGCGCAGCTGATCGGGCTTGATCGTCATCCACGCCTGGTAGCGCGAGGACTTGTGCCGGGTGTGTTGAGCGGTGGCATTGAAGTTGCGCATCCAACGCCACGCCGATGCGTTGAGCTGCTCCAAGCTCTGCACGTTGTCGAAGCGAAGGCGGTGCTCGAACTTGCGTTCGATCAGGTCGTTGGTCTTTTCGACTTGGCCCTTTGCCCACGGCTGGCCCGGCTGATTGATCCAGATGCGAATACCCAGGGCCGCGCACAGGTTCTTGAACATCGCACCCGTATTGGCGCTGCCCGGGTCCACCATCACCATCGTCGGTGCGCCACAGAACGGATCAGCCGCACCGCGGTACTGCATGGCGTTGATGAAGGTGCGGCACAGGTTCTCGCCGCTCTCGGCGCCCAGCACGTATTCCACGTAGAAGGCGCCGCTGGTGTGGTCGGTGAACACGTAGCGCCAGACGCGCTCGTTCTCGACGCGCGCCAGGTTCTTGGGCTTGTTCTTGTAGAACTCGCTTGCCGGCATCGCATGCAGGCCGTCCTGGCGCTTGAGGTAATACAGCACGCACAGGCTGGGATCGGCCTGCCACACCTGGTTGGGATGTTCGCTGGCCAGCTGAACCTTCGGTGCAGGTGCCGACAGCTGATCAGGGTGCAAGCGGTTGGTGCGCAAGGCTTTGGCTGCGGAGCTCTCGCTCAGCAGTCGGATCTCGCCGGTACCGGCATCCACAGTCTCGCCGCGCACCATGCCATTGGCGCGTAGCATGTCGATGGCCTCGCCGATGCTGGCCAGGCGCTTGCCAGTGCCGCGACGCGACTCCAGCAATACAGCGGAAATCATTTCCAGTTCCTGCTGGGTCCAGTCGGAGTTGCCCCGATCGCTGCGGCGCTTGCGAGGCTTCAGCGAACAGGTCAGCTTCGAGACCTGCCGATACAACGTCTGTACGCTGCAGCCCCATTCGGCGGCGTATCGCTCGGCAATGGCGCGCTTCTGGCCGTGCCCGGCGCAGAGCAGGTCAGCAGCGGCCTGCTCGATCAAGCTGGCGCTGAGGGCCATGTCAGCCCTCCCGCTTCCAGTCGGCCAGGCGACGGTCATGGATCACCGTGACGCCCACCTCCTGGTGGTCGCGGACAAGGCGCAGGTCGTTGATCAGGCTGGCGATGATCCCGGCCACCTGCTCATCAACGTTGAGGTCGTGTTGCTCGGCGTGCTGCATCAGCGTGATCACCGCGCCGCTGAAGCCGGCTTCTTCACTGCCGCTGGCGATGGCAAGGCGCACCTGGGAGGCGGCCAGCTCCAGCTGGGTCAGCAGTTCCTGGGACTGCTCGTCGGGGGTGGCCTTCTTCCACTTCCGCTGCGCTTTTGCTGTCTTCTCCTCCGCCTTGTTGAGATCGTCGCTCAACTTGTTGATGCGCTGATCCTTTGCGTCGGCATCGGCACGGGCTTCGCGGATGGCTGCCCGGAGTTCGCGTACCGTCATGGATTCGACATCGTCCAGCGAGAGGCCATCCGTCGCACCCTTCTCTGCCAGTTCCGCGAACTGCTCCTCGGGAAGAGAGAGCAGTTCGATGATCTTGCTTCCGGACTTGGCGGCTGCAATCAAATCGTGCGACGTCGCACGATTTGGCAGCGCGGCTACGCGCTTGGACGCCTCCATCATCCGGCGTGCTTGAGATCCTTCAATGCCCAGACGTTCCAGCATGCCGTCCCATTCGCCATGCGCGGCGCATTCGCGCGCCACGATCAAGTAGCGGCCGGCGCGAAGGAAGGCTTCGCAGCCGCGGCGAAGCTCGCTGCGGATGGCGTTCTCGTAGTGGTCCGGGTGCCACGGCAGGCCGTCACCGAACTGATCCACCACCTCGCTCTGGTGCTCACCGAGGGTAACCAGCTCCTGGCTGCGCTCGGCCAGCTTTTCCGCGTCCAGATCCTGGACAACTGGCTCGGCCTGGGCGAGCGGCTTGGCGCCGCGCTTGTTGGGTTGCTTCTCTGCCATTTCGGTCCTCGTCATCAGTTGGGGCTACGGCTGTAGCGGTTCTTGAAGTCGTCCAGCTGGCGCTCTTCACGGGCCACCTCTGCTTGATGAGCCAAGGCGATCTGGACGATTCGGGGGGATAGGCGCCAGTTGTCCTGGTCGAAGGGAGAGCGTTCGACCAGGCCGTCTTCGGCCAGGCGCTGCAGGTTGCGCAGCGTGGTGCTGGGGGATTCGCCGATGCCGTCGGCGATCGGTTTCAGGCGCAGGCCGGTGCGGCTGTGCCCGGCCAGGGCGAACAGTAGGCGGGCGAAGATGCTTTGCTCACTCATGCCGCAGCGTCCTGCTGGCGGCGCGCCAGTTCCTTCAGTATCCGGACGGCGCGGCGGTCGGCTGCGTCGACGGCGCCGGCCAGCGGCAGGGTGTTGGCCAGAGGCGCGTCTGACTCGACGGCGCGCTGCCAGTTGTTCACGGCGGTGGCGTACTGGTCGCGGGCTGAGGCGAGCAGTAGCTCCAGTTCGCGGGTGGGCACCTCGTCCAGGGGGCGGCCGGGGGCGTTCATGCGACGTCCTTCACGCCTGCTGCCCTGAGCAGAGTGGCGCGCAGAGCCTTGCCCTTCGGCCCAGCCCAAGTGCCGTAGATGGCTTGGCGGGCCGCGCTGGGATTGATGCCGTTCTTGCGGCACCAAGCGCTGACAGTGGTGTTCTGGAGGGTCATGCCGGCGCGAACCTTGTTCATCAAGTCGCGGCCGGGCGGCAGGTGCTGAGCCATGTCGTATCCTTGCGGTGTTGTTTAAACCGGACGGGATAAGACTGGTGCAGAAATCTGCACATGTCAACACTTATGGGTGAATTAATTCGCACTCTTGGCTTTCGGCTCCGTGAGGAGCGAATTCGCCTCGGTCTGAGTCAGACCGCCTTTGGGGAAGTAGTTGGGGCGTCGAAGCGCACCGTCATCGATTGGGAAAAGGGAGCAACATCGCCAACGGCAGCCCAGCTTGCTGGCTGGTCCGAGAACGGTTTGGATCCCCTTTACGTGCTGACCGGGCAAAGGAGCGTTGCTAGGCCTGGAATGGAGGAGGAGCAGATTGCGCAGTTCAACGAAGTGATTGACACGTTTTGGGCACTTTCCGATGCCGGTCGAGCGGCGGCGTCACGTCTGTTGATGGCTCTGCTGACTCAAGACGTTGAGGACGGCGTGGCCCGGGGGATACGAAAGCGACCAATCACATAGGCATTAAGTGCTACGAAGAGCGCGCTAATGACAGGTCTCAAGCAAGGGGGAGTAATGAAGCGAGTAGAGTTCGTCATCGCCAGCGTGCTGATGGCAGCGGCCTTGAGTGGGTGTGCCACCAAGCGTTATGGGCGTCTGCAGCCGGTAACGAGCTACGAGACGCTGAACTATTCTTGTGAGCAGATCCGAATTGAACTATCCAAGGTGGATGCCTTTGATAGGCAGGTCGAGCAGCAAGCAAAGTTCAGCGGCATGTCCATTGCCAGCTTTTTGGGTGACTTTGGGATCGGAAATGTGATCGAACGGAATGAAGCAAAGAGGACGTCAGTGGAAAGGCGAGCTCAGCTTCAGGGGGCTTTTGCCGCCAAGCGATGTGGAGACGTTGAAATTCCCAGGGTAGAAGCCCCGGGTCCTGCGGCGATCGCACCTTCCGCTGTAAATCCTGGTTATCAACCTTCCAAACCGGAAACACCGCCCGCTGCCTCTGTCAACAGTTGGTGGGAAGCGCATAAGCCCAAGGGCGAATAGTCTTCTGCAGCTACGCACGTCGCGAAGGGATCTGCACAGTCCCACGCGCGCGCGTGAGATTCCTCGAAACCAGTTTCAAAGACGACGATCAGTCAAAGACTGAAACTCTGCCCATCGGTTTGGTGTGCGCATGGCGCACCTGGCCGGCGGGCATCCTCGTCTGCCCGTCGGCCATCTTTCCCTGGAGATGGCGCATGGCAGCAGAGCAACCCGGTAACAAGGCACTGCCCATCGCGGGCGGAATGCTGGCAACCATGCTGGCGTTGCTGCTCGGGTTGGTGCAGCCCTTCGAGGGCTACTCGGCCCAGCCCTATCGTGATGTCGTCGGGAAGCTGACGGTCTGCTACGGCCATACGGCCAAGGTAGAACAGCGCACCTACGCCCGCGCCGAATGCGAGCGTCTGCTCCAGTCGGACCTCGGCGTCGCCTGGAACACCGTGCAGAGTTGCATCAAGGTGCCGATGACGGACTACCAGGCGGCCGCGCTGACGTCGTTCGCCTTCAACGTCGGTCCGGGTGGTGCTGGCGTCAAGGACGGCCTGTGCACGCTGCGCAACGGTCAGCAGCCGCGGATCCGTGTCTACGCCAATCAAGGCCGCTGGGACCTCGCATGTGCCCAGCTGAGCAACTGGGCCAATGCCGGCGGCAAGTCCTATAAGGGATTGGAGCGCCGCCGCACCGCTGAGCGCGCGATGTGCGAGGGCCGGTACTGATGGTCCGCACCCTGACCGCAACGGTCGCCCTGCTGCTGGTGCTCCTGCTGGTCGCCATTGCCGCAGCACTTCTCTATCGCGGCAATGCGCTGGACGCCCAAGCCCGTGATGCCAGGGCGCAGCAGCGCGTGACCACGCTTCAATCGCAACTGGAAAGCGAGCGCAATGCTCGCGACACCGAGCATACCCAGGCCAGGGAAATGGCCCAGATCGGAGACCAACATGAAGATGATCGGGAGGCGTCCGCGTCCATCCCTGCTGCTGTTGTGGCTGACCTGCGCGCTGGCAATCTCCAGCTGCGCGACGACCTCGCCACCTGTCACACCGCCCGCCTGTCCCAAGCCGTCTCTGGCGCCGTCGAACGTGATGCGAGCGCCCAACTACGTCCAGAGGTTGCAGGCACTGCTCTTCAAATCGTCACCGAAGCTGAAGACCACGTCCGCTCCTGCCAGCGCGTCATCGGCGTCCTCACCGGACAGCGCCTACCCGTCGAGACCAACCCATGATCGTTGAAGTGCAACCGCTCTACCTGGTGTGGTTCGCAGGCATCGGCATCACGCTGCTTGGCGGCCTGATCGCCGGCGGCCGCTGGCTGGTCAACCAGCTGCAACAACGCACTGATCAGCAGCTGGCGATTCTGATCAACGACAGCAAGCGCTGGCGCGAGGTTGAGAGTCACCTCACCGACTTCCGCCTGGAAGTTGCGAAGGATTACGTCCGCCGCGAGGACTATGCCCGCGGACAGAGCGTTATCGAGGCAAAGCTTGATGCAGTGGCTTCGAAGATCACGAACATGCAAAGCAAGGGGAACACGCCGTGAGTCACGGAAATCAAGGCCCGGATTTGGGCAAGCTGCGCAGGGAGCAGCTGCGCTGGCTGATGTTGCTGGTGCTGGATCGCTCACGCCCCTATCCGATCGGTGAAGCCGTCCTGGCCGGCGCGGCCCAGGACATGTACCCGGATGCCACCGCGCTGGAGGTTCGCCGGGAACTGGACTACCTGGACACCCGTCGCCTGATCGACATCACCAAATCCCCGTCGGGGCCGTGGTCGGCGGAGCTGACCCGCCACGGTGTGGACATCGTCGAGTACAGCATCGACTGCGGTCCGGGGATCGCCCGCCCGCCGAAGTACTGGTGACCCCATGCCTCCCGTGAGCAAGATCGACTTGTTGCCGGCCGATGTGCGTGACGAGCTGGATCGGCGCCTGGTTGCCAACGCCTTCGGTGGCAGCATCTCGCTGTCCGAATGGCTGGGCGAACAGGGCTACGAGATCAGCAAGACCACCGTCAACGAACGCGCCAAGCGGCTCAAGCGCCGCTTGGCTTCGATCAGTGCCAGCACCGAAGCCATGAAGCTGGTTGCTGAGCAGGCGCCCGACAATGCCGCCGAGCGCGGCAGCGCGCTGTTGGGCCTGCTGCAGACCGATCTGTTCGAGGCGCTGCTGCAGTTCCAGGAGGCCGCCGACCAGGACGATGAAAGCATCTCCCCCGCCGACCGTATTGCTCTGTACAGCAAGGCGGCCAAGGCCATTGCCGAGCTGACCCGCTCTTCCATCGTGCGCGAGAAGTGGGCCGGCGAGATCCGTCAGAAGGCGCTCGTCGACGCGGCCAGCCGGGTCGAGGAGGCTGCGCGAGCCAAGGGCCTGGACGCCGAGGGCGTGGAGTTCTGGCGCAACAAGGTGCTGCATGGAGTCGGCTAAGTGAGTGCACTGGGTCCCCTGCCGGATACCGAGCGCGTCCTGGACTGGGATGAGCTGCCTGAGAGCGTGCGCTCGATCTCGACCAACTTCGATCCGAGCAAGGCCGGTGTGCTGATGGCTCATCAGTCCGAATGGATCCGGATGCAGGAAGGGCTGGATATCGCGGTCTGCGAGAAGGGGCGCCGCACTGGCATCACCTTCGCCCAGGCGCTGAGCGACACCATCACCGCCGCTTCTGCCAAGGACGCCGGCGGCGACAACGTGTGGTACATGGCCGACACCAAGGAAAAGGGTCTGGAGTTCATTGGCTATGTGGCCAAGTTCGCGCCGATCATTGCCCAAGGCCAAGCCTCGCGTATCGAGCAGCACATCTTCCAGGACCAGCAGCCTGACGGCACCAGCCGGCAGATCCAGGCCTTCCGGGTTCGCTTCGCCAGTGGTTTCCGTATCACGGCACTGTCCTCGCGCCCGGAGAACATCCACGGCCTGCAGGGCGTGGTCGACCTGGACGAAGCGGCGCTGCACAAGGACGTGGCCAAGGTGCTCGAATCAGCCACCGCGCTGCTGATCTGGGGTGGCCGGATCCGCGTGTGGTCCACACACCGCGGCAAGAAGAATCCGTTCAACCAGCTGGTGCAGGACGTCCAGGCCGGTCGCTACGGCAAGAAGGCCGGGGTGATCCGCATCAGCTTCGATGATGCCGTGTCCAACGGCCTGTACGAGCGGGTCTGCGCCATGCGTGGCAAGGTGGCCACCGCCGAGGGCAAGAAGGAGTGGTACACCGCCATCCGCTCGGCCTATGGCCCGCGCAAGGCCGCCATGCGCGAGGAGCTGGATGTCATCCCGCGCGACGGAGATGGCTCGGCCATCCCCTCAGTCTGGATCGATCGGGCCATGTCCGAGGTCCGCCCTGTGCTGCGCTTGGTCTTCGATGACGACTTCCCCAAGCGCTCGGAGAAGGAACGCGAGATCTGGTGCTCGGTCTGGATCGCCACCACGCTGCTGCCGGTGCTGCGTGCTGCGGTGGCCGGGTTCACTGGGCGCTGGGCGGTCGGCATGGACTTTGCGCGCCACCGCCACTTCTCGGTCATCAAGCCGGCCAAGGTCAGTCAGGATCTGCGCCGGGATGTGCCGTTCCTGATCGAGATGGCCAACGCGCCCACCCGCCAGCAGGAGCAGATCCTGTGGGCGTTTCTGGACGCGCTGAATGAGGGCTTCCGCGGCCGCTGGTCGTTCGCTGGCGACGCCACCGGGCCGGGCCAGACTCTGATGGAGTACACAGGCGACCGTTACGGCCGTGCCGAGCTCGATGCCGAGACGGGCCGCTACAGCGGTGGCCCAATCCACGAGGTCACCCTGTCGCGCCCCTGGTACAGCGAATGGATGCCCAAGTACATCGCGTTGTTCGAGGACGGATTCATCACCGTGCCCAGGGACGCATCGCTGGAGGATGACCATCGGGCCGTGGAGTACGTTGATGGCATTCCGATGGTGCCGCGCCTGGAGCGCAAGGACCTGCAGGATCCGGAACTGGTGCGCCACGGCGACGGCGCGATCGCAGGCGCCCTGATGCAGTTTGCCGCGCTCAACCACGTCACCTCGGTACCCATCGAGTTCCAGGCGGCCGGCGCTCGCGCCTACATCGGCGACGGCCGAGCCGACGGCGTGGCCACCGTCGTGACCGATGATGCCTTCGGCACGGTCAGCGGCGGCAATGATTTTGGAGGATTCGCATGACCATCGCCCGCCCAGAGATCGGCCGCGAGATTGCCACCACCGCCGATGGCATCGACATCACCCGTGGCTACACCGGGCCGCTGCTGCTGCCCTTTGATAGCGTGCTGCGCAATCGGGGCGGCTATGACCTGCAGATCTACGAGCAGGTGCTGTCCGATCCGGAGGTGAAAACCACCTTCGGATCGCGCCAGGACTCGGTGGTGGCCTGCGAATGGCAGGTGGAGCCCGGTGGCGAGAAGCGCATCGACCGCCAGGCGGCAGAGTATCTGCAGGAGCAGCTGCACGGGATCGGGTGGGACAACGTCACCCGCAAGATGCTGTTTGGCGTGTTCTACGGCTACGGCGTGGCCGAGATCCTGTACAAGGTCGACGGCACCCGCATCGGCCTGGAGGCGATCAAGGTCCGCAATCGCCGACGCTTCCGCTACGGCAAGGAAGGCGACCTGCGCCTGCTCACCCAGACCCAGATGACGGAGGGCGTCCCGGCACTCGCGCCGTACTTCTGGAACTTCTGCTCCGGTGCCGATCACGACGATGAGCCCTACGGCCTGGGGCTGGCGCACTGGCTGTACTGGCCGGTGCTGTTCAAGCGCAACGGGCTCAAGTTCTGGCTGATCTTCCTGGAGAAGTTCGGCATGCCCACCGCAGTGGGCAAGTACGACAGTGAGGCGACCGATCCGGAGAAGTCCAAGCTGCTGCAGGCCACCCGCGCGATCCAGACCGACAGCGGCATCATCATGCCCAAGGGCATGGAGCTGGCGCTGCTGGAGGCCGGGCGCAGTGGCACGGCCGACTACAAGGCCCTGCAGGACTATATGGATGCCACCATCCAGAAGGTGGTGCTGGGCCAGACCGCCAGCACCCAGGGCACACCCGGCAAGCTGGGCAACGACCAGCTGCAGCGGGAAGTGCGCCGCGACATCATCACCTCCGATGCAGACCTGGTGTGTGAGTCCTTCAACAAGGGGCCGGCGCGCTGGCTCACCGAATGGAACTTCCCCGGCGCAGCCATCCCACGGGTCTACCGCGTCACGGAAGAGCCGGAGGATCTGGACGCCACTGCCAGTCGCGACAAGAAGATCCTCGACCTGGGCTACAAGCCCAAGCAGGTCTACATGGACCAGACCTATGGGGACAACTACGAGCCTGTCCAGGCGCTGCCGGAGCCACCTGCGGTACCGACAGCGATCGATGGGCCGCAGTTCGCTGATGCCGGCGGTACGGTGGGTAGCCTGCTGCGCCGGCACTATCCGGCGGCCTTTGCCGACAGCACCCCGAAGGCACCTGATCCTGCCATCGGCCTGGGCCAGCAGCTTGATCGGCGACTGTCGCCCCTCGGTGCTGGTTGGGTGGAGCAGATCCGCCAGCTGGTCGATGAGGTCGATTCGCTGGAGGAACTGCGCGACCGGCTGTTCGAGCTACATCCGAACATGACCCTGGACGACTACGCCTCGGTGATGGCCGATGCGATGACGGCAGCGACGCTGGCCGGCCGCAGCGACGTCCAGGGCGCAGGAGGCTGATCAATGGCTGGGGTTGCCTACGCTCAACTGCCGTTCCAGGAGCAAATCGAGTTCTTCCGTCGCAAGAAGAACGTGCTCACCGAGAGCTACCTGGACGTGTGGGACGCCCAGCACGACACCAGCTTCATGGTGGCCGGTGCCAACCGTGACGCACTGCTGGCCGACTTCCGGCAGTCCATCGACCGTGTCATCGCCGAAGGCCGCACGCTGGAGCAGTTCCGCGAAGACTTCGACCGCATCGTGGCCACGCATGGCTGGGATTACAACGGCGGCCGGAACTGGCGCTCGCGGGTGATCTACGAAACCAACCTGCGTCAGAGCTACAACGCCGGGCGCTGGGCCCAGCTGCAGCAGCTGATCAAGGTACGGCCGTTCTGGCGCTACAACCACAACGATGCCGTCGAACACCCCCGGCCACTGCACGTGTCCTGGAATGGCATGGTGCTGCGCCATGATGATCCCTGGTGGCGCTATCACTATCCGGCCAACGGCTGGGGCTGCCAGTGCTACGTCGATGCGCTCAACGAACGCGATCTGCGCCGCTTGGGCAAGGACGGCCCCGACACGGCCCCTGAGGTTGTGATGCAGTCGGTGACGGTCGGGCAGCGCAGTCCCGGTGGACCGCGCACGGTGCTGACGCCGGCAGGCGTCGATCCTGGCTTCGGCTACGCGCCTGGAGCAACGGCGGACCACTGGCCCGGCGGGCGTGGTGGTCCGGTCACACCGCCCTCGCTGACAGGCCAACTGACCTCCGCTCTGCAGAGTGCACTGGAGACGGGCGCGCGGCTGCCAGCGGCGCCCGCTGCCGCCAGTGCCGCCCGGGCCTTGGCGCGGCCGCGTGCCAGGGACGCCCTGCAGGCCGGCTACGCCAGCTGGCTGGCCAGCATTGACGCTGATGCCGCGCACGCTGCTCGCTACCTGGCCGGCGCACTGTCTCCCGGTCTGGTGTCGCAGCTGCAGCGCGCTGCCGTTCGACCAGCGACGGCGGCCTTTGCAGTGTTGGCTGAGCAGCTCCCCATCACTCGGCCTGGCGCGGTCGCCATCGCCGCAGCCGAGCTGCCTATCCGCCTGCTCGATGCGGTGGCCATCCTATTGGACGTGGCCGCAGGCCACCTGCGGTATGTCCTTGCGGTGGGGCGCCCGGCCTTCATGGTGGTCGACGTGGCCATCTCGGAAACGGGCGTCAGCACCATCCAGCCCCAGCTGCAGATGCTGATGCCTTCTGATCTCAAGCGCAGCGTCGCCGATGGCACGCTGCAGCTGCTGCAGGGAGCACTCTGATGGCGCAGCTCGAAGTCACCCTGGATTCGGCAACACCTGCGCTGGCTGATGCGCTGCGCCAGCTGGAGGGCGAAGCACGGCAACTGATCCTGAGAGACTGGGGCGAGTACCTGCTGAGGTCGACACGCGAGCGAGCCAAGAAGGAGCGTGATCCGACCGGACAGCGATGGCGTGCACTGGAGCCAAGCTACAAACGCTGGAAACAGAAGAAGCGCCCCGGCGTGCCGATTCTGAAGTTCGATTTCCACATGCTCGGTGATATGGCCTCATGGCAAACGGATGGGAACGACGCCGTCCTGGTCGGTACCAATGCACCCTATGGCGCCATCCACCAATTCGGCGGCACCATCCAACACGCCGCGCGTCCGGCCAATATCCACCTGAAGACGGGTAAGGGCGGCAGCCGGTTCGTCAAAGCCAGTCGTAGGAACGCGCGCTTCAAGCGCTCGGTCACAATGCCTGCGTACACGAACACCATCGCCGCTCGCCCGTGGCTGGGTGTAAGTCGCGAAGATGAGAAGGAGCTGCTGGATATCGCCCAGGATCACGTGAGCGGCGCCTTCGAGTAGCTCACGCATAAGCGGCGCTCTGCGCGCCGCTACAGGCGCGCCGCCACACTCGGGCGTCACCCACACCGGCTTGGTGTCTGACACACCTGTGCGGCCGATACTGGCACTTGTTTCCACGCAGGACGATCACCGCACGCGCATCGTGCATCTGCGGTTGAAATTCTCTGCAATGCACCGTCCCAAGACGTGAGACGGTACTGCGGGAAAAAGGAGGGCATGAGCCAGTCCGCTGCCGCCCTCGAAAGTTGGAAACCAGTTTCAAAGACAGCGACCTCTGGCGCGGGAAAACTGGCGGCATGAACCAGCCCGCCGCCACCCTGCAGATCTTCAAAGCCGGCACGCACGTTGCCGAAGACGGCCGCACGCTGACCTTCAGCGAGGCGGATGTGCAGCAGATCGCCGACAGCTACGATCCGGCGCTGCACGAAGCGCCCATTGTGGTGGGCCATCCCAAAACCGACGACCCGGCCTATGGCTGGAGCAAAGTGCTTCAGGCCAAGGACGGCCTCCTGATGGCCGAACCGCACGAGGTAGATCCTGCCTTCGCGGAGCTGGTCAACAACGGCCGCTTCAAGAAGATCAGCGCCTCCATCTTCATGCCCGATTCGCCGGGGAACCCGACGCCGGGCAAGTACTACCTGCGCCACATCGGCTTCCTGGGTGCGCAGCCGCCGGCAGTAAAGGGGCTCAAGTCGGCCTCCTTCGCCGAAGGCGATGACGCTGCGTGCTTTGCCATGTCGCTGGCCCCGCTGGGCTGGACGCTGACGGATCTGTTCCGCCGCTTCCGCGACTGGCTGATCGATACCCAGGGTCTGGAGACAGCCGACCAGGTCATTCCGGACTGGCAGATCCGCGGCATCGAGAGCAGCACACGCGATGACGACAACTCGCGCGCGTCGGCCCTCTTCGCATCGCCATTGCTCACCCAGTTCCCGCGCAGCGCCCTCGGTGCGCCTGCGCCCGTCCAGGCAACGCCTCCCACTCGTGAACAGGTCAAATCGGAGATCGACCCCATGTCCCCGCAGAACAACGCCGAGCACGCACAGCGCCAGCAGCAGCTCGACCAGCAGGCTTCCACCCTGGACGCTCGCGAGAAGGCCCTCGCCGCCCGTGAGCAGGCCGCGCGACGCGAAGATGCAGTGGCGTTCGCCGAAGGCCTGGTGAAGGAAGGCAAGCTGCTGCCCCGTCAGCAGCCGGCGGTGGTGGAGCTGCTGCTGGCCCAGCCCAATGGCAAGGAACCGCTCAACTTTGCCGAGGGCGAAACGACGGTGACCAAACCGGCGGAGTCGGTGCTGCGCGAGCTGCTGACCAGCCTGCCCAAGGCGGTGGACTTCAGCGAGAAGTCCGCTGGCGACGCGCCGAACGCAGCCGCGAACTTCGCAGCGCCTGCGGGAGTGCATGTGGATGCAGGCCGCGCGGATCTCTTCAACAAGGCCAAGGCCTATCAGCAGCAGCACCCTGGCACGTCTTGGGCAGCTGCAGTCGCCGCGGTCGGCGGCTGACTCATCTATCCAGGAGCCCACCATGTCCCAGAACATCGCTCTGCTTACGCTGTCCGTGCTGGCCACGGCAGCCCTTACCAACAACCGTTTCGTCTCCCCGGCGGGCGGCGTAGCAGCTGCCGGCGGCAACGCCTACGGCGTCACGCGCTCCGATGCGGCGATCGGACAACTGGCTCCGGTTGACGTCTTGGGCACGACCCAGGTGACCGCAGGTGCCGCCATTGCTGCGGGCGCTGCCCTTGAGGTCGGCGTCGACGGCAAAGCCGTCACGGCTGACGCGGGCAAGGTCGTCGCCCGCGCGGCACCTGGCGCCAAGGCCGCCGCCGACGGCGACGTGCTCGAAGTGATCCTCATCCCGAACTGACCGGCAAGCGCCGCAGGAGATTTACATGTCCGCACAGATGACCCCCGGCCAGGTTCGCGTCGTTGACCCGATCCTTTCCGAGCACGCCCGTGGCTATCGCCAGGCGCAGCTCGTGGCCACCGCGCTGTTCCCCTTCGCCGATGTCGCCGCCTATGGCGGCCAGGTGATCGAGTTCGGCAAGGAATCCTTCAAGATCTACAACTCCAAGCGTGCCCCTGGCTCGAACACCAAGCGGATCCGCTTTGGCTACCAGGGCAAGCCCTACTCGATCATCCCGAGTGCACTGGAAGCCCTTGTGCCACGCGAGCACATGAAGGACGCCAGCCAGGTGCCTGGCATCAACTTGGGCACGCGAGCTGTCAACACCGCGCTGCGCTCGCTGCTGCTGGAGTACGAGGTGGACAGCGCCAAGATCGCCACCTCCGCCAGCAACTACGACAACGATCACAAGGTGACACTGGCTGGCAACAACGTGTGGTCCAACGCCGCCTCAAACCCGGCGCAGGATGTCGAAACCGGCAAGGAAGCGGTGCGTGACAGCATCGGCTTGTATCCCAACACCATGCTGCTGTCTGCCAAGTCGTTCAAGCAGCTCAAGCAGCATCCGAAGCTGATCGATCGCTCGGCTAACACAGGCGTGCGCAAGGTCACCCTGGACCTGCTCAAGCAGATCTTCGAGATCGACAACATCGTGGTCGGTGGTGGTGTGGTGGCCGACGACAACGGTGCCTTCGGTGACGTCTGGGGTACTTCGGCTGTCTTGGCTTACGTCAGCCCTGGTGCGGACGTGAACGCCAACGTGGAGGAGCCCAGCTATGGCTATGGCTATCGCATCGAAGGCATGCCGCTGGTCGAGCTTCCGTACTGGGATGCGAATGCCAAGAGCTGGATCTACGGCGTCAGCAACGACGCCACCCCGGTTCTGGCCGGTATGGCTGCCGGCTACCTGATTCAGGGCGCCGGCCTGTAATACGCAGCCGGCGACAGGACGTCGCCGGATTGGCTGCCGCTCATCCGTACAACCCAGCGAGCGGCAGCACCAGGCGAACGCGGGCCTGGCTGTGCGGAGCACGGAGAACCATGCGTGACAGCCGGAGAGCACGGCACCACACCTATTCGGAGATCCCGTCGTGGCCAAGCCCCGCACCGCACTGCCCAGCGCACCCAAGACCGTCCAGGACGACAAGCCGGCCGATGCGCCGGAGGTCGCGGAAGAGAAGGCGGCCGATGCGTCGCCGGCAAAGGACGGTTCGGTGCCGGAGGAAGGCCGCGGCGAACCAGAGTCCGCCTCGTCGGCCGTCTCCGCAGCCAATGGAGCCGCAGTGGACCAGCCACAGGGCGATCAGGCAGCGGCTGATCAGGACGACGGCAACGGAGCGGAAGCGTCTGCGCCTGATGCTGCGTCTCTCGATGCTGCTGCGCCTGCTACCGCCACAGCTGGTGACGATGATGCGCCGAGCACCTGGTGCTTCGAAGTACTCAGTCCGTTCAAGCACAACGGCGTGGTCATCAAGCCGCCGGCATGGATCGAGATGACCTGGGACGAGGCCGAGGACTACCAGGATGCTGGCGTCCTCGGTGACGAACCGGCCACTCCGGAAGAGCTGGAGTAACTGGCCGTCATGTCCTACTGCACGCTCGCACTGCTGTCGGCGGCCAAGCTCGCCCAGGAACTGGCGCAGGTGGCCACACCGGAGCGCTATCCGGTCGTGGACGATGCGCTGATGGATGCCACGCTGCTCGGCAGCGATCGCAGTGCCTTCGACCCGGCCGACGTGGCGGTCGCCGATGAGGCGGCCGCGCACGTGCAGCGCGCCTTGGACGACGCCGACGGCGTGATCAACGGCTACCTGGTCATGCGCAAACCCAAACCCTATCCGGTGCCACTGCCGGCGCCGGTACCGGGCATCGTGTCCACCTGGGCGCGATGGATTGCGCGCTACCTGCTGCATAAGGACCGGGTCAACACCGAGGAGCGGACCGATCCGGTGGTGCGCGACTACAAGGAAGCACTGCGCTTTCTGGAGCTGGTGCGCGATGGCAAGTTCAGCCTCGGTGCCGATGACCCGCTGCCTGCGCCCAGTGGCGGCGCCCCCGAGGTCTGCGCACCGCCGCGGGAGTTCAGCCACGGCACCCTGCAGGACTACGGCCGGTGAGCACGCAGCCCTTCGACATTGGCTTGGTGCGCGATCGCATCCGCCAGGGCGTCAGCGACAAGGAACTGCGTCAGGTGCAGGGCAGCGCCGACTATGCCGCAGTCCAGGCGCTGCGCGACTTCCCTGCACCGTGCTGCTACGTGCTGCTGGCCCGCGAGATGCCGCTGGAGACCAAGACCGGCGCTTCGTTTCCCGGGCAGCAGACGCGCCTGGCGCAGTTGGTCGAAGTGAACTTCGCGGTGGTGACCGTGTGCCGCAATTACCGCGAACAGCGCGGCGCCCAGGTGATCGATGAGCTCCGGATCCTGCTGGGCAAGGTTCGCCAACCACTGCTGGGCTGGACGCCGCCCATTGCCGGTGGCCGTGCCTGCCAGCTCATCGAGGGCAACCTCGAGGACTACGACGCCGCTACCGCCCTGTGGGTCGACGTATGGAAGACCCAGGCCCTTCTTCAACCTGAGATCCCCCGATGACCACCCAGAAATACACGATCAAGAAGCCGGGCCTGACGCTGTCGCGCAAGCCCATTGCCGTCGGCGAAACAGTCGAGGTTCCCGCCGACCTGGTGCCTTGGGCAGTCGAACGCGGCTTCATCGACGCCCCCGAGGCTGATTTTTTCCCCAACACGTCGCGCAAGGCCAGTGGCCAGCCGACCACTGCCAGCGCCCAGGAGGCGAAGTAAGCCATGTCCGAGACCGAATATTTCTCCCTGCAGGGGCGCGTGTACCTGGGCCTGCGCAATGCCGACGGCAGCCGCGCGCCGGCGCGCTGGGCGTACGATGCCAGCGTCCTGGAGCTGACCATGTCCAGCTCCCGTGAAACCAAGAAGGAAAGCTGGTCGGGTGTGCGCGGCGTCGGCGCTACCATGACCACCGAGCGCAACCTCGGCGTCAATCTGACCCTGGGCCAGCTCAACACCGATCACCTGGCGCTGGCCACGGACGGCACCCGCATGGAGCTGGCTGCCGGCTCAGCGGCAAACGAGGCCATTGGTACGGTCAAGCCGGGTGACGTGGTCGCATTGGAGTATGCGGCGATCAGCGCGCTGGCACTGGAAGGGGGCACCCCGGCCGCACCGCTGGTGCTGGACACCGACTACACCGTCAACCTGACCACCGGCATCATCACCTTCCTCACCGCTAAGACGGCGGTGGTGGCCAAGACGTACGAGTACGCTGCGCACAGCCTGGTGAAGGTCTTCGAAAGCACCAAGTCCGAGTACTACGTGCTCTTCGACGGCGTCAACAGCGTTGACGGCACCACGATGCGCTTCCGCGGCGAGGTGCACCGCGTCACCTTCCCGGCCTCGGAGACGCTGTCGCTGATCAACGACACCTTCGGTGAGATTGCGCTCACCGGCGAGGCCAAGATCGACCCGGTCCGCCAGGCAGATCCGCGCTTCGGCCTGTACGCCCGTGCCCTGCTGGTGGATGCAGCCTGATGGCCAAGGTGATCGGCAATGTCGGTCAACAGCCCTCCGGATCCGGCTCTAAGGATCCGGGGGCCGTAGCCGGTGAGCTGGACGTGCTGGCCGGCCAGCAGCAGGGGCAGCTCGGCGGAAAGACCATCACAGTGCGCGAATACGGCTTCTTTGAGGCCGCTCGCATCCTGCAGACCGCCGCACCACTGGTTGGGGATCTGCAGCCGATGTTCGAAGGCACCGATCCGCCTTCCATGCTGCAGGTGATGGATGCACTTATGTCCCACCCGGACCTGATCCGGCATCTACTGGCATGTTCGATCGCAGCGCCGCCGGCTGATGCCAAGGATCACGCAGCCGAGGTGCGGGAGCAGGAAGCGTGGCTGGAGACGCTCAACGAATCCGACGGTGAACAGATGCTGCTGTTGTGGTGGCAGGCCAATAGCAGTTTTTTTCTCCGCCGCCTGCTCCGAAACGCCGTCAGTCAAAAGGCAGTCCCGTCGGCTACGGACGCGTCTTCACCGACCTGATCAACGCTGGTTACGGCCACAGCTTTGGCGATATCGGTCGCATGACCAAGCGCCAGATATCCCTCGCCTGGGAGCACGTCCAGGCTCAGCAGCGGCGGGCACGGCGGGAACGCATTACCGACGTCAACGCTGCGTATGCCGGCGGTAATTCGATGACCACCTTGCTGAAGGATCTGAAATAACAATGGCTTCCTCGCGCAACCTCGAACTGGCGATGCGTATCGCCCTGGACATCGAGCAGGTGCGCCAGGCGCTGCCAGTGGTCCAGAAGGGGCTCGCCTCGGTCAAGGGCGCCGGCCAGGATGCCGGCGTCGGCCTGGGCGACGTCACGAAAGAGGCGAAGAAGGCCGCTGATGCCTTGGATCGGGCCGCCCGCAGCAGTGCCGCCTCGGGCAGCCAAATGGAGGATGCTGGCCGGAAGGCGGCCGCCGGCGCGGCGGGCATGGCCACGGCAGGAGAATCAGCCAAGGCCATGTCGGCGGATGTGGCCACCGCCGCAGATCGCGTCCGAACGTCCGGCGCGGCGGTGCAGAAAACAGTGGCCGATGAGATCCGCCTCATCTCCGAGCTCGATGCACGTCTGGAGCGCGGCGCGGCGAGCATGTCCGATCTGGCCGACACCGAGGCGATGCTTGATCGGGTGATGGCGCGCGGCCTGATTACCACCGAGGACTACAACAGCGCGCTCAAGGCGCTGGATAAGCAGGAAGCAGGCCTGGCTCGGTCGGAGCAACAGCGCCAGCGTGCTGTTGAGGGCGCCCTGGGGCGCTATGACAGTGCATCGGTAAAGCTGCAGAAGCTGGAGCGGGACGAGCAGGAGCTCAAGGTGGCGGTGGATGCCGGCCGCATCAGCCGCGAGCAGTACAACCGTGCCCTCGCGGGCATCAATGTCCAACGCAACGCCGTCAAGGTTGCCGAAGCGACCAGCCGCAGCCTGGGCGCCGGGGCGATCTCGGCCGGCCAGTACCAGATGGCCATGCGCCAACTGCCGGCGCAGATCACCGATATCACCACCAGCATCGTCAGCGGCATGCCGATCTGGATGGTGGCCATCCAGCAGGGTGGCCAGCTGAAGGATTCCTTCGGCGGTGTGGTCCCCGCCGCGCGCGCGCTCACCAGTGCGCTCAATCCCGCGGTGGTCGTCCTGGGCGGTGTGGCCGCCGGACTGGGTGTTGTTGGCTTTGCCGCGCTGCAGGGCTACAAGCAGCTGCGAGCCTTCGACGCCGCTGTGATCTCGACAGGCCATTCACTTGGCGTGTCCAGTGGTCAGCTCTATGCCCAGGCGAATGCTGTCGGTGCGGTCACTGGCGAATACTCCGATGCAACGGCAGCTGCGCAGCAACTTGCGGCCAGCGGGAAGCTGACCGCCAACACCCTGTCTACAGCGATCAGCGTCGCAGTCAACCTGGCCAAATTGACGGGCGAGTCGATTGAGGGCACCACCGCCAAGGTGGTCGAGGTCTCCAAGGCGCCTTCGGCCACGCTGGCCAAGCTCAACGAGCAGTACCACTTCCTCACCGCAGCGGTGTACGAACAGGTTCGGGCACTGGAGGACCAGGGCAAGGCGACCGACGCCGCCAAGACAGCGCTGGAGGCCATCGCCAATGTCAGCGACCAGCGTGTCAGAGAAATGGAGTCGCGGGCCGGATATCTGGAGCAGGCGTGGGATGCCGTTGCTCGTACGCTTAAGCGCGTCTGGCAAGGACTGAAGGACATCGGTCGCACCGACTCCGAAGCGATGCTCCGGGCAGAAACTGCGGCGATGCGTGGTACGACCGAGCAACTGCAGCAGGCGTTGAAGAACGGTAATGCCCCAGCCATCGGCTACTACTACGACCAGCAGATCAAGCAGATCGACCGGCTCCGCAAGGCGCGGGCCGCCTACGATCGTGACGTCAATGCCGCCGAGAGCACCGGCCAGGCCCAGCGGGTCCAAGATGCCGGCGTCGAAGCCGCCAAGGCGATCGCTTCAGGTCTCGAAGAGGGTGCCAGCAAGGCCGAGAAGCTGAAGAAGGCAACCGAAGAGGTTGCCAAGCAGTTCCGCGAGTTGCGCAAGGCCAATCCAGGAAGCGACCTCCTCAAGGGTGTCAGCTTCGGCGACGATGGCAGCGTCAGCGGCGGCGCCTATGACAAGCGGGTCGCCCAGCTGCAGGAGAAGTTCAAAGAGCGCACTCGAAAGACGCCCAAGACCGAGAGCCAGAAAGATGAGGCCGCCGCACAGCGGGAGCTGGAGCGGCTCAAGCAGCAGATCGATCTGGTCGGAACGCTGGATGAGACCCGCAAGAAGGCGACCGAAACGTCCCGCATCCAGGCGGCCATTGCCGAGGGGAATTTCCAGAACGCTTCGGCGAAGACCAAGCAGGACCTGCTGGACGAAGCCAAGAAGCTGGATCTGGCCAACCTCCGGGTCGAAGCCGACCGCAAGATGCTGGACATCCGTGATCGCATTGCAGCCTTGCAAGGACGTGGTCCCGACGCAGAGCTGGCCAAGACCACGCGCGAGCTGACGAAGCTGAAGGAAGAGCTGGAGGCTGCGGGCCGAGCAGCGGATGCCGCCGACATTTCCAAACTGATGGATCTGAGCAAGGCCAGTACTGACCTCAAGAATCTGCAGGAGGCCTACGACAGGGTAATTGGCGGGATTGCACTGGAGCAGCAGCGGATTCAGCTGGAGCTGCAGGCTGGCCTGATCACTCAGGCGGGCGCGCAGCAGCGCGTGGTCGATCTCTACCGTCAGCAGTCAGGTGCCCTCCGTGAGCTGGTTCCCCAAATGGAGGCCGCAGCTCAGGCGCTGGGTGATCCTGCTGCCGTGGCAAACGTAGAGCAGATCAAACTCAAGCTGCAGGAGATGGAGGCGACCACAAACCTGCTCCAACAGTCCATCCGTAACACGCTTGAAGGATCGTTCTCGAACCTGTTCACCTCGCTGATCATGCAAACCGATTCGCTATCCGAGTCGGTGCGGAACTTCTTCCTCAGCATCGCCCAAGGCATTGCCGAATTCGCGGCCGCGCAGTTGGCGCAGGCCGCGACCATGAAGTTGATGGGGCTCTTCGCCGGCGACAAAGGGAATGGCGGTGGTGACGGCGCGCAGGACATGGCCAAGGCTGCGGCAGCTACTGCGGCCGCGGGCGCGATCGTCAGTGTGGGTGCCTCCAAACTGGAGACCTCGGCCACCACCCTTGGTTCGTCCAGCGTGGGACTCATTGTCGGCGCGCAGGCGATTTCCCAGGCGGCCCGTCAGATGCAGGCTGCTGCTGCGGCAATGGCCGTTTCCAGCGCGGCCGGCTACTCCAGCGGCGGCTTCACCGGACCGGGTGGCAAGTACCAACTGGCGGGCTTTGTTCACGCCGGTGAGTTCGTCCACCGACAGGAGGTGGTGCGCCAGCCCGGTGCGCTGGCATTCCTGTCGGCCTTCAACCAGGTCGGTATGGCGGCAATCGATCGTTGGCGCGGCTATGCCGACGGAGGGCATGTGGCATCGATGCCCATGCTGCAACGGTCCCCCGTGTTCACCAGCGCAGCTTCGGCGCCGCCGAGCACTGCCGCGCAGTTGGGCTTGCGAGTGATCAACCAGGTGTCGCCGGACCTGCTCGACCAGTACCTGGACGATCCGGGCAGCGACACCACCGTCATCAACAAGATCAACCGCAACTCTGCGGCGATCCGCCAAGTATTGGGACTCTGAACATGGCCTGGGCAACCGACACCGCAGCCAATATCACCGACCTCATGGCCCGCCTTCGGGATTTCCTGACCACCAACGCGGCCCTGGTGGCAGCGAACCAGCAGTGGCAGGTGGTGGGCGGCGTGGCCAGCGGCCCGATCGCGGCCGGCGATTTCGTGTCGCTCAAGGGTCGAGGGTTGGCTGGCGAGGATGAAATCTATGTGTCTTTGCTGGCCCAGGTCGTGCCGGCAAGCAACTACTACAACCTGACCTTGCGCGGGCACATTGCCTATAACCCGGCAGCGCCCAGCATCGATCCGCCCGGCGCCAATTCAAACTACATCTCGATCCTGGGGGTGAACTCCCCGATCAAGTACTGGTTCATCGCCAGCGGGCGTTGCTTCAAGGTCATCACCCGCATCAATGGCCGCTATGACGCCATGTATGCCGGCTTCATCCTTCCCGAGCATCTGCCCGGGGATTGGAGCTACCCGCTGTTCATTGGCGCGTCCTACCTCGGAAGGAACGCCCAGGCATCGCTGGATGACTACTCCCATTCGAACTTCTGGAATCCCAGTGCCGACGGGCGTTCCAACACGAGCCTGAGCCAATCCTATCTATTCACGCCGATGCAATCGTGGTTGCCGATACGTAATGCCTATGGGACCTCGGCCATTGTCACGGGACGGATCGCTTCACCGTGGTGCCGCAGCTTGCGCAACCAGAACGTGCGTGGCTGCCTGGATGGGCAGCGTTGGTTGCAGCGCGGGCAACTGATCGGCATCGGCTGGAGCTCGGGAAGTGTCGATCGCGGCAATCGGGTTGATGAGATGCCCGAAGGCGGCCAGTTCTACGGCAGCTTCGATGGCGTCTTCTACACGCCGTCCTTTGGCGCCACCGCCGAACAGATTGCAACGGTCGGCAGTGTCGATCACCTGCTGGTTCCCAATGTGTTCCGCACTGGTGATGGCGAGTTCGCCGCCTTCGCCCTGGAGTGAAAGATGGCCTACGCCGAGTTCAATAACGTTCCCAACGTCCAGACAGTCATCGACCTGGTGGTTCAGTTTGCCCAGGCCAACGGGTGGACCGTCGAGCGCAACAACCTTGTCGGAACCAATCGCACCGCAACGGTTCGCATTCCCGGGGTCTCCGACTACGTTCACCTGTTCAATGGTGACCAGACATCCTTGGGCTCACGGATTTCCATCGGGTACAACGGCGACGCAGCGGTCACCGCCCAGCCGCTGGCCTCGCCGCGCAATGCGTTTTCCTGGGTGCTCACTGGACCCTTCCCGCGGCTGAAACTGTTCGCCAACGGCACGGCCATCCACGTCGCCCTCGCCCAGGCCGTGGCGGGCGAATACCGTCATCATGCCTTCGGTGTGCTTGAGAAGGCGGGCAGCTACGCTGGTGGGACCTATGCCGATGGCACCTACTGGAACAAGACCGGCAGCTACAGCGGCATGGTCACAACGTCCGGCAGCAACGTCGTCCTATTTGGTCACAATACCAGCGAGACCGGCTGTGGACACGTGCGCGCCGATTCGGTGGAGGATGGACGTGTCAACAGCTACCACCGGCTGTGCAACTACTACGGCGGTGCGCTCGAGACCGAAGGGCAGGCTGGAAGTGGTGTCGGCTCGATCTATCAAACCACGACGTCTTCCAACTACGACAGTCTGTGGCTGGGGTACGCCCTTGCAGGGGCCGACGAGAACACCTTCTCCGGCCGCAGCATCCTGCAGCCCATCGAGCTGAGCATTCGCCGCCCAGGCAGCAGTGCCTATCTGTCGCCCATCGGTAGGGTGCCTGGCTTGCGTGCCTGCTACCTGGAAAAGCTCGAGCCCGAGCAGGAGATCACCATCGGCGAAGACACGTGGATGGTATTTCCTTGGCTGCGCAAGCTGGCCATGAGCAGCGCGACCAACGCGCCTCCGGCCAGCGGCAACTATGGCTGGGCCGTGAAGAAGTCCTGATGGCCATCATTCTCGCCAACCAGAGCAGCACCGGGCCGTACTGGCGTAGTGCCAATCTGGCAGTCCCGCGTACCCGCATCCCGGTACCGTTCACCGCCAGGCTGGCCAGTTCCGTGTTCCGCCTGGGGAGCACCCGTGAGGCCACCATCGTCGAGCCCGAGCAGCGCTCAGCTGGCCCGGCACAGCGCACCTCGTTTGACGACTGGTACTACCGGATCCACGTCCTGCCACTGCGCATTGACTTGGGCAATCTGGTCACCAACCAGGTGCGCTACGTCCAGGTTTGGAACTCCTACCTCCAGCAGCAGACCCTGACCTCGGCAACCCTTGAGAACGGCGAGGGCGTTCAGATGGTGGGTCCCGGCGCACCGCCGCTGCCGTTTGCGCCGCTCCAGCTGCGACGTTGGCAGCTGTCGGTCACGACCGAAGGCCCGCCGGTGATCGCGGCGTCGCTGTCCTACGACTTCGTGGCCCTGGGGCGCCGCACCGTCACGATTACCGGCAATCGCATGTCGGCGTGGATGCTGCCGCCGGATTGGGAGCGGCCTGTCACCGAAACGCTGGCCTGGGCGACCGACGTGCAGCAGTCGATCGGCGGCGGCGAAGCCCGATTCCCATTGCGTGGTTCGCCGAGGCGCTCTTGGGAGTTCAGCGTGCTGGCCGACCGGCGCGAGCGGCAGGTGCTTGAACACGCGCTGTTCGACTGGTCGGCGCGTACCTGGGCGCTGCCGGTCTGGAACGACGTGTCGTGGCTGAGTGCGCGCCTGGCGCTGGGCGTGCAGTCCATCCCGGTACAGGCCGCCACGCAGCGCGACTACCGCCCCGGCGGCCTGGCCATGCTCTGGAAGGACGTCACCACCTACGAGCTGGTCGAGGTGTCGGATATCAACGCCGATGGCCTGCAGCTGGCGCGCCCCACGGCCAATGCCTGGGCACCTGGCACCCGTGTGCTGCCTTGCCGGACGGCTCGTATTGCCGAGACCCCCAGCTTGGAACGCGTGACCGACCAGGTCATGCGGTCGACCGTGCGCCTGGCTGCGGTGGAGACCTGCGACTGGCCGGCAGCTGCGCCGGCGGCTGTCTATCGCGGTCGACCTGTGCTGGAGCAGCGTCCCGACCTCGACCAGGCGCAGACGGCCGAGTTCGGCCGGCAGCTGGTGGTGATCGATGGCGATATCGGCCCTGTTGCCGTCGATGACATCACCGGCAAGGCATGGCCACTGCAGTCACACGCCTGGCAAACCTGGGGACGCACCGAGCAGGCCAATCTGCGCAGCCTGCTGTACTGGCTGCAGGGTCGCGCGGCTGCGCTGTGGGTGCCGTCTTGGGCCGACGATCTGGAGTTGGTCGAGCCAGCCCTGACCACCTCCAGCGGCATCGTGGTCGCCTGGGCGGGCGTAGCCCGCTTCGGGCGTGCTCAGTCCGGCCGGCGCCACCTGCGCATCGAGCTGTTCAGTGGCCAGGTGCTGTACCGGCAGCTGATAGAGGCCACAGAGCTGGATCCACAGCGGGAGTTCCTGCAGCTGGACGCGCCGCACGGCATCGCCCTGCAGCCGAGTGCCATCCGCTTGATCAGCTGGATGGTGCTGGCCCGCCTCAGTTCCGACACCGTGGAGCTGTCCCATGAAACCGATGGTGAGGGCGTCGCGCGTTGCCGCGTGTCCTTCGCCGGCATTGGCGCTGAGGAGAGCGAACCGTGAGCCTGTTCTCCCGCCATGTCGAGCTGTATGAATTTGGGCGCGGTTCCCAGCGTTGGCGCTACACGTCCAGCGATCGGGTCGAGATCTACGATGCGCAGCCGTTCAGCCCCGAGGCGATCAAACGCGGTCGCCTTGGCCAGTCGGCACAGGAGGCCAGGTCCAATCTGGAGGTGACCGTACCGCTGTCCATCTCTTTGGCGTCAGTCCTGCGGCCATTTCCGCCGACCGATCGCATCGTCGTTCGCTGGCGGCGGATCCGGAAGAGCGACGGCGCGATCCGCGGCACCTGGAACGGGGTGCTGAGCGACTTCAGCGAGCGGCAGAATGATCTGCTCCTGACCTGTCAGAGCAATGCCGGCGCCGCTGCGACGAACGGCCTCCGCCGGTGCTGGCAGGCGCAGTGTCCGTTCGCGCTGTTCGACGCCGACTGCGGTCTGAATCCGGAGCTGTTCCGGGTCGATGGCGTGTTGTCAGCCGCATCCGCTCAGACGATCACGTCCACTGCCTTCGCGGCGAAGCCGGACGGTTGGTTCGTCGGTGGATTCATCAAGTGGGTCCAGGGCACGGCCGTCGAGTACCGCTTCGTGGTGGGCCATGTTGGGCCGACCCTCACCTTGCTTACCGCAGCGCCGCTCGCAGCGGGCGCACTGGTATCCGCCTACCCCGGCTGTGGCCACGCCCTGCAGATCTGCCACGAGAAGTTCAACAACGCACCGAACTACGGCGGCCAGCACACCATACCGCCGAAGAACCCCTTCGGACCCGATCCCATCTTCTAAAGGAGCCTCCTATGTGGGTTCAAATCGTCGTAATGATCGTGGCGCTGATCGTCAGTTACGTGATGCGCCCGAAGCCTACGGTTCCGAAGCCGGCCGCCCTGGAGGACTTCAATGTCCCCACCGCCGAGGACGGTCGCGAGTGCAGCATGGTCTTCGGTACGAACTGGATCGATGATCCCAACGTGCTGTTCTACGGCGATCTGCGCACCACACCGATCAAGGTCAAGGGTGGCAAGAAGTGATGGATCGTCCTGTCCTGGTTACCGTCGAGCACGCCCGCGCGGCCAAGCTGGGCGAACACAGCGGCGTGCTGTGCGCCGCCGGCATCCGCAGCTGGATGGATCGTCACGGTCTGGATCTGCGTCGCTTCCTGGATGAAGGCCTGCCGGTAGAGCAGTTCGAAGCGCTGGACGACGCCTTCGCACGGCGCCTGGCGGCGATCGCCCGCGAGGAGGCTGGCCGTGGGTAGTGGCAAGAAACAGACCGTAGGCTATCGCTACTACATGGCCCTCTATATGGGCGAATGCCTCGGCCCGGTGGACGCACTGCGGGAGATCCGCGTAGGCGACCGCAAGGTCTGGGACGGTAGCGCGCAAACGGCATGGACCAAGGTGCTCGGGATGAACATCCCCAGGACGGTGCCTGCCACCGGCCCGATTACGGCGTCTCGCTCGATCACCATCCTGGCGCCGGAGATCTTCGGCGGCGACAAGGGCGAAGGCGGCATCGTCGGCACGCTGGAGGTGCGCATGGGCGAGCCCGCCCAGATGCCAAGCACCTATCTGCAGTCGCTGGTGCCCGGCCCGTGGCCAGCCGCCCGTGGCCTGTTCACGACGGTTTTCAATGGCCAGGTGTCGGCCATGAACCCGTACATCAAGAATTGGACGAAGAAGGTCTCGCGCTGGCGCCAAGGCTGGAAGAAGGGGCTTTGGCAGGGCGACCTGGTGCAGATCGATGAAGGGATGAACCCGGCGCACATCATCTATCAGGTGCGCACAGAGGGCATGGGCCACCCGATCGACGTGATCAACGACGAAAGCTTCCGCAAGGCGGCACAGACGTTGAAGAACGAAGGGTTCGGCCTGTGCCTGAAGTGGTCCCGATCAGTTCCTGCAGGCGAGTTCATGGACATGGTGTGCGACCACATTGGTGGCATGCGCATCGAGGATCCGGTGACGGGGCTGACCGAGCTGGTGCTGGTGCGGCCGGACTATGACCCAGCCACCCTGGAGGAGATCGGCCCGGCGAACATCATCGAGCTGCTGGAGTGGCAACAGCCGATGCTGGAAGGCAGCGTCAATGAGATCACGATCGTCTACCGGGATATCGCCACCAACAAGGACGCAGCTGTCACCTACCAGAACCTGGCCAGCGTTCAGGCGCAGGGCCGGGTCGTCAGCAGTCGCAAGAACTATCCCGGCCTGTGGAACGCTGCGCTCGCGGGGCGGGTTGCGGCGCGCGAAGTGGCGGCAGTGAGCAGCTTGCCCTGCAGGGTGAAGATCCGGGTACGCCAGGATGCCGGCCCCTTCAAACGCGGGCAGGTGCGTGCCCTGTCGTGGCCACGGCGCGGCGTTGCACGCATGCCAGTGCGCATCCTGGACGTCGACGACGGCACACAGACCGACACGGCCGTGGTGTTGACCGTCGTCCAGGACGTCGCCGGCATGGCCGCTGCCAGCTACATCCAGCCTTCGGACAGCGCCTGGGTGGAGCCGGATACCAAGCCCAAGCCGGTCACCGTGCAGCGCCTGCAGGAGGCCAGCTACCGCGACCTGGCCACGGCGCTTGGGGCGTCGGAGCTGGCTGCGGTATCGCCTGACGTCGGCTACCTGACCTCGATCGGTGTACGGCCGACCTCGGTGGCGTTCGGCTACACGTTGCAGACCCGGTTGGGAAGCGCGCCGTTCGCCGAGGCGGGCGCAGCCGACTTCGCTCCCACTGGCCTGCTGATCACCGCAATGACGGCCACCACAACGGCGATCGCGCTGTCCGCCGGCGTCAGCCTGGACATGATCGAGGTCGGCACCGAGGCGCTGATCGATGACGAGCTGGTCCGGGTGGTCTCGATCGACCCGGTGGCGGCGACGCTGACCGTGGCCCGTGGCTGCGTGGACACTGTGCCGATGCCGCATGCCGTGGGTACGCGGGTGTGGTTCACCGACGAATATGTCGGCTTCGATGGCCGTGAGTACATGGCCAACGAATCGCCCCAGGCGAAGCTGATCACCCGCACCAGCCAGGGCGAGCTGAACCCGGATCTGGCCACGACGATCGGATTGACGCTGCAACGTCGCCAGATCCGGCCTTATCCGCCCGGCCGCTTGCGCCTTCAGGGCGAGGCCTACCCGCCAGAGCTGTGGACCTTCGGCACCGAACTGACAGTGCAGTGGGCGCACCGCGATCGCATCCTGCAGGCCGACCAGCTGGTCGACACCACGCAGGGCAACATCGGGCCGGAGCCAGGCACTACCTACACCGTTCGCTGGTACCTCGCTGGCGCATTGGTGCGGACGCAGTCAGCCATCAGCGGCACGACCGACACCTACACGCCGCCCGATGGGAGCGGTGGAAAGCAGATCCGTGTCGAGGTCGAGGCCATCCGTGACGGCTACCGCAGCTGGCAGATCCAGCAGCACACCTTCCTGTACCGCGCGCAGCTGGTGACCGAGGCGGCCGATCGCCTGGTCACCGAAGCGGGCGACCCCCTGATTCTGGAGTAACGAAAATGGTCGACGTAAAGATCTCTGGCCTGCCGGCTGCCGCCGCGCTCACCGGCAATGAGGCGATTCCTGCTGTCCAAGGGGGCGGCAATGTGAAGATCCTGGTCAGTGCGATTCGGGCGGGACTGCTTAACGTGGCTGGCATGGACCCACCTGCCGCCGACAAGTCCCTCTACTACACCGGCTTGGCGTGGGCGACCTACGACCTTACCAGCGTCGGCCGCACCCTCCTTGCCGCCACTACCCAGGCCGCGCAGCGGACGGCGCTGGGTGCGGCGGCCAGCGGCGCAAACACGGATATCACTTCGATCTCAGTTGATGATCTTGTTCTGAATGGAGTTACGAGGCTCACACTCCAAGTGGCTGGTGGCACGACAACGGGCCCGAGAATCACCAGTTATCCAGCTAGCAACCCATCATTCCCCGGCAACATCTACTACGACCTTCCTGTAAGTTCCAGTCAGATGCTTATTGGTCTTTACGCAGGATCAGTCAAGAATTTGCGCGCATATGCGACAGGAATTACGTGGATCAGCGACAGGGTAATCGTAGACAACCCTGCGAATAATGTTCGACCAAATACTTCGAATTCCACTGCGTTAGGGGCATCGACGGCGGTTTGGTCGAATCTCTACGTTCAGAATGCACCCATTGTCGGTTCCGACGAGCGCCTCAAGACTGAACCGCGCCCGCTGTCGGAGGCTGAGCGCAAGGCAGGTTCGAAGCTGGCCCGGCTTCCGGCGATCTGGGAGTGGCTGACTGGCGACCGGCTGCACGCTGGCCCGACTGTGCAGGCAGCAATGGCCGTGATGAGCGTGCACGGCCTCGATCCGTTCGCCTATTCGTTCATCTGCTACGACGAGTGGGAGGCTGAGCCGGAGCAGTGGCACGAGTGGCCCGCCAGGGACGCGTTACTCGATGACGATGGCACCGAGCTTGAACCAGCGGTCGAGGCTGGGCGCGAGCTGATGCAGCGCGCACGCGAAGCGGGCAACCGCTACAGCTTCCGCAAAGAGGAACTGCTGTGCTTCATGGTCTCGGCGCTGGCGGCGGAGAGCGATGCGATGGCGTCCAAGGTGGAGGCGTTGGACGCCCGCCTGATGGCCCTCGAGTCCGACAAGTAGTTCGAGAACTGGGCGCCGGCCGATCAGCGGGAACTGATCGGCCGACGCCGCAACACACGCGACAGCCCGCGTGCAATTGGCCAAGGCCCAGCCCCCTCGCGCGGGGAGGCTCAGTCTGGCCGAGATTCATCGCAGAGGCTGAGAATGAAGACCACAACGCTGTTCCCCTGGCCGGGCGGGAAGACCCGCCTACTGCCGCACCTGCTGCCGCTGGTGGCCGAGAACCCCCACCGTACCTATGTCGAGGCATTCGCTGGTGGCGCGGCTCTGCTGTTCGCCAGGGAGCCGGCCAGGGCTGAAGTCCTAAACGACTGCCACGGCGAGCTGGTGCGCTTGTATCGGGTGGTGGCCAACCACCTGGAAGAGTTCGTCCGCCAGTTCAAATGGGCGCTGACGAGCCGCGAGATGTTCAGATGGTGCCAGCTCCAGCACCCGGACACCCTGACCGACATCCAACGTGCCGCACGCTTCTACTACCTGCAGCGACTGGCTTGGGGTGGCAAGGCGACCGGCCAGACTCCCGGTTTCGGCCGGGGCGGTAAGGGCCTCAACCTGCTGCGCATTGAGGAGGATCTGAGCGCAGCGCACCTCCGGCTTCACAAGGTCACTGTCGAGCACCTGCCCTGGCAGCAGTGCATGGCCAAGTACGATGCCGCCGACAGCCTGTTCTTCCTCGATCCGCCGTACTGGGAGACCGAGGGGTACGGTGCTCCCTTTGGCATGGACCAGTATCAAGAGCTCGCCCGTCAGATGGCGGGGCTACGTGGCGTGGCCATCCTGACGATCAACGATCACCCGGCCATGCGGGAGGTCTTCAGTCAGTTCAGGGATCGGGTGGTGCCAATCCGCTACACGATCGGCCGCCAGGCTGTTCAGCGGAGGGAGCTGATCTACACGACCTGGTAGGGAAGCCAGGGCACGGGGCGGTTTCCGCCCCGTGCAATTTCATTCCGCTGGGCGCAACATTGGCCGCCTACCGTTTATCTCACCTCGGGCGGGCGATTTATCGCGCGCCGTTACAGCCGCGGCGTGGCCGTTGTCGTTTGCTGATCCAGGAGTCGCCGATGTCCGTTGCATCCTCCCGTCCCCCCGATACCGGCCGCCTGCCGCATCTGCAGCAGCTCGCCCGCCGCGCTGACCGCCACCTGCAGATCGGCAGCGCGGCACTGGCCTTGGCTGGCCTGGTGCTGGCCCTGCGTGGCCCGCAGCTGCAGGCCGCCGCGTTGGCGTCCGTCGCCGTGCTGCCAGCCGCCTGGTTGGGCGGACTGCAGTCAGGCCGGGCCGTCGCCCGCAACGGTCTGGCACTGCTGTTGTCGCTGCAGCTGGCCGTGTTGTGCGCGATCGTCAGCCTGTCACCGGCATTGCCGATTGCGCTGCTGCTGGGCGTGCTGCTGGGCCACCGCGATCGCCTTCCGGTGTGGCTGGCCGGTGGCGTCGGTACGCTCGCCCTGCTGGCACCGTTGCAGGGTGATGCCGCGCTATGGCCAACGTTGCTGCAGGCCGGCATGTTCGCGGCCCTGACCCTGTTCCTCGGCCAGGTCGCGCTGCGCCTTCGCCAGCAGACCGAGGCCCTTGGCCACGGCCCGCGTCGTCTTGCCGCGCTGGCACGCGATATCGCCACCGGTGCCGATCTTGGTGCACATGCCGACACCAGCGCCTATGCACCGGGTTCACTCGCCCACGCCCTGGCCGACACCGCACGCCACGTGCAGGCACAGCGTGCACGCGAGGCAGCGGCGCATGCCGAGAACGCGCAGATCCGCCAGGCGCTGGATGCCTCGCGCACCGCGATGATGATCGCTGACAACGACCACGTGATCCGCTATGTGAACCGCTCGGTGGTAGCCCTGCTGCGCAACCAGCAGGCGACGCTGCGCCAGGCCTTCCCTGACTTCGATGCCGAACGCCTGGTCGGCAGCAGCATCCATCGTTTCCATGCCAACCCGGACCGTATCCGCGCGATCCTCAACGGCCTGCAGGTCACGCACAACGGCAAGGTGCAGATCGGCCCGGTGCACTTCGCCCAGGTGGTCACCCCGGTGTTCGACGCGCAGGGCGTGCGCCTGGGCTTCGCCGTGGAGTGGCATGACCGCACCCATGAGCTCGCGCTGGAGAATGCCGTGGCCGGCATCGTTGCAGCGGCAGCGGCCGGTGACCTCGACCAGCGCCTGCAGGCCACTGAAGGTGCCAGCTTCCTCGATGGCCTTACCGGTGGCATCAACCAGCTGCTCGATACGCTCGGCAGCACCGTCAACGAAGTGCGGCAGATGCTCTCGGCATTGGCCAACGGTGATCTGGATCGGCGCATGCACGGCGAATATCACGGCGCTTTCGCCGCGATCCAGCGCGATGCCAATGCCACGGCCGGGCAGTTGGCACGCATGGTCGGTCGCATCCAGGAATGTGCGGCGTCGATCAGTACCGCCGCCAGCGAGATTGCCGCCGGCAACGGCGCATTGTCCGAGCGCAGTGAGCGCCAGGCCGCGCACCTGCAGGAGACTGCAGCATCGATGGAGGAACTCACCGCCACCGTTCGCCAGAACGCCGCCCATGCGCGTGAGGCCAGTGCGTTGGCCGCCTCCACGCAGAGCGCTGCCAGTGACGGCAACACGGCCATGCAGCGGGTGGTGGATACCATGCAAGCCATCGAAGGTGCCTCGAAGCGGATCGGCGACATCACCGGCGTCATCGACGGCATTGCCTTCCAGACCAATATCCTGGCGTTGAACGCAGCGGTGGAGGCAGCACGCGCCGGCGAGCAGGGCCGAGGCTTTGCCGTGGTGGCCAGCGAGGTGCGCGTGCTGGCACAGCGTTCGGCGGCGGCCGCACAGGAGATCAAGAAGCTGATCGACGAAGCGGGCCGGCAGGTGGGCGAAGGTGCCCAGCTGGTGGCCGACGCCGGGCAGCGCATGCAGGGTATTGTCGACGGCGTGGAGGATGTCAGCCACCTGATGCGCGAGATTTCTGCAGCGTCGCAGGAGCAGTCGATCGGTATCGAGCAGATCAACCAGACCGTGGTGCAGATGGATCAGGCCACGCAGCAGAACGCGGCGCTGGTGGAAGAAGCCACCGCTGCCGCACGTGAGCTGCAGTCGCAGGCGGGGACGCTGACTGAGGCGGTCTCGGTGTTCCGCCAGCAGGAAGCACATGAGGAGGCTCTGGTCGCCTGATCCCGTTTTTCAGGTGATCCCGATGAAGACGGCGCCCGCGGGGCGCCGTTTTTTTGCGTGTTGTGCGTGATGGGTCACGCCGGTAGCGGCCCGAACTGGTTGGCGCCGTGGTTTCTCGCGGAGAGCATCCACGCGCGGCGTGGACCTATTCGGCAAACGATTGCGGCGCGGGCCTGCTGTGGGTAGTTGCCAACCTTGGTCGGCGCCTTGGTTCCTCGCGGAGAGCATCCACGCATGGCGTGGATCTCCCGCTGATCCCTCTGCCATCGGTAGTCGCCAACCTTGGTTGGCGCCGCCGCTCGCGGCGGTTCCATCAACGCGTCTGCCGGCCAGCGGACGGTACTACCGGCGTTTCCTGCGCCCA
>NZ_JAOCCT010000059.1:0-15953 GCF_029840555.1 Stenotrophomonas sp. GD03877 | reverse complement strand
AGATTCATCCACGCATGGCGTGGATCTACTGGCCACCGGTCAACTGTCGAAGGCGGGGCACTGTGGGTTTGCGGGGTGTGAGCGCCATGGATGGCGCGACCAAGGCTACATGGACGTACTTGCGCCGTCCCCGCATACCCACAGTGCCCCGCCATTCCACGGGATGCCCGCTGTTGCCGTTGCTTCGGCTGTTGCTCTGGCTTGAAGCAGGTGCAGGGCTGCAAGCCCTGCCGAACACCCTCAATGCAGCAGGGCCGCCACCGCCGCGCGGAACCCGTCCTGGGCCTGCCCTGACTCCGGCGCATGATGCAGCTGCCGCACCGCGCGTCCCAGCCGTGCCGCCCCGACAAAACCACAACTGGCCTGCAACCGGTGCAGCTGGCTGCGCAGCTGGCGCTCGTCGTGCTGGTCCACGGCCTGCTCGACCGCGTCGCGTACCCCCGGCAACTCGGCCAGGAACAGCTCGCGCAGGGCGATCAGGTGGTTGCGCTGGCCATTGAGCGCGGCCAGTGCCGCGGTCTCGTCCCAGTCCTGCACCTGCAGCTCGACCGCTGCCGGGGCCGGGGCAACGAAGATCCCCGCTGGGCTGTTCACCAGCGCGCGGCGCACGGCTTTCAGCAACTGGTCGCGGCCCAGCGGCTTGACCAGCGTGTCGCTGAAGCCAGCTTCACGCAGGCGGGCATGGATGGAGGTGTCGCCATCGGCGGTATGCGCCAACGCGGGGGTATCGGGGTGTGAACGGCGCAGTTCGCGCAGCAGCTGCGCGTCGTTGCCGTCCGGCAGGTTGACGTCGATCAGCCACAGGTCATGCGCGCCGGGTTCGGCGCTCGCCAGCGCACTGGCCAGTGAATCTGCGGTGTCCACGTCCGCCGGTAACGTTTCCAACGCCGCCTTGAAAAAACCGCGGCTGATGATGTCGTCCTCGACAAGCAGGAAGCGGGGCCGGCTGGCCCGCGGGGTCATCTGCATCAGGGCTGCCTCCATGTCAGCTGTTGCAATCATCAAGCACGGCGGCGGCGGGCGCAAGCGGGTCCGGGCCCTGCCGGTCAGGATCTGCGACAATACGCCCCCATTTTTGCCCGCAGCCTGTTGCCACGTGGCCCGATCCCGCTCCCGCATCGACCGTACCCCGTTCCAGACCGAGATCCTCGACCTCAGCCATGATGGTCGCGGCGTCGCCCGCCGTGAGGGTGAAGGCGGCAAGGTCACCTTCGTCAGCGGCGCACTGCCGGGTGAGGTGGTCATGGCCGAACAGACCGCCCGCAGCCGCCATTTCGACGAAGCGCGCACGGTGGAAGTGCTGAAGGCCTCGCCGCAGCGCGTGACCCCGAAGTGCCCGCACTTCGGCACCTGCGCCGGCTGCGTGCTGCAGCACCTGGACGAAGACCAGCAGATCGTCGCCAAGCAGCGCGTGCTGATGGACAACCTGGAACGCATCGGCCACGTGAAGCCGGGTACCGTGCTGGCGCCGCTGGTCGGCGAGAGCTGGGGCTACCGGCGCAAGGGCCGCTTCTCGGTGCGCCGGGTCGAGAAGAAGGACAAGACCCTGGTCGGTTTCCGTGAACAGGATCCGCGTTTCGTCGCCGACCTCAGCCAGTGCCTGACCGTGATCCCGGAGATCGGCACCAAGGTCGAGGCGCTGTCCACCTTCATCGAATCGCTCGATGGCAAGCGCGATATCCCGCAGATCGAGTTCATCGCCGGTGACCAGGCCGTGGTCCTGACCGTGCGTCACCTGCAGCCGCTCAGCGATGCCGATCGTGCGGCCTGGGCTGCCTTCGGCCAGCAGCATGGCTTCGTGATCTACCTGCAGTCCGGTGGCGTGGACACCGTGCAGCCGCTGGACGGGCAGGGCGTGCCGCTGTCGTTCCGGCTGGCGCCGTGGGATGTGGAGCTGGCGTTCCGTCCGCTGGACTTCATCCAGGTCAATGCCAAGCTCAACGAGAAGATGATCGCCCACGCCCTGGACCTGCTGGAACCGGGTGAGGACGAGCGCGTGCTGGACCTGTTCTGCGGCCTGGGCAACTTCACCCTGCCGCTGGCGCGTCGCGTGCGCGAAGTGGTGGGTGTGGAAGGAGATGCCGGCCTCGTCGCGCGTGCCCGTGAGAATGCCGAGCGAAATGGCCTGGCCAACGCCCAGTTCTTCAGCGCCGACCTGACCCAGGATCAGCGCAGCACGCCGTGGATGCGCCAGGGCTTCGACAAGCTGCTGCTGGACCCGCCGCGCTCGGGCGCGATCGAAGTGCTGCAGCAGCTGCCGCTGAAGCAGTTCAAGCGCATCGTCTACGTCAGCTGCCACCCGGGCTCGCTGGCCCGCGATGCCGGCTACCTGGTCAACGAACAGGGCTTCACCCTGGTCAGCGCCGGTGCCATGGACATGTTCCCGCACACCGCGCACGTGGAAAGCATCGCGGTGTTCGAGAAGCGCTGATCTGTCATGCCCATCGCGCATAATGGTGCGATGGGCATCGAAATCGAACGCAAATTCCTCGTCAGCAGCGATGGCTGGCGCGCCGCCGCGCACCGGGTGATCCCGATGGCGCAGGGCTACATCAACGACATGGGGGCGCTTGACCGCGGCACCCAGAACGCCTCGGTGCGGGTGCGCATCGAAGGCGACCACGCCGCGTTGAACCTGAAGTCGCGCACCATCGGCCATACCCGCCAGGAGTTCGATTACCCGATCCCGGTGGACGATGCACGCGCACTGCTGGCGCTGTGCGTAGGTGGCCTGATCGACAAGCGCCGTCATCTGGTCGAGCACGCCGGCCTGACCTGGGAGGTGGACGAGTTCCTCGGCGACAACGCCGGCCTGGTGGTGGCCGAGGTCGAGCTGGACAGCGCCGACCAGGCGATCGACCTGCCGGATTGGGTGGGTGCCGAAGTCACCGACGATGCGCGCTACTACAACGTCGCGCTGGCCAGTCACCCCTATTCACAGTGGTGAACCCCAAAAAGGGGACGGATGGATTAAGTCGTCTTTACCCCACCTGTGCGGGAACCGACTTAGTCCCCTCCGTCCCCTTTTAACGAGGGAGGCGGGCCCCATGTCGTGGGGATGAGAATCGATATCTACTCCGACGTGGTCTGCCCCTGGTGCTGGATCGGCAAGCATCGTTTCCAGCAGGGCGTGCAGTTGCTGGGCGCGAACGCGCCTGAACTCGATATCCACTGGCAGCCGTTCCAGCTGGATCCGGATGCGGACGCCACCCCGGTGCCGCTGCGCGAGGCCTACGTGCGCAAGTTCGGGGGCGTCGAGCGTACCGAGCAGATCCTCGGCCAGACCCAGACCACCGCGCGTGCCGAGGGCCTGCCGATGGACTTCAGCCAGGGCCAGGTGCGGGTGACCACGCTGCCGGCGCACCGGGTGCTGTGGCTGGCCGGCGAGCACGGCGTGCAGGATGCGGTCGGCGAGGCTCTGTTCCGCGCCCACTTCGAGCATGGCCAGAACCTGGCCGACCCCTCGGTGCTGATCAAGGCCGGCGTGGCGGGCGGCCTCGACGCCGGCGAAATCGCGCAGATGCTGGCCTCCGACCGCGGCCTGGCCGAGGTCGAAGCCAAGCTGGCGCAGGCCCACGCATTGGGCGTTTCTTCGGTGCCTACCTTCGTCATCGATGGGAAGTGGGCCATTTCCGGGGCACAGCCGCCGGAGGCCTTCGCCAACGCCCTGCGCCAGATCGCGGCCGAACAGGGCGCTCCGGCAGCGTCGGCTGACGGCGACGAGGCCTGCGGCCCGGACGGCTGCAAGGTCTGACCTGCCCCCCAAAAGGGGACGGAGGGGATCAAGAGGTATCCAGCCCACCTGGGTCGATTGCGCCTTGATCCCCTCCGTCCCCTTTTTCTGACCACTGCGCCTGTCGGCCGGTTCTGCGACAATGCGGCACTGCGCCATGCGGGCGCGCGTTGTGGAGATCGACCATGCTGCTGATCGGCGTTGCCGGTACCGAACTGACCGCCCAGGAACGTGACTGGCTGCAGCACGATGCCGTGGCCGGGGTGGTGCTGTTCAAGCGCAACTTCGCCTCGCGCCAGCAGGTGACCGATCTGAGCGCGGCCATCCGCGCCGCTGCCCCACGCCCGCAGCTGATCTGCGTGGACCAGGAAGGCGGCCGCGTGCAGCGTTTCCGCGAGGGTTACAGCGATCTGCCGCCACTGCAGGACATTGGTGCGCTGTATGCCACCGACCCGCAGCAGGCCTTGGCATTGGCCGAACGGCACGCCTGGCTGATGGCCAGCGAGGTACGGGCCAGCGGTGTGGACCTGAGCTTCGCGCCGGTGGTCGACCTTGGCCGTGGCAACCGTGCCATCGGCAACCGCGCCTTCAGTGAAGACCCGCAGGTGGTGGCCGCGTTCACCGCCGCCTACGTGCGCGGCATGCATTCGGTCGGCATGGCCGCCACGCTCAAGCATTTCCCCGGCCACGGTACCGTGCTGGAAGACACCCACGTGGATACCGCGATCGACCCGCGCGCGCTGGACGAGCTGCGCGCGCAGGACCTGGTGCCATTCCAGGCCGGCATCGCCGCCGGTGCCGACGCGGTGATGATGGCGCACGTGATCTACCCGCAGATTGCGCCTGAACCGGCCGGCTATTCGCCGCGCTGGATCCAGGACATCCTGCGCGGCGAGCTCGGCTTCCGCGGCGTGGTGTTCTCCGATGACATCGGCATGGCCGCCTCGCACAGCGCCGGTGGTGTGCCCGCGCGCGTGCACGCGCATCTGGATGCCGGCTGCGACGTGGTGCTGGTCTGCCACCCGGAACTGGTCGATGAAGCCCTGCACGCGGTGCAGGGACGCTCCCTCAATACTGCTGCGCTGCTGGGCCTGATCGGCCGTGGCGCGCTTGGCTGGGATGGCCTGCTGGCCGATGCCCGCCATGGCGACACCCAATCCCGTCTGCTTGAAACCCTTGGAAGAACCGTCTGATGCCCAACCTCACCATTTCCCAGGCCCTGGCCCAGGCTGACCTGCTGGTCGACCGCCCCACCATCGACAAGGCCATCGCTGGTATCGCCGACGCCATCGCGCGCGATTACAAGGGCGAGGTGCCGCTGTTCCTGTCCATCATGCACGGTGCGCTGCCGTTCGCCGGCCAGCTGGCGCTGGAACTGGGCGCGCGCGGCCAGGACGTGCAGTTCGATTACCTGCACGCTACCCGTTACCGCGGTGAAACCACCGGCGGCGACCTGGTCTGGAAGCACAAGCCGGCCACTTCGCTGTTCGGCCGCCGCGTGCTGCTGGTTGACGATATCCTGGACGAGGGCTACACCCTGCAGGGTGTGCGCACCTGGTGCCTGGAACAGGGCGCGACCGACGTGCGCATCGCCGCGATGACGGTGAAGAAGCACGACCGCGCGCTGCCGGACGTGACCGCCGACTACGCCGGCATCGAACTGCCGGACCGCTACGTGTTCGGCTTCGGCATGGACGTCAATGAAACCCTGCGCTGCGTGCCGGCCATCTACGCGATGAAGGAATAACGGCGCAGCCGCCCGCGGCGCGTCTTCTTCTGCCGCCGGCATCCTCGGGTGCCGGCGTTCGTCTTTTCATGGAGTGCTTCGAATGCAACAGATCGCCCTGGCCGTGATCGGCGGTACCGGTGTCTACAATCTGGCCAAGCTTGACGATGTGCAGACCCACGAGGTCGACACCCGCTTCGGCCGCCCGTCGGGCCCGGTGCGCGTCGGTACGCTGCTCGGCCATCGCGTGGCGTTCCTGGCGCGGCATGGCGAAGGCCATTCGCTGCCGCCGCACAAGATCAACTACCGCGCCAACCTGGCCGCGCTGCAGCAACTGGGCGCGCAGCGCGTGCTGGCGTTGAACACGGTGGGGGGCATCACCGAACACTTTGGTCCGTGCGTGCTGGCCTGCCCGGACCAGATCATCGACTACACCTGGGGCCGCATCAGCACGATCTGTGAAGAAGAAGGCACCGACGTGGTCCACGTCGATTTCGGCCACCCGTACACGCCGATGCTGCGCAGCAAGATCCTGGCCGCGGCCAAAGTGACCGGTGTCACGGTCCATGACGGTGGCTGCTACGGCGCAACGCAGGGCCCGCGCCTGGAAACCATCGCTGAAATCGCCCGTATGCGCCGCGACGGCTGCGACCTGGTGGGCATGACCGGCATGCCGGAAGCCGCGCTGGCACGCGAGCTGGGGCTGGATTACGCCTGCCTGGCGATCATCGCAAACTGGGCTGCCGGGTGTGGTGATGGCGAGGAGATTACGATGGCCGAAGTGCTGGCCAACGTGCAGGCGGCCGGCAACGGACTTCCGGAACTGGTGGGCGAATTGGCACGGGGGTGATTGTCTTCCCCGAGCAAGCTTTGCATACTCAGCTTGTGCGCGGGTTCAGCGTACACCACCCATTCATTGCATAAGGTCTCGCATCACCATGCCGAACGGTACCGTCAAGTGGTTCAACGACGCCAAGGGATTTGGCTTCATCTCGCCGGAGGATGGCAGCGCCGACGTGTTCGCGCACTTCTCCGCCATCAACTCCAAGGGCTTCCGCAGCCTGCAGGAAGGCCAGCGTGTCACCTATGACGTGACCCAGGGCCCGAAGGGTGCCCAGGCTTCGAACATCACGCCGGCCGAGTGATCCACTCGACAGTGCGTTGAAAACCCCGCTCCGGCGGGGTTTTTTTTTGCGCGGCATGCCTGCGGCCCGTTCGCGATCCACCCACCTCGGGCACAATGCGCCCATGAAGGAACGACTGCGCATCGCCGTGATCGGCTACGGCACCGCTGGACAGGCAGTGTCCATCCTGCTCACCCGTGACGGCCACGAGGTGGAGATCTTCGAACGCGTGCCCACGCCGGGGCCGGTGGGCGCCGGCTTCCTGCTGCAGCCCAGCGGCCTGCAGGTACTGTGGCAGATGGGCCTGCTTGATTCCGTGCGCGCACATGCCGCGCCGGTGCACCGCCTGTATGGCGACACGCCGTGCGAGCGCGCGGTGATGGACATGCGTTACGACGGACTGGATGCGCGCCTGCACGGCCTGGGCATGCAGCGCGGGGCCTTGTTCTCGCTGCTGGATGAAGCGCGCGCGGGTGCAGGCCAGTTGCATGCGGGCGTCAGCATCGCGGCGGTGGATGCCGAGCAGGGCCGCCTGCGCGACAGCGACGGTCGCATGCACGGTCCGTTCGATCTGGTGGTGGCCGCCGATGGCGCCGCCTCGACGCTGCGCGGCACGATCGCCGGCGGTGCCGGGCTGGACCGCGTGTATCCGTGGGGGGCGCTGTGGTGCCTGCTGCCGGCCGAAGACTGGCCGCACGTGCGGGAGCTGCGCCAGCGCTACGTGGCCGCGCGCAAGATGATCGGGCTGCTGCCGGTCGGTACGCGCCCCGGTGATGACACGCCGCGCCTGAGCTTCTTCTGGAGCCTGCCACGCGCCGACTTCGAGCGCTGGCAGGCCGACGGCATGGCCCCCTGGCTGGATGAACTGCATGCACTGTGGCCGCAGGCCAGTGCGCGCTTCGCCCATCTGCGCGATGCCGGCCAGATGGCGCGCGCGGTCTACCGTGATGCGGTGATGACGCGCTGGCACCAGGGCCGCATGGTGCTGGCCGGTGATGCCGCGCACGCGATGAGCCCGCAGCTGGGGCAGGGGGTGAACATGGCGCTGCTCGATGCGTTGGCATTGCGCGATGCCGTTCGCACGCATGGCGGTGGTGCCGAAGCGTTGCAGGCGTACCAGGCGCAACGCAGGGCGCACGTTGCGGTGTACCAGCGCTGGAGTCGTTGGCTGACGCCGCTGTTCCAGTCCGACCGCGACGCCTGGGCCAAGGCGCGTGATGTGCTGCTGGGCCCGATGGGGCGCCTGCCCGGTGGTCGTGGCCACATGCTGCGGGTGCTCAGTGGCACGCAGCATGGTTGGTTTGGCTCGCTGGCACTGGATCCGGCTTTCGTAGACGCACTGGCCATCGCAGCGGAGATGCCTCGCATCAACGCGATCACGGCCAATGCGTGAAGCGCGTCGTCACGTGAATTAACGGTTGCCTCACCGCGGATATGCGAGAAGTAGGTTGCACGCGATTGCGCGTCGCCCGTTTTCCTTTCCGTGATCAACATCGCGCGTGGCCCGGGCGGCGCTGCCGTTGCGGCCTGTTGCGGCCCGGACGTGCCGCCTGTTGTTGAAGAGGAGGACGCCATGTTGTTCGCGGTCGAGGAGCTGGAATCGGAAATCTGCAAGCTGCGCGGATTGCTGCAGATGCTGCACGAGGACCAGCCCGACGTACTGGAGGACGTGTTCGAGTTCCATGTCGGCAACCTGATCAGTCATGCATCAGCGGAGCACCACGCACGCATCCGCACCTGCGCGCAGGAGATGCTGGCGGCGATCCAGGCGTTGCCGCGGCGACGTGAAGATGACACGCCTGATTTCCGGTTGATGCCGCAGCTGGGTATTCGTCCGGCCTGATTCAAGCCTCCGGCAGTTCCACCAGGCCGCCCTGCACGCAGACGATCATCTGCTCGCCAGGGACGGGGGCAGGGACGATTCCGGCGGTAAACGCGGAGAAGGCGGGCAGGATTGTCATCCGGTCGCGCAGCCAGAACGCGGCGAAGCGCCGCCGCAGGGGCGGCAAGGCAACCTGCGGATGCAGATGCCCGGCGATCACATGCAGCTCTGCATCGGGCATCGGCTCATGCCGAAGCAGGAACGGCCCCAGCCGTACTTCATCGTGGATCTGGACCTGCAACTGCGCATGCGGCAGCTGGCGGTCGTGATTGCCGCGCAGAACATGCACGTCCAGTGCAGCATTGCGTTCACGCCATCCCAGCCATTGCTGGTACCAGGCAGCGCGATGCGCTGGCCCATGCAGGATGTCGCCCAGGATCCACAGCTCGCGGCAGGCATGCCTGTACAGCAGCCCCTGCAGGCGTTGCAGGTCTTCGCCGGTGCCGCCGCTGGGCAACGCGATGCCGGCACGACGGAATGCATCGGCCTTGCCCAGGTGCAGGTCGGCGATCAACAGCGCCTGCCGCGCAGGCCAGTACAGTGCACGCGCGCCAAGCAGAATCAGCGATTCGCCGGCGCGCAGCAGCGGCAGTTCATCGGCCATGGCGGCGCTCCAGCTGCTGGGCCGCGCGTTGCACACGGGTGCGCCAGTCTTCGTTGCTGAACTGCCCGCGCAGGCGTTCGGCCCACAGTGGAAAGCCCAGCGGTGTGAGTGACGCCGGGTGCTGCACCGAGAGGACCTGCATGCCGATCCTTGCCAGTACCTGCTGCAGCCCTGGGAGGTCCAGGCTGTCGTGCAGCACTTCGCGTTCGGCCAATGCCAACAGCAGGTGGCCGGGATCATGCTCGCGCAGTACGTCGTAGAGCAGGCCCGCCGAGGCCTGCAGCTGGCGCAGCGACCGCGGCATGCCGCCGGGCAGGCTGGGCACCAGCAGGCCGGATACGCGTGCGATGCCACGGAACTGGCGCCGCGCCAGCTCGCCCAGGTTCACTGCCGCGCGCAGATCGTCCAGCAGCTGATCGGGGGTGAACAATGCGCGCCATTGCGCCGCATCCAGATCGATCGCCTGCGCCGGTGCCAGCACCAGGCCATGATCGTTCACCGCATAGCCGATGCTGTTGCGCTGCCAGCGGGTACAGCGCAGTGCCAGCAGGGCGGCCAGCGCCTCGTGCACGTGGCGGCCCGCAAAGGGGTAGACGAACAGGAACTGGCCTTCGCGGCGCCGCACCTCTTCCACCAGCAGATGTTCCGGGCCGGGAAGCGCCGACAACTGCTGCTGCAGTGCCAGCAACGGTGACAACCAGCGTGATTCGGCACTGTCGTCGGCACCGGACAGTACCCACTCCAGCTCACGGCCGAGCGGCATCGACAGCGGCAACTGGCCTCCCTGCCAGCGCGGCACCACACCATCACCGCGCCCTCGCGCCAACCGCACGAAGGCGGTCATGTCGCGCAGCTGCACCAGTTCCAGCAGGCGCCCGGCGAACTGGAAGCGATCACCACGGCGCAGGCGGCTGGCGAACTGTTCTTCCACGGCGCCCAGGCCACCCCCACGCAGGAACTGCACGCGCACGCTGCCATCGCTGCTGATGGTGCCGATCGACAGCCGATGACGCAGTACCTGGCGGCGATCGTGCATGCGGTAGCAGCCGTCGTCATCGCGCACGACCTTGTGGAAATCAGGGTACTGGGCCAGCGCCTGGCCGCCCTGCACGATGAAGGTCAGCACGGCCTGCCATTGGTCGTCGCCGAGCGATGCGAAGGCGTGGGTGCGCCGCACCTGCGCCAGTAGCGCGTCGCTGTCGAAGCCACCGGCCAGCGCGCGGCTGACCGCATGCTGGGCCAGCACATCCAGCGACAGTGTCGGCGGCCTGCGTGCTTCGACCACGCCTTCGGCCAATGCACGGCGCACGGCGGCGTACTCGGCCAGTTCCAGCGCATGGCTGGGCACGCACAGGATGGCGCCGCTGGCGCCTGGGCGGTGGCGCGCACGTCCGGCGCGTTGGCGCAGGCGGGCCACACCCTTCGGGCTGCCCAGCTGCAGTACCTGCTCAACCTCAGGGAAGTCCACGCCGAGGTCGAGGCTGGAGGTGGCAACCACGCAGCGCAGCACGCCCGCGCGCAGGCCATCCTCCACCTGCTGGCGCAGCGCCGGATCCAGTGAGCCGTGGTGCAGCGCAAGCGTGTCCTGGTCCTCGGGCCAGACCGCGGCCAGTGCCTGATGCCATAGTTCCGCCTGCGCACGCGTATTGGTGAACAACAGGCTGCTGCGTGCCTGCATCAACGCGCCCAGCACGCGAGGCAGTTGCGCCAGGCCCAGATGCCCCGCCCAGGGGAAACGTTCGCCGGGGTCGGGCAGCAGGCTGCGGACGCTGATTGCACGCGGGCGCACGCCCTGCACGATGGGCACGTCGGGCTGCCCGGGCAGCAGCACGTCGCGTGCCTCCTGCAGATTGCCCAGCGTGGCCGACAGCCCCCACAGCTGCACTGCAGGTGCGGCGTCGCGCAACACCGCCAGGTTCAACTGCAGCAGCACACCGCGCTTGTTGCCCAGCAGTTCATGCCATTCGTCCACCACCACGCAGCGCAGCTGGCGCATGCGCGGCAGCGTATCCGGATAGCTCAGCAGCAGCGCCAGCGATTCGGGCGTGGTCACCAGCACGTCGATGCGGCCTTCGCGGGCCTGGCGCCGCTCGCGGTTGCTGGCGTCACCGCTGCGCAGGCCGACACGCCATCCCAGTCCCAGGCCGTCGACGACGGCCTGAAGGGCGCGGGTGGTATCACTGGCCAACGCGCGCAAAGGCGTCACCCACAGCACCTGCAGTGGGCGCACCGCGCTGGCCCGGCGGGGCGAGGGCGGTGGATCGATAAGCGCCTGCAGCAACGGCCCACCGAACATCGCCAGCGTCTTGCCGCTGCCCGTGGGCGTATGCAGCAACCCGGATTCGCCGGCCAGGTAGTGGCGCCACATTGCGCGCTGGAATGGCAGTGAGCGCCAGCCGCGTGCCGTGAACCAGTCTTCCAGCCGGCGCAGCGCCTGGCTGCGGTTCATCGCGCCAGCGCCTGCAGGCTGGCCAGCTGATCGGCCTCGCTGGCAGGCTTGTCGTGGCGCCAGCGCAGGATGCGCGGAAAGCGCACGGCGATTCCGGACTTGTGCCGGCTGCTGCGGTTGACCGCTTCGAAACCCAGCTCGAACACCTGTTCGGCGCGCACGCTGCGCACCGGCCCGAAGCGCTCGCGGGTGTTGGCGCGGATCCAGCGGTCGAGCGCGAGGATCTCCTTGTCGTCCAAGCCCGAATACGCCTTGGCCACCGGCACCAGCGTGTCTCCGTCCCAGACGCCGAAGGTGTAGTCGGTGTACAGCGTGCTGCGCCGCCCATGGCCGGCCTGGGCGTACAGCAGCACCGCGTCGATCGTGAGTGGATCGACCTTCCATTTCCACCAGTCGCCGCGTCGTCGCCCTGCCTGGTAAGGGGACGTGCGCCGCTTCAGCATCAACCCCTCCACACCGCGTTCGCGTGCCACGTCACGCATCGCTGCTGCCCGTTGCCAATCGTCGGCGTCAACGTCGGGCGACAGCTGGATGCGCGCATCACCCAGGTCACCGATGACCGCGGTGAGCCGCGTACGCCGTTCCTGCAACGGCAGCTCACGCAGGTCCGCGCCATCGTGTTCCAGCAGGTCATAGGCGAGCACGCGCACCGGCGTATTGCGCAGGGTGGCCGCACCGGGTTTACGGCGCTGGATGCGGGTCTGCAGCGCGGTGAAGGCACGCGGCAGGCCGGTGGTCTCGTCCCAGGCCAGCAGCTCGCCGTCCAGCACGCAGCCATCGGGAAGCGCCATCGCCGCCTGCTCGATTTCGGGGAAGCGGCCATCCAGTCGTTCCTCGCCACGCGACCACAATGCGACCTCGCCACGCCGGCGCAGCAGCTGCAGGCGGATGCCATCCCATTTCCATTCCAGCAGCCAGTCATCGATCGGGCCGAGCCGTTCGGCAGGTTCACCTTCCAGTGGCGATGCGAGGAAGAACGGGTAGGGCTGCTGACGGTCAAGCGGCAGCTCATCCGGCGACAGCAGCTGAGCCAGCAGCCCGGGCGAGGGCACCCACTCGCCAAGCATGCGCTGGGCGATGCGTGCGATGTCCAGGCCGGACCATTCGGCCAGTGCCTGCTGTACCAGCCGCTGCGAAACACCTACACGCAGGGCACCGGTCAGCAGCTTGTTGAACACCAGGCGTTCGCTGCTGCACAGCTGCTGCCAGCCTGCGACGACCGCCGCACGGCGCACTGCTTCGGGTTGATTGGCCACCGCCAGCAGATGTTGTTCGATCCATTCGGCCAAGGGGCGGTCGGCAGCTGGCCGGGATGGATCATCCAGCAGCAGGGTCAGCGTTTCGGCCAGGTCCCCCACCTGCGCGTAGCTGTCCTCCACCAACCAGGGCGGCAGGCCCGATTCCTCGCTCACCCACGCGCGCAGTTCGCCGCTGGCGGCGATCCTGCGGCGTGCGCCGCCCACCTTGCCGCCGCTGAGCAGGTACAGCGCCCATGCCGCGTCATGCGCACGCGCCTGGCGGAAGTAATCGACCAGCGCCGCACGCTTGTCCAGCGTGGCGGTGCTGCGGTCCAGGCGCTGGTAGAGCGCAGCGAATGCCTTCATTCTTCGCTCCCGAAATCGGTACGGAAGGCTTCGGCAGCCACGCCGCGCTCGCGCAGGAACGGAATCAACGCATCGGTATTGCCATGGGTAGCGATCACCCGCTGGGCGCCCGTCTGTTCGATGGTCTGCAGCAGCGCGGGCCAATCGGCGTGATCGGAAATGACGAAACCGCGATCGACATTGCGACGCCGCCGATTGCCGCGCAGCTGCATCCAGCCGGATGCGAAGCCCAGCTGGTGGCGGCCGAAGCGACGCATCCAGGGCGTGCCCGCAGCTGACGGCGGCGCGAGGATCAGCTGGCCGGCGGCATCCGGCTGGCGGCCCTGTTCGGCCACGGTGAGCGTCTCCAGCATCGGTACGCCGGCCTGCCGGTAGACCGCCACACCATTGGCGATGGCGCCATGCAGCCAGGCCGGGCGATCGTCCAGTGGCCGCAGTTCGGCCAGCACCCGTTGCGCCTTGCCCAATGCATAGCACAGCAGGATCGCCGCCTCGCCACGTTGTTCGCATTCGCGGCGCCACGCCACGATCTCTGCAGCCACCGCCGGCGTGTCCGGCCAGCGGTAGATCGGCAGTGCGAACGTGGCTTCGGTGATGAAGGTATCGCAGGGCACCACTTCGAACGGCGTGCAGGTGGGATCAGGTTGTCGCTTGTAGTCGCCCGAGGCGACCCATACCTGCTGCCCGTCGTCGATGCGTACCTGTGACGAACCGAGCACGTGGCCGGCGGGATGCAGCGACACCTGCACCCGGCCAAGCTGGAATGCGGCACCCTCGGCATGCGCCTGCAACGGCACGTCACCCAGGCGCCAGCGCAGGATCGGCAGGCTGCCTTCGCTGCAGTGGTACTCGCCCATGCCCGGACGGGCATGGTCGCCGTGGCCATGGGTGATGACCGCGCGCGCTACCGGTCGCCACGGGTCGATATGAAAATCGCCGGCGGCGCAGTACAGCCCCTCCGGGCGCAGCACCACCAGATCGTCGTTGCCTGCCATGTGGTCACTGTGGCCTGCGTCTCGTGCAGAGGGTGAGAATCGGCCTGAACACGGGCTTGGCAGGCGATGCGGCACAATCGGGGCGCAGACCTCTTGCCGCCAGGATGGACCGGATGAGTGGACCCAGCTTCAGCAGCAACGCGCCGTATGAAACCCATGTGGTGCTGAACCAGCCGCCGCCGTTCGCAGGGCGACAGTTGTGGACCGACGACGTGGCGCTGATGGAAGCCGTGCAGCGCGAAGGCGCCGCCAGCTTCGCGCCGCGGCTGGGTGTCTATGGTGCACTCGCCGGTGATGAACTGTACCGGCTCGGCTTCGATGCCAACCGTGATCGTCCGCGGCTGCGCACGCACGATGCACAGGGCCATCGCATCGACACGGTGGAGTTCCATCCGGCCTATCACCGGTTGATGGACACGGCCAAATCGCACGGCGTCGCAGGATTGTCCTGGCATGAGCCGCAGCCTGGCGCACATGTGGCACGTGCGGTGTTGAGCTACCTGCATCACCAGGCCGAGGCGGGCACCAGCTGCCCGCTGACCATGACCCATGCGGCGGTGGCGGTGCTGCATTCGCAGTCGCATCTGGCCGAGTGGGCGCGCAAGGCCGCTGCACCGGTCTATGACCCGCGCGACGTGCCGGTGGCGGACAAGGCCGGCATCACCCTGGGCATGGGCATGACCGAGAAGCAGGGCGGCTCGGATGTCCGTGCCAACAGCACGCGCGCCGAACCGATCGATGGCGAGCGTTATCGCCTGGTCGGCCACAAGTGGTTCTTTTCCGCGCCGATGTGCGATGGCTTCCTGGTGCTGGCGCAGGCGCCGGGAGGACTGACCTGCCTGCTGATGCCGCGCCGGCTGGCCGATGGTGACCGCAATGCGTTCCGGTTGATGCGGCTGAAGGACAAGCTTGGCGATTGGGCCAACGCCTCCAGCGAGGTCGAGTTCTGCGGCGCACAGGCATGGCGCGTGGGCGAAGAGGGGCGCGGCGTGGCCACCATCATCGGCATGGTGATGATGACCCGCCTGGACTGCATGCTGGGTGCGGCGGCAGAGATGCGCATGGCGCTGGCGCAGGCCCTGCACCACGCACGCCATCGACGCACCTTCGGCAAACTGCTGGTCGAGCACCCGCTGATGACCAACGTGCTGGCTGATCTGGCGCTGGAGTCGGAAGCGGCCACGGTGTTGGCGATGCGCATCGCACGCGCGGTGGATCGTGCCGGTGTGGATGCCAATGAAGCGGCGATGGCTCGGTTGGGGACGGCGTTGGGCAAGTACTGGCTGTGCAAGCGCGCACCGGCCTTTGTCAATGAAGCGCAGGAATGCCTGGGCGGTGCGGGCTACGTGGAGGAGTCGATGCTGCCGCGCCTGTACCGGCAGGCACCGTTGAATTCGATATGGGAGGGCAGCGGCAACATCCAGTGCCTGGATGTGCTGCGCGCGCTGGCGCGTGAGCCGGAGGCGATGGCGGCGTTGCGCGGTGAGCTGGCGTCGGTGGCTGATCGTGATGCGCGCTATGCAGCGTCATTGCAGCGTTGGGCAGCGGCGCCGCCACCGGAGCAAGCGCAGGCGCGGCTGTTCTGCGAGCGCACTGCGCTGCTGCTGCAGGCGGCGCTGCTGCTGCGTGCGCGCAGTCCGATGGCGGAGGCGTTCGTGCGCAGCCGGCTGGAAGGGGAGCATGGGCTGGCGTTTGGGACGCTGCCGGCGGGGCTGGAGCTGACGGCGATGCTGGCGCGCGCGCTGCCGTAGGGAATAGCCAACGGCGGTGCCCCTCGTGGTGGGCGCTGATACTGATGGATGGGCCGCGCGGGTAGGTTGCGCAGGGGGCGCCGTG
>NZ_JAOCCT010000058.1:0-16008 GCF_029840555.1 Stenotrophomonas sp. GD03877 | reverse complement strand
CCGCTGCCCGCCCAACACCCCGCGAGCGCGGTGGGTTGGCTCTTAGAAGCAAGAGCGGAAGCAGTGCGGACCAACGGTCCGCACCCACCAGGGCGGCGGCGGGCCGCCTCCGAGGCCATGAACCCCCGCTTTTGACCCCGCTTTCGGGCGGTCCGGCCGCGCCCGCAGGAAATTGTCGGAGAGGGGGAAGGGCAGGCCGGGCAGGACCGTCCACGGCATGGATGCCGTGGCCGAGCCTACAGGGACGTACTTGCGGCGTGTCCTGCCTGGCCTGCCCCTCCCCCTCTCGCTCAGCTGCAACGAGGCGCTGCAAGAGACCCCCGATGAACCGTCCCAACAGGACGACCCACCCCCCGGTCGGGTACGATGCTCGCCCCCCGTTCGGGACGCTGTACGCAATGAGCAAGAACAACGAAAAGGCCGCCCCGCAGGGCGACGTGACCCAGGACCAGGCCGAGGATGCCGTGCGCACCCTGCTGCGCTGGGCCGGTGAGGACCCGTCCCGTGAAGGCCTGCTGGATACCCCCCGCCGTGTCGCCGAAGCCTATGGCGACTGGTTCAGCGGTTACCGCGACGACCCGCGCGCCTACATGGAGCGGACCTTCGAGGAAGTGGCCGGCTACGACGAACTGATCGTCCTGCGGGACATCGAGTACGAAAGCCACTGCGAGCACCACATGGCGCCGATCATCGGCCGCGTGCACGTCGGCTACCTGCCGGCCGGCAAGGTGGTGGGCATCAGCAAGCTGGCCCGCGTCGTCGAAGCCTACGCCCGTCGTTTCCAGGTGCAGGAAAAGATGACCGCGCAGATCGCCCAGTGCATCCAGGATGTGCTGCAGCCGATCGGCGTCGGCGTGGTCGTCGAAGGCGCCCACGAGTGCATGACCACGCGCGGCATCCACAAGCGCGGCGTCAGCATGGTCACCTCCAAGATGCTGGGCAGCTTCCGCGACGACGCGCGCACCCGCGCCGAGTTCCTGCGCTTCATCGAAGTGGGCGGCAAGCGCTGAGCCGCTTGCCCGCACCGCGCCGGCCCCTGGCGGCCGGCATGCCCACGGCTGCCCCCGCGGCAGCCGTGCATGGCGGCTCGTCCCTGTCAGCCCTACAGACTTCTTTCGCTGCATGAAGCATCGCGAACGCATTGCCCGTTACCGCCACCTGCGCGAACAGCCCCAGTGGAAGCTGCTTGCCGCCGACCACGCCCCGGAAATCATCGGCCTGCTGCAGGGCCTGCTGATGGACGGCGAGCGCACGTTGCCTTCGTCGGTGCTCAACGAGCGCCTGCAGCGCGCGCTGGACCAGCTGGCCGGCGATGAACTCTCGCGCGAGCTGCCGCGTACCGCGCAGGCCTACATCGCGCACTGGCTGGCCCAGGGCTGGCTGGAACGCCGTTTGCCCGAAGGCGCCGACCAGGAGCAGTACGAGCTGTCCACCGCCGCACTGCAGGCGATCCGTTTCGCCGACGGCCTCGAGCAGGCCCGCGTGGCCGCCACCGAAAGCCGCCTGGCGCTGGTCATTGAGCAGCTCTCGGCGCTGGCTGCGCAGACCGAAGCCGATCCTGATGCGCGCCTGTCCGCGCTGCACGACGAGCGCGACCGCATCGATGCCGAAATCGCCCGGGTCGGCACTGGCCGCGTGGTTGCGCTGGACGGCAAGCGCGCGCTGGAACGCACCCGCCAGATCATCGGCCTGGCCGACGAGCTGACCGAGGACTTCCGCCGTGTGCGCGATGACTTCGAGCAGCTCAATCGCGATTTCCGCGAACGCATCATCGACGACGAGGGCGAGCGCGGCGACGTGTTGTCGCAGCTGTTCGAAGGCGTGGATGTCATCGGCGAAAGTGACGCCGGGCGCAGTTTCCAGGCGTTCTGGCGCCTGCTCAACGACGCCGAGCAGAGCGCCCAGCTCGATGCCGCGCTGGAAGCGGTGCTGGCGCGTGGCTTTGCGCGCCGCCTGGACCGCAACGAACGCAACTTCCTGCGCAGCTTCACCAGCACCATGCTCGAGCGCGGTGGCCAGGTGCACGACGTGCTGCAGAACTTCGCGCGCAGCCTGCGCGGCTTCGTGCAGAGCCGTGGCTACCTGGAACAGCGTCGCCTCAACCAGCTGCTGAAGCAGGCGCAGTCCGAAGCACTGGCTCTGCGCGACGAATTCCCCGCACAGCGTGGCATCGGCCGTGACCTGCAGTTGACCACCAGCCGCCTGCGCTCGTGGTCGCAGTGGAGGCTGCACGATCCGCGCAGTGCCCAGGTCGATGGCAATGTCGAGTACAACGACGCCGCGGCCATCAGCCTGGAAAGCGTCGGTGATCTGGTCGCTTCGTCCGAAATCGATTTCCGTACCCTGCGCCGCGACCTGCACGACCTGCTCGATGCACAGCCGCGGCTCAGCATCGCCCAGGCCCTGTCGCAGCGCGAAGCGCCGCAGGGCCTCGGCAGCGTCATCGGCTACCTGTCGCTGGGCACGCGCTTCGGCAACGTGGTCGCCGGCGAGCAGGAGCTTGCGCAATGGCGTGGTGGCGACGGCCAGATCCGTCGCGCCCGCATCCCGCTGGTTTGGTTCACCCAGGAGAGACGCCATGAGCTGGCATGAAGATCCCATCGACGCACCGCAGGCCGACGTGGCGGAAGACGCCTACGAGGCCGAGCCGGTGGCGGCCGTGGCGCAGCCCCGCCGTGGCAACGACGTGTATTACCTCGGCGATACCGGGCGCCTGCCGCTGGATGCGCGCCGCGCGCTGTGCCAGCTGCTGATCGGCCCCAGCATCGACCAGCTGCGCCACGCCAAGCTGTGGCCGGCGCTGATCCGCAGCGAAGCGGCCATCCGCTCGTCGCTGGCGGACCTGTTCCTGGAACTGGTGCTCGACCGTGACAGCGGCGTGGCGTTCACCCGCCAGGCGGATACCGAAGACGTCGACGCGCCGGTGCTGCTGCGCACCTCGCCGCTGACCTTCATCGACTCGGTGCTGCTGCTGTACCTGCGCCAGCAGCTGGCCGAGGCCGATGCGCGCGGCAACCGCGCGGTGGTCGCCGATGCCGAGATGGCCGAAGCGTTGGCCATCTACGAAAAGAACCTGTCCACCGACCGCGCCGGCTTCAACCGCCGTGTCGCTTCGGCGGTGCAGAAGATGAAGGACAACCACATCCTGACCCGCCTCAGCGGCCAGGAAGACCGCCACGAAGTCTCGCCGGCGCTGAAGCTGCTGTTCTCCGCCGAAGACGTGTCCCAGCTCTCGGCGGTCTACCGCCAGCTGCGCGAAACCCCGGCCGCCGAGGCCTGAGAGACCCGACCATCGCATGGCTATCTCCAAGCACACTCCCGCCCTGTTCAACGAAGGCCTGCCGGACCCACGCCTGCAGCAGTTCCGCATGCGCCGCCTGCAGGTGCACAACTGGGGTACCTTCAACGGCCTGACCGAAGTACCGATCGCCGAGCGCGGCTTCCTGTTCGTCGGCCGTTCCGGCTCGGGCAAGTCGACCCTGCTCGATGCCATGTCCGCGCTGCTGACGCCGCCGGCCATCGTCGACTTCAACGCCGCCGCGCGTGAAGCCGAACGCAGTGGCCGCGACCGCAACCTGGTGTCCTACGTGCGTGGCGCGTGGGCCGACCAGCAGGACAGCGGCACCGGCGAAATCGCCACCCAGTACCTGCGCAAGGGCGCCACCTGGACCGCGCTGGTGCTGGAATACCGCGCCGGCGATGGCCGCGTGGTCAGCCTGGTGCGCCTGCTGTGGATCTCCGGCAACGGCACCTCGGCTGGCGATGTGCGCAAGCACTACATGATCGCCGAGCGCCCGTTCGACATCGCCAAGGATCTTGGTGGTTTCGACCTGGACCTGCGCAAGCTCAAGCAGAAGCTGTCCGACCTGCACCACTTCGACACCTTCTCCGGTTACGCCGAGCGCTTCCGCGACCTGCTCGGCATCGACAACGAGATGGCGCTGCGCCTGCTGCACAAGACGCAGTCGGCGAAGAACCTGGGCGACCTCAATGTCTTCCTGCGCGACTTCATGCTCGACACGCCGAAGACCTTCGACGCCGCCGAGCGCCTGGTCAGCGACTTTGCCGAGCTCGATGGCGCGCACCAGGCGGTGGTCACCGCGCGCCGCCAGGTGGAAACCCTGCTGCCGGCACGCGCCTACTACAACGACCTGAAGGAAATGCATCGCCAGCGTGGCGACGACGAAGCGCTGAAGCTCGGCGTCGACAGCTTCCGCGAAAGCCGCCGCCAGGCGCTGATCGAAGCGCGCCTGCGCGAGATGGACGTGCGTGACCGTGGCCTGCTTGGCGAAGAAGCCCAGCGCCGTGCTGCACTCGACAACCACACCGAGCGCCTGGCCGAGCTGGAACTGCAGCGCCGCCAGCAGGGCGGTGAGCGCATCGAGGAACTGGAACGCGAGCAGGGCCGTGCTGAAGCCGAGCGCGACCGCCGCCAGGCCAAGCGCGAGCAGGCACGCCAGGCGGCGCAGCAGCTGCAGGCCGAACTGCCGGACGACGCCCACGGCTTCGCCGAGCTGGTCGAGCGCGCGCAGAACGAGCTGCAGGACCGCCAGCGTGCCTCTTCGGCGCTGGACGACGCGATCAGCGATCGCCTGGGTGGCAAGCGCGATGACGAGCGCCGCTTCGGCGAAGTCCGTGCGGAACTCGAAGCGATGCAGCGCACGCCGTCCAACATCCCTGCGCCGATGCAGAAGCTGCGCGCGCGCCTGGCCGAGGAAACGGGCATCGCCGAAGCAGCGCTGCCGTTCGTTGGCGAACTGATCCAGGTCCGTTCCGAAGAGCAGGGCTGGCAGGGTGCCATCGAGCGCGTGCTGGGCGGTTTCGCGCTGTCGCTGCTGGTCGATGACAAGCATTACAACGACGTCGCCGAGTGGGTGAACCGCACCCACCTGGGCATGCGCTTCACCTACTACCGCGTGCGCCGCAACGATGATGCGTTCGCGCGCGAGCCGTCGGCGAAGTCGCTGCTGCACAAGCTGGAACTGCGCGAGCACGTGTTCGAAAGCTGGCTGCGCCGTGAGCTTGGCAAGCGCTTCGACTACGAGTGCGTCGATGCCAAGCAGCTGCGCAACGTCGATCGCGGCATCACCCGCGAAGGCCAGGTCAAGCATCCGGGCGACCGCTTCGAGAAGGACGACCGCAGTGCGGTGGGTGACCGCCGTCGCTGGATTCTCGGCTTCAACAACCACGACAAGGTCGGCGCCTTCGAGCGTGAAGCACAGGAACTGGCCAAGCGCATCGCCGGCTGCGAGACTGACATCGCGCGCCTGCGTGGCCAGCGTGATCGCGACAACGAACGCCGCCTGGCCTGCCACGAGCTGGTCAGCATCAGCTGGAATGAGATCGATATCGCCGCCCCGCAGCAGCGCCTCAGCGATATCGAAGCGACGCTGCGCGACCTGCGCGAAGGCAATGCCGACCTCGCCAAGCTGGCCAAGCAGATCGATGCGGTGCGCGCGGACATCGAACAGTCGCGCCGCACCTATGAAGACGTCCGCGTCGAGCGTGGCCAACTGGTCAAGGAGCGCGATCGCCTCGACCGCGCACGCCAGCAGAGCCGTGCGCTGGTGCTGCCGAGCCTGGCCCAGGAGCAGGAAGCCGGCCTCGCCGAGCGCCTGCAGGAGCAGGGTCCGCTCAGCCTGGAAACGCTGGAAGCGCACATGCGCCAGGTCAGCAACGCGCTGAACGAGCAGCTGTCCTCCTCGCAGCAGGACCTCAACCGCATCGAGAACCAGCTGATCGGCTGCTTCCGTCGCTTCATCCAGCAGTGGCCGGAGGAATCGGGCGACTTCACCGTGTCGGTGGCCTCGGCCGAGGACTTCCTCGCACGCCTCGAACGCCTGGAGCGCGATGGCCTGCCGCAGCACGAAGAGCGCTTCTTCGATCTGCTGCAGAACCAGAGCAAGAACAACCTGCTGGCCCTGCAGCGGCACAGCGCCGAGGCCCGCAAGTCGATCGGCCAGCGCCTGGACGAAGTGAACGCCAGCCTGGAACAGGTGCCGTTCAACCGAGGCACGCTGCTGACCATCGAACTGAACGACCGACGCCTGCCGGAAGTCGGCGAGTTCCACCTGCAGCTGCGCGAAGTGCTGTCGCAGCAGCAGACCGAGCAGCGCGAGCTGGCCGAATCGCAGTTCACCGTGCTGCGCCAGCTGGTCAATCGCCTGGGCTCGCAGGAAGGCGAGGACAAGCGTTGGCGCGAGCTGGTGCTGGACGTGCGCATGCACGTGGAGTTCATCGGCGTCGAGCTGGATGCGGAGACGCGCCAGCAGGTCGAGATCTACCGCAGCGGCGCCGGCAAGTCCGGTGGCCAGCGCCAGAAGCTGGCCACGACCTGCCTGGCGGCCGCGCTGCGCTACCAGCTCGGTGGTGCCGACAGCCAGCTGCCCAGCTACGCCGCGGTTGTGCTCGACGAAGCCTTCGACAAGGCCGACAACGAGTTCACCGCGCTGGCGATGAACATCTTCGACAACTTCGGCTTCCAGATGGTGGTCGCCACCCCGCTGAAGTCGGTGATGACGCTGGAACCGTTCATCGGCGGCGCCTGCTTCGTCGAGATCAGCGGCCGCCACGACTCCGGCGTGCTGTTGATCGAGTACGACGAAGAAGGCAAGCGCCTGAAGCTGCCCGAGCGCAGCCGCCAGCAGGCCAACGAACCGGAAGAAGCCGAGGCCTGAGCGCCTCGGGCAATCCACCTGTAGAGCCGAGCCATGCTCGGCTGCTGTTCGCGACCGGAACCCACGTGCCAGCCCAGGTTGGCACCTACCGGGTCGTGAGGTTCATTCACGCACCGCGGAACGTATCCCACGCCATCCGCGCGATCAGCACCACCACCAGCCCCACGAACAGCTTGCGGATGAACGGCGTGCCGCCCTTCAGCGCCAGGCGCGTGCCCACCACCGAACCGATGATGTTGGCCGCTGCCATCGGCAGCGCGAACAGCCACAGGATGTTGCCGGTCGGCACGAAGAACGAGATCGCCGCCACATTCGTCGCCAGGTTAACCACCTTCGACGCCGCTGACGCGCGCAGGAAATCCAGCCCGAAGAAGCGTACGAACAGGAAGATCAGGAAGCTGCCAGTGCCCGGCCCGAAGAAGCCGTCGTAGAAGCCGATCGCCGCACCGATCGCCAACGCGATCACCAGTTCGCGGCGGCCGATCTCCTGCGGCCGGTGCAACGCGCCGAAGTCCTTCTTCCACAGTGTGTAGGCCAGCATCGCGATCAGCAGCACCAGCACCAGTGGGCGCACCGCGTCCTTGGGCAGCAGGCTTACCGCCGTGGCCCCGGCGAAGGAGAAGATGAAGGCCGTACCGGCCGCGAACAGCACCGGCTTCCACGGGAAGCGCACGTTGCGCGCGTAACGCCAGGCGGCAGCGCCGGTGCCGAACATCGAGCTGAACTTGTTGGTACCGAACAGCATGGCCGGCGTCTGCTGCGGCAGCACCGTGAACAGGCCGGGTAGCTGCACCAGCCCACCGCCACCGACGGCGGCATCGACCAGGCCGGCGATGAAGGCGATCACCACCAGCCACCACAACTCAGGGGGAACCAGTTCCAGCACGGCGATCAATCAAAGTGGGGGCGCGACAGCATACGCCTGTCCTGCACCAGCTGACCCATGCCCCGCGTGGATCAATCCGCGCAACCCGGCGACAATGCGCGCATGAGCCGAAAACCTGCCGATCCCTGTCCCTGCGGCCTGCCCGCCGACTATGCCGCCTGCTGCGGCCGCTTCCACGCCGGTGAAGCCGCGCCGGATGCCGAGCGCCTGATGCGTTCGCGCTACAGCGCCTATGTGCGGGGCCTGGCCGACTACCTGCGCCAGAGCTGGCACCCGGACACGCGTCCGGCCGAGTTGTCGCTGGATGATGCGCCCGGTCAGCGTACGTATTGGCTGGGCCTGACCGTGCACGAGCACACCGTCACCGGCGCCGACAGCGCTGAGGTCCGGTTCACCGCGCGCTACCGGGTGGGTGGCGGCAGCGCGGTGAAGATGACCGAGCACAGCCGCTTCCTGCGCATCGAAGGCCGCTGGTACTACCTCGACGCGATCTGAGCTTCAGCCACCGCGTACTGCCAGCACATCCTGGTCGGCATACGCGCGCACCTGGTTGCGACCGCCGTCCTTGGCGACATACAGCGCCTGGTCGGCGGCCTTGACCACGGCCGCCGGCCGCGGACCGACGCGGGTGTCGGCCAGACCGATGCTTACGGTTACCTGCACTACCTGTCCGCTGCCGCCGCGCCCGCGCTGCTGGCGCCCGGTGTCATCGTCGCGGCTGCGGGTGCTGCGGTCACGCAGCTGCATGCGGGTCTCCTCGATGCTCTGCCGCAGCGCCTCCACGGCATCCATGCAGGCTGCCGCCGGGCGGTCCAGGAACACCACCGCGAACTCCTCGCCGCCATAGCGGAACGCACGACCACCATCACCCACGCGCGCCAGCCGCGAGGCCACCAGGCGCAGCACGTCGTCGCCGGTATCGTGGCCATGGGTATCGTTGAACGATTTGAAATGGTCCACGTCCACCATCGCGATGCTGTAGGTGCCGCGTGCCCGCTGCAGGGTCTCGTTGAACGCGCGGCGCCCGGGCAGGCCGGTCAGCTCATCGCGGAAGGCCATGTGGAACGACTCCTGCAGCATCGCGCCCAGCATCAGCAGCAGGGCGGCGCTGCTCAGCGCCGGCAGCAGCACCGGCTGCAGGAACACCCTCGGCAGCATCCACCACAGGCACAGCAGGGCCAGCAGCATTGCTGTATGCAGCGGCCTCGGATGCCGCCAGGCCTGCCAGCCCAGCGCCGCCGTGGCCAGCAGGAACAGCAGCGCCGGCAGCTGCGCCAGCGCGTTCCACTCGGCCGGGATCCACGCCCAGTGACGGTTCGACAGCAGATCGTGCATGCCGCGCGGCTGCTGCGTGGCCAGCAGCAGGAAGATCAGCAGCGCCGTACCGCTGGCGACGGAGCGCAACAGCAGGTCGTGGCGGCGCCGCCCGCGCTCCGGCCACAACGACAGGCCGGCGAACAGCAATGGCAGCCACGCCGAGATGGCATGGAAGCGCAGGGGTGTCAGCGCGCCGACATGACCGTTGCGCAGGTAGCCGCCGACATCCTGGTGCAGCAGCGCGAACATGACCGCCACCACCAGCAGCAGGCACAGCGACCGTACCTGATGGTAGAGCAGGGCCAGGCCGGCACCGAGGCAGGCCAGCAGCCAGGGCAGGATGCGCTGCGCCGGGCTGGCCACGTCTGCGGTATCCAATGCGGTCCATACCACCACGGCAACCAGCAGGGCGGGCAGCACGAACAGGTAGTGCGCAGGCTGGCGGAGCGGATGCAGGGGCAAGCAGGAATTCCAGCGCGGTGACGACGCGGCCGCAGCATTGCCGTTAGCGGCGCGCGTGCCTGCATCTTGAATGCGGGGGGGCTTACCCATGTGAACAAAGTGACGCCGAACCATGACATCGCACTCACCGTCCTGCGCCGATGCTGCCCACATGGACAGCGTACCCACCGCCGTCGCTGCCCCGCAGCACGATCTCGCCCACCAGTTCGCACGGGTGCGTGCGCGCAGCATGCAACTGGCCGCGCCGCTCAGCGCCGAGGACGCCATGCTGCAGAGCATGGCCGATGCCAGCCCGAGCAAATGGCACCTGGCCCACACCACCTGGTTCTTCGAGCGCTTCGTGCTGGCGGGCTTCGCTGCTGCACCGGCGCATGACCCGGCCTGGGATTACCTGTTCAACAGCTACTACAAGAGCATCGGTCCGGCGCATGGCCGGCCGCAGCGCGGGCTGCTGTCGCGGCCATCGCTGCAGCAGGTGCGCGACTACCGCCAGCAGGTCGATGCACAGGTGCAATCGCGGCTGGCGGCAGGCGACCTTGATGAGCAGGCACTGCAGCACCTGCAGTTGGGCCTGCAGCACGAACAGCAGCACCAGGAACTGCTGCTCACCGACATCAAGCATGCGTTCTGGTGCAACCCGTTGCAGCCCGCCTACCGCGAGGACCTGCAGCCTGCCGCCAGCGCTGCCAGTGCGCAGGGCTGGATCGAATCACCCGAGCGCATCGTCACCGTCGGTGCCGCAGCCTGGCCGCAGCACGCCGCGTTCGCCTACGACAACGAATCGCCGCCGCATCGCGTGCTGCTCCCCGCGCATGCGCTCGCTGAGCGTCCCGTCAGCAATGCCGAGTACCGCGCCTTCATCGACGCCGGCGGCTACCGCGAGCCGCGCTGGTGGCTCAGTGAAGGCTGGGCAGTGCGTGAAGCCGAGGACTGGCGGCATCCGCTGTATTGGGATGACACCCTGCAGCGCGAGTACACCCTGGGCGGTTGGCGCGGACTGGATCCGCACGCGCCGGTCTGCCACCTCAGCTACTACGAGGCCGATGCCTGCGCCCGCTGGGCCGGCGCGCGCCTGCCCAGCGAGTTCGAGTGGGAGGCCGCTGCCGCGTCGCAGCCGCTCCGGGGCCATTTCGCCGATGACGATCGGCTGCACCCGCACGCAGCGCGGGGCCGTGGACTGCGACAGCTGTTCGGCGATGTATGGGAATGGACCCACAGTGCCTACGGTGCCTATCCCGGTTTTCGACCCTTCGCCGGCAACCTCGGTGAATACAACGGCAAGTTCATGTGCGGGCAATGGGTACTGCGCGGCGGCAGCTGCGTGACGCCCCGCGGCCATGTGCGCGCCAGCTACCGCAACTTCTTCATGCCACCGGCGCGCTGGCAGTTCTCCGGGCTGCGCCTGGCCAGGGACCTCGCATGAGTACGGTGCAGGACGCGCTGCACGCATTGACCGATCTCACCCCCGGGCGCCAGCAGATCCTGGCTGACGTGGTGGCCGGGTTGTCGCGCACGCCCCGCCAGCTACCGTCCAAGTACTTCTACGATGCACGCGGCTCGCGCCTGTTCGAGCAGATCACGCAGACCCCCGAGTACTACCCCACGCGCACCGAGCTGGCCCTGCTGGCGCGCGTGCTGCCGGACATCGCCCGCACCGCTGGCCCGCGCCTGCACGTGGTGGAGCTGGGCAGCGGCAGCGGACGCAAGACAGCGCTGCTGCTGGCCGCCCTGCACGACCCGGTGGCCTACACACCGATTGAAATTTCGCGTGCCGCGCTGCTGTCCAGCATCGACCATCTGGCACCGGCGCTGCCTGAGGTGGAGATGCTGCCGGTCTGTGCCGACTTCACCCGTCCCGTGGCCGTGCCCCTGCCCGAACGTGAGCCTGCGCGACGGCTGCTGTTCTTCCCCGGTTCCACGCTGGGCAACTTTGAAGGCGAAGACGCGGTCGCACTGCTGCGCGCGATGCGCCAGACGATGGGCCGCGACGGTCTGGCCCTGGTCGGCATCGATCTGCACAAGGACCCGGCAATGATCGAGGCCGCCTACAACGACGCGCAAGGCGTCACCGCCGCATTCACCCTCAATCTGCTGGCGCGCCTCAACCGCGAGATCGGCAGCGACTTCGATCTCGATGGCTTCCGTCATCGTGCCCGCTACAGCGTCGCGCGGCTGCGCATCGAGACCGATCTGGTCAGCCAGCGGGCACAGGACGTCCATCTGGATGGCCGGACCTTCCACTTTGCCGCCGACGAACCGATCCGCGTCGAATACAGCCACAAGTACACCGACGACAGCTTCGAGGCGCTGCTGCAGGAGGCGGGACTGCAGGTCACGCAGCGCTGGAATGCCGACAGTCCCGCCTACGGCCTGCGCCTGCTGCGTGCCATCTAGGGCGGACGGCCAGCCGGTGCCCCTTCAGGTTCAGCAGTACCGCTACCCCTAAGATGGCCGTGCAACGGCAACACGGAGGACGCCATGCCCATTCTGACCACGCTCGGCCTGGCGGCCGCTCTCGCCTCGCCCCCCGTGCTGCCTGCAGCATCCAATGCCAGCGTCGATCCGGCCTTCAGCCGCTGCCTGGCGGGTCTGCAGGCCACGGCCACCAGCCAGGGCATCAGCGCCGTCCGCTTCAATGAGATCACCGCCGGGCTCACCCCGGACCCCAGCGTGCTCGGCCTGCTCGATGCGCAGCCCGAATTCACCACGCCGATCTGGGACTACCTGGCCGCGCTGGTCGATCGCCAGCGCGTGGCTGATGGTCGCGCCATGCTGCAGCAGCACCGCGACCTGCTCGATCGGGTGTCGGCGCAGTACGGCGTCGATCCGGCCACCATCGTCGCAGTCTGGGGCGTGGAGAGCGACTACGGCCGCGTGTTCGGCAAGCGCCCGCTGCTGCAGTCACTGGCCACGCTGTCCTGCGCCGGCCGTCGCCAACCCTTCTTCCGCGGTGAACTGCTGGCGCTGCTCAAGCTGATCGACCGCGGCGAACTGCAGGCACAGGGGCTCACCGGTTCCTGGGCCGGCGCCTTCGGGCACACGCAGTTCATGCCCAGCACCTATGCGCGCATCGCCGTGGACGGTGATGGCGATGGCCGCCGCGATCTGGTCGGCAGCATTCCCGATGCGCTGGCGTCCACCGCCAACTACCTCAAGCGCGCCGGCTGGCGCAGCGGAGAGCCGTGGGGCATGGAAGTTCGCGTTCCTGCCGGCTTCAACGCCAGCCAGGCGGGGCGCACCCAGCGTCGCGCCCTGGCCGACTGGCGTGCGCAGGGCGTGACCGCGCTGGATGGCAGCGCGTTGGCTCCGGTCAACCTGCCGGCGGATGCGCGCGCCGCCCTGTTGCTGCCGGCCGGCAACAAGGGCCCGGCATTGCTGGTGTTCCGCAACTACGACGCGATCTACAGCTACAACGCCGCCGAAAGCTATGCGCTGGCGATCGCGACGCTGGCTGACCAATTGCGTGGCGGCAACGGGTTGGCCACCGCCTGGCCGACCGATGACCCGGGCCTGGGCCGCGATGAGCGCCGCCAGCTGCAGACCCTGCTGCTGGCCCGTGGCCACGACATCGGTGCCGCCGACGGCATGATCGGTACCGCCACGCGTCGCGCGATCCAGACCGAGCAGCAGCGCCTGGGCTGGAGCGAGGTGGACGGCCGCGCCGGCCAGCGCATCCTGCGCACGCTGCAGGAAGAAGCCGCCGCTATCGCACCCGCTGGGCAGAAGGCCTTGCCGGCGGCACGTTGACCGCGACATCATCGCCGCGGTCTTCAAGGAGCGTCATCGCATGCAGTTGAATCCGGACATCAGCACCGTCCTGTATCACGGCCTGGAGGCCTGGCAGGTGCGAACCGCCAACGCCACGGCGGTCGTCAGTGTGTTTGGTGGCCAGCTGTTGTCGTTCATCCCCGATGGGCAGCCCGACCTGCTGTGGCTTTCGCCCACGCGCGCCGAGCTGCCCACGCCCATCCGCGGTGGCGTCCCGGTGTGCTGGCCGTGGTTCGGCCGTCAGGGCCAGAGTGCCGATGTACCGGCGCATGGCCTGGTACGTACCGCGCGCTGGGAGCTTCTGCAGGCCAGCCAGAGCGATGATGGTGAGGTCGAGCTGCAGTTGGCGCCTGCGCCCTGCGCCGATCCCGGCCTGCGCCTGCAGATGCAGCTGCGCATCGGCCGCCAGCTGCGCCAGCAGCTGGTCACCGAGAACACCGGAACCTCGCCGGTGACCTTCACCCAGGCCCTGCACAGCTATTTCCGGGTGGGCGATGCCAACCGGGTCGAGGTCGAGGGCCTTGATGGCCTGCAGTACCTGGACAAGTACGAGGACTATGCGCAGCTGCGCCTGCAACAGGGACCGTGGTCATTGCGCGATCCGCGTGATCCCGGTCGCAGCGATCGCATCTATACCGGTGCCGGCGGCCATTACGTGCTGCGTGATCCCGTACTGCAGCGGCGGATCGAGATCCGCAGCGAAGGCAGCCAGACGCTGGTGGCCTGGAATCCCGGCGCCGAGGCCGCAGCCAGGATGGCCGATGTCGGCGATGGGTGGCACGATTACGTCTGCCTGGAAGTGGCCAACGCCGGCCCGGAGCAGATTACCCTTGCGCCAGGTGCGCGCCATCAGCTGGTGCAGACCCTGGCCAGTACCGCGCTGTAGGCGCTGGCAGCGGTTTCAGTTTGTCGATGCAGGTAGCAAGGACGGAAAACATGCAGGAAGCACAATGGTGGTACGCCAATGGCAGGCAGAGCAGTGGGCCGGTGGATCTGGCCGGTCTTCGCCAGCTGCAGCAGGAAGGGACGGTTACGGCGCGCACGCTGCTCTGGTGCGAAGGCATGCCCTCATGGCGGCCGTTGTCGGAACTGGAGCAGGCGTCCACGCCCATCGAGGTGGCTCCGGCCCCGGATATCGACGCAGCCCCTGCGGTTGAGGGCATCGCGCCGAGTGTCGGCGATCCGTCCGATCCCTATCGTGCGCCGGTCGCTGTACCGGATAGGGCAGTGGCTGCCGGGCTGGAGGGCGAGATGGCCTTGTACGCCAGCGTGGTCGGCGGCAACTTCCCGATCTATCGCCAGCGCTGGCGGCTGGATCAGGGCATTGCCACGGGCAGTGGCACCTGGCACTGGCCGGCCTTCCTGCTCGGCCTGATCTGGATGATGTACCGCAAGATGTACCGCCTGGCGGCGATGTGGGCTGGCCTGCTGCTGCTGATCAGCGTGGTGGAGACCTTGCTGGACGTGCCGGATGGCCTGTCGCTGGTCATCACCTTCGCACTCAGCATCACCACCGGCATCTTTGGCAACAGCTGGTACCTGGCACACTGCCAGCGCCTGATCGCCCAGGCCCGAGCCGTCACCGGCGGCGATGACGCACGGCTGCGCAGCGAGCTGACCGCGCGCGGCGGCACCAGCGTGGTCGCCACACTGATCGCCATCATCATCGCGGTGGTACTGAGCACCGTCGGCGCCGCATTGGCGGGGTAGGGTGGGTCAGCGGCCCTGACGGGGCCGCAGCACCAGCAGGCACAGCGCACCGGCCACCAGGCCCCAGAACGCCGAGCCGATGCCGGCCAGTGAGACGCCCGAGGCGGTAACCAGGAAGGTGACCAGTGCCGCCTCGCGGTCCCGCTCTACCGCCAGCGCACTGGCCAGGCTGTTGGCGATGGTGCCGAACAGGGCGATACCGGCCACGCAGGCCACCAGCTCCTTCGGGAACGCAGCGAACAATGCGGCGACGGTCGCACCGAACAGCCCGATGACGATATAGAAGGCCCCGGCGGCCATGGCGGCGGTATAGCGCCGCGCCGGATCTTCATGGGCATCGCGGCCCATGCATATCGCTGCGGTGATTGCCGCCAGGTTCAGCGCGTACGCACCGAACGGCGCCAACAGGGTGTTGACCACGCCGATCCAGCCGATCAGGGGAGACACCGGGGCGTCGTAGCCGGAGGCCCGCATCACCGCCACGCCCGGAATGTTCTGCGAGGCCATGGTGACCACGAACAAGGGCAGGGCGATGCCGGCCACCGCAGTCCAGGACAAGGATGGGATCACCCATTGCGGTACCGCCAGCTGCAGTTGCACCTGCTGTGCGTGCAGCAGGCCACGGCTGGCCGCGACCGCGATGCCGACCAGCAGGGTGGCGATGACCGCATAGCGCGGGAACAGGCGGCGTCCGGCCAGCCAGGTGGCGAACATTGCCAGCGCCAGTACCAGTTGGGTGTTCATGGCCACGAACACGTCCAGACCGAAGCGCAGCAGCACCCCGGCCAGCATGCCGGCGGCCAGCGCCATCGGCACCCGCTGCATCAACCGGGCGAAGATGCCGGAGAAGCCTGCCAGCATGCCCAGCACCGCGGCGAGCAGGAATGCACCGGTGGCTTCAGCGAGCGAGGCGCCACCGGCACCGACCACCAGCATCGCCGCGCCCGGTGTCGACCACGCGGTCACCACCGGCACGCGATAGCGCAGCGACAGCCCGATGCAGGTGACACCCATGCCCAGTCCCAGTGCCCACATCCATGAGGCGATCTGTGCCTGGTTGGCACCGACGGCTTGTGCAGCCTGGAACACGATGACGGCCGAACTGGCGAAGCCGACCAGCACAGTAATGAAGCCGGCAACGAGGGCCGGTACTGAAAGGTCGCGCCACCACGCTTGCCGCACCTGCAT
>NZ_JAOCCT010000057.1:0-16213 GCF_029840555.1 Stenotrophomonas sp. GD03877 | reverse complement strand
GGGACGTACTTGCGCCGTCCCCTGCCACCGGACCCACCCCGCCATCCCACGGATAGCCAGCTTTTGCCGTTGCTCCGGCTGTTGCCGTTGCCTCGGCGGGTGCAGGGCTGCAAGCCCTGCCGGTAACCCTCACCCCGCCGGGGTGCCGGCACCGTGCAGGTAATCCAGGCTCACCTGCAGCAACGCGCGCAATCCCACATCCAGCGCCTTCTCATCCAGCAGGAACTTCGGCGAATGATTGGCCGGTGCCGTCGCCGGGTCGATGCCCACACTGGTGGAACCCACGAAGAAGAACATGCCCGGCACTTCCTTCGCGTACAGCGAGAAATCCTCCGCACCCATCTGCAGCGGCGGCTCGTACACGTTGTCCTTGCCCACCACCGCCTGCAGGCTCGGCAGCATCTTCGCGGTCAGTGCCGGGTCGTTCACCGTGGCCGGGTTGCCATCGGCCTCGTAGATCTCGGTCACCGCCTTGGCGCCATGCGCGGCGGCGGTGTGCTCGGCCACGTTGCGCAGGTCGGCAAAGATCTGCTGGCGCATGCCTTCGTCGAAGGTGCGGATGGTGCCAACCATCTCCACTTCATCGGGAATGATGTTGTAGCGGATGCCGCCGTTGATCGCGCCGAAGGTCAGCACCGCCGGTTGCTTGGACAGGTTGGCGCGGCGGCTGACGATGGTCTGCGCGGTACCGACCAGATCGGCGGTGGCGACGATCGGGTCAATGCCGTTCCAGGGGGCCGAGCCATGCGTCTGGCGACCGATCACCTTGATCCCGAAGCGGTCCGACGCTGCCATCAGCGGGCCACCGCGCACGGCGATCTGCCCGGCCTGCACACTGGAGAACACGTGGAGGCCGAATACCGCCTCCGGCTTGAAGTCGGCGAACAGGCCTTCCTTCAGCATCAGTGCGGCACCGCCCTCTTCCGGCGGCGGTGCACCTTCCTCGGCCGGCTGGAAGATCAGCATCACCTGGCCCGGCAGGTCCTTCTTCATCGCCACCAATGCTTCGGCCACGCCCAGCAGGGTGGCGGTGTGCGCGTCATGGCCGCAGGCATGCATCACGCCCACGGTCTGCCCGCGGTACTGGTCGGTGGCCTTGGAGGCGAACGGCAGGCCGGTCTGTTCGGTCACCGGCAGCGCGTCCATGTCCGCGCGCAGGGCGATCTTCGGGCCCGGCTTGCCGCCTTCGATGATCGCCACCACGCCGTGGTGGGCGATGCCGGTCTTCGGCTTCAGGCCCATCGCACGCAGGCGCTTGGCGACCTCGGCCGAGGTTCGCACCTCGCGGTTGGACAACTCCGGGTGCTGGTGGAAGTCACGGCGCCATTCGACCACCTTGGCCTGCAGGCGCTGGGCGGCGGCGGTCACTTCGGGGCGTTGCCCGTCCTGGGCATGGGCAAGGACCGGCAGGACCAGCAGCAGGGCGGACAGCAGCAGCGAACGGCGCATCGCAATCTCCACGGCAAAGGGGGTTCCAGCTGAATGTAGGGCAACGCCGCCGCCACGGGAACCTCCGCGGCCAGATCCGGTCATAGCGCCCGTCCCATCCGTCATGCAGGAAACGTGATGTGGCGCAGGTATGCTTTGCGCATTGCCAACCGGGGCCGCGCCCCGTCCAGTCCTCTTGGAGTCCTTGAATGTCACGTGTTTGGAAGATCGTGCTGCTGGTCGTGGCGGTACTGGTGCTGGCCGTGGTCGGCCTGCGCGTACTCGGCGGGGGCAAGGACAAGGCCGGTGGCGCGGCAGCAGCTGCGCGCCAGGGCGGTGAAGACCCGGATGCCGGCCCGGTACCGGTAACCGTGGTGGATGCGGCACGTCAGGACGTGCCGGTCTTTGCCAGCGCGCTGGGCACGGTGACGGCAATGAACACCGTCACCGTCAGCCCGCAGGTGGGCGGACAGCTGATGAGCCTGAACTTCCGCGAAGGCCAGGAAGTGAAGAAGGGCGATGTGCTGGCGGTGATCGACCCGCGCACCGCCCAGGCCAGCTATGACCAGGCGGTGGCATCCAAGCGCCAGAACGAGGCGCTGCTGGCCACCGCGCGCTCCAACTACCAGCGCTCGAACGCGCCGGAGTATCGCCAGTTCGTCGCCAAGACCGATCTGGATACACAGCGAAACCAAGTGGCACAGTACGAAAGCGCAGTCGCGGCGAACGAGGCCAGCATGCGCTCGGCGCAGGTACAGCTGCAGTACACCAAGGTCACCGCGCCGATCACCGGCATCGCCGGCATCCGCGCGGTCGACGCCGGCAACGTGGTCAACGCCGGCACCGCGCTGGTCACGCTGACCCAGATCCATCCGATCCACGTGCAGTTCAACCTGCCCGAGCGCCAGCTCGGCGATGTGCGCCAGGCGCAGGCCGCCGGTGCGGTGCCGGTGGCAGCGCTGGACCGCGCCGATTCGCACGTGCTGTCCGGTGACGGCAAGCTGGACGTGGTCGACAACCTGATCAGTGCCGACAGCGGCACGTTCAAGGCACGCGCGATCTTCGACAACACCGACAACGGCCTGTGGCCGGGCCAGTTCGTCAACGTGCGCATGCAGCTGCGCACGATTGCCGGCGGCGTGGTCATTCCGACCCAGGCGGTGCTGCGCGGGCCGGATGGCGAGTACGTCTATGTGGTGCAGGGCGACAACACGGTGAAGATGCAGACCGTGCGCAGCGGAGTGGAAGTAGGCGACAGCCAGGTGCAGATCGCCGAAGGCCTGAAGGGCGGCGAGCGCGTGGTCAGCGAAGGCCAGTTCCGCCTGAAGCCGGGCAGCAAGGTCACCGCGCTGAAGCCGGGCGAGACCCCGGTCGCACCGACCGAGGCCGAGCTGAAGGCGGCCGAGCAGAAGAACGGTGGCGGCAGTGGCCGTCGCGGTGGTGGCCCGCGCTGAGCGCAGGCCACAGTTCTCCCTCGCGCCGGCAAGCCTGCCGGCGCTGCCATTGAAGTGCCAGCAAGGATCAGTCCGTGGGCTTTTCGACGATCTTCATCCGCCGCCCCATCGCCACCTCGCTGTTGATGGCGGGCCTGTTGCTGCTGGGCATCCTCGGTTACCGCAAGCTGCCGGTGTCGGCGCTGCCGGAAATCGATGCGCCCAGCCTGGTGGTCACCACCCAGTACCCTGGCGCCAACGCCACCACCATGGCCTCGCTGGTCACCACGCCGCTGGAGCGCCAGTTCGGTCAGATCTCCGGGCTGGAGCTGATGACCTCCGACTCGTCGGCCGGGTTGTCCACGATCATCCTGCAGTTCTCGATGGACCGGAACATCGACATCGCCGCGCAGGACGTACAGGCGGCGATACGCCAGGCCACCCTGCCCTCGTCGCTGCCCTACCAGCCGGTCTACAACCGGGTGAACCCGGCCGACGCGGCCATCGTCACCCTCAAGCTGACCTCCGATACGCGGCCGCTGCGCGACGTCAACAACTACGCTGACTCGATCCTCGCCCAGCGCCTGTCGCAGGTACAGGGCGTGGGCCTGGTCTCGATCGCCGGCAACGTGCGTCCGGCCGTGCGCATCCAGGTCAATCCGGCGCAGCTGTCGAACATGGGCCTGACCCTGGAAGAGCTGCGCAGCGCGCTGACCCAGGCCAACGTCAATGCACCCAAGGGTTCACTGAACGGCAAGACCCAGTCCTACAGCATCGGTACCAACGACCAGCTCACCAGTGCCGCCGAGTACCGCGGCACCATCATCAGCTACAAGAACGGCCGTCCGGTGCGTTTGTCCGACGTGGCCGAAGTGGTTGATGGCGTGGAGAACGACCAGCTGGCCGCCTGGGCCGATGGCAAGCCGGCGGTGCTGCTGGAAGTGCGGCGCCAGCCCGGTGCCAACATCGTGCAGACCGTCGAGCGCATCCGCGCGATCCTGCCGCAGCTGCAGGGCGTGCTGCCAGCCGACGTGCACCTGGAGATCTTCAACGACCGTACCGAGACCATCCGCGCCTCGGTGCATGAAGTGCAGTTCACCCTGATCCTCACCATCGGCCTGGTGGTGGCAGTGATCTTCGTGTTCCTGCGCCGGCTGTGGGCCACGATCATTCCCTCGGTGGCCGTGCCACTGTCATTGGCGGGCACTTTCGCGGTGATGGCCTTCACCGGCATGTCGCTGGACAACCTCTCGCTGATGGCGCTGGTGGTGGCCACCGGCTTCGTGGTCGACGATGCGATCGTGATGATCGAGAACATCGTGCGTTACATCGAGCAGGGCAAGAGTGGCAAGGAAGCGGCCGAGATCGGTGCGCGCCAGATCGGCTTCACTGTGCTGTCGCTGACCGTGTCGCTGGTGGCAGTGTTCCTGCCGCTGCTGCTGATGCCCGGCGTCACCGGCCGCCTGTTCCATGAGTTCGCGTGGGTGCTGAGCATCGCCGTCGTCCTGTCGATGCTGATCTCGCTGACGCTGACCCCGATGATGTGCGCCTACCTGCTCAAGCCCGACGCCCTGCCCGAGGGCGAGGACGCGCATGAGCGTGCGGCGGCGGCCGGCACGCAGAACCTGTGGACGCGCACCGTCGGCCTGTACGAGCGCAGCCTGGACTGGGTGCTGGGCCACCAGCGCCTGACCCTGGCCGTGGCCGGCGGCGCACTGGTGCTGACCGTGCTGCTGTACGTGCTGATTCCCAAGGGCCTGCTGCCCGAACAGGACACCGGCCTGATCACCGGCGTGGTGCAGGCCGACCAGAACATCGCCTTCCCGCAGATGGAGCAGCGCACCAGGCAGGTCGCCGAAGCGCTGCGCCAGGATCCGGATGTGACCGGCGTGTCGGCCTTCATTGGCGCGGGCAGCATGAATCCCACGCTCAACCAGGGCCAGCTGTCGATCGTGCTGAAGGAACGCGGCGAGCGCGATGGCCTGGATGAGATCCTGCCGCGCCTGCAGAAGGCGGTGGCCGGTATTCCGGGCGTGGCGCTGTACCTGAAGCCGGTACAGGACGTAACCCTGGACACCCGCGTGGCCGCCACCGAGTACCAGTACTCGTTGTCGGACGTCGATCCGGCGACGGTGGCCACCCAGGCCACGCGCCTGACCGAAGCGCTGCGCAAGCGCCCGGAACTGGCTGACGTCGACAACAACCTGTCCAACCAGGGCCGCGCCCTCGAGCTGAACATCGACCGCGACAAGGCCAGCGTGCTGGGCGTGCCGATGCAGACCATCGACGACACGCTCTACGATGCGTTCGGCCAGCGCCAGATCTCGACCATCTTCACCGAACTCAACCAGTATCGGGTTGTACTGGAAGTGGCGCCGGAGTTCCGCACCAGCACCGCGCTGATGGAACAGCTGGCCGTTGCCTCCAATGGTGCCGGTGCGCTGACCGGTACCAATGCCACCAGCTTCGGCCAGGTCACCTCGTCGAATTCATCGACGGCTACCGGCATCGGCGCGCAGAACACCGGCATCACCGTCGGCGCCGGCAGCATCATTCCGCTCTCGGCACTGGCCGAAGGCAAGGTCAGCAGTGCGCCGCTGGTGGTCAGCCACCAGCAGCAGCTGCCAGCGGTGACGGTCTCGTTCAACGTGGCGCCAGGCTATTCGCTGTCCGACGCCGTGCGTGCGATCCAGGAGACCAAGGACAGCCTGGACATGCCGGCACACCTGCATGCCGAATTCATCGGCAAGGCCGCCGAATTCACCGGCAGCCAGACCGATGTGGTGTGGCTGCTGCTGGCCTCGCTGGTGGTGATCTACATCGTGCTGGGCGTGCTCTACGAGAGCTACATCCACCCGATCACGATCATCTCCACGCTGCCGCCGGCCGGTGTCGGCGCGCTGCTGGCGCTGATGCTGTGCGGGTTGAGCCTGTCGGTGGATGGCATCGTCGGCATCGTGCTGCTGATCGGCATCGTCAAGAAGAACGGCATCATGATGGTGGACTTCGCGATCGAGGCGCGCCGCGCCGGTGCCAATGCGCATGAAGCGATCCGCCGGGCCTGCCTGCTGCGCTTCCGTCCGATCATGATGACCACCGCCGCGGCAATGCTCGGCGCGCTGCCGCTGGCGCTGGGCACCGGCATCGGCTCGGAGCTGCGCCGCCCGCTGGGCATCGCCATCGTCGGCGGCCTGCTGCTGTCGCAGCTGGTGACCCTGTACACCACGCCGGTGATCTACCTGTACATGGAGCGCTTCTCCGAATGGCTTGCCCGCCGCCGCGAGCAGCGCGCACTGCGCGACGGATCGCTTCAGGAGCCGCAGGCATGATCCACGCCCCGCTGCCGCGGGGGGCCGCACGATGAACCTGTCCGGCCCCTTCATCCGCCGCCCGATCGGCACCGCGCTGCTGGCCATCGGCCTGTTCATGGTCGGCCTGATCTGCTACCTGCGCCTGGGCGTGTCGGCACTGCCGAACATCGAGATTCCGGTGATCTTCGTGCACGCCAGCCAATCTGGTGCCGATGCGGCAACCATGGCGTCCACGGTCACCGCGCCGCTGGAACGCCATCTCGGCCAGCTGCCGGGCATCGACCGCATGCGCTCGTCGAGCTCGGAAGGCAGCTCGTTGGTGTTCATGATCTTCCAGAGCGGCCACGACATCGATTCGGCCGCGCTGGACGTACAGACCGCGATCAACTCGGCACAGGCCGACCTGCCCTCGGGCATGGGATCGCCGATGTACCAGAAGGCGAACCCGAACGACGACCCGGTCATCGCCATCGCACTGACCTCGCAGACGCAGTCGGCCGATGAGCTGTACAACGTCGCCGACTCGCTGCTGGCGCAGCGCATCCGCCAGATCAGCGGCGTTGCCTCGGTCGACATTGCCGGTGCTTCGACACCGGCGGTACGCGTGGACGTCAACCTGCGCCTGATGAACGCGCTGGGCCTGACTGCCGATGATCTGCGCAACGCCGTACGCGCGGCCAACGTGACCTCGCCCACCGGCTTCCTCAGCGATGGAAATACCACCACCGCGATCATCGCCAACGATTCGGTCGCGCGTGCGGCCGACTTCGCCGACCTGGTGGTGAAGACCCAGGGCGATGGCCGGGTGATCCGCCTGAAGGACATCGCCAACGTCTACGACGGCCAGCAGGATGCCTACCAGGCCGCGTGGTTCGACCACAAACCCGCCGTGGTGATGTACGTGTTCACCCGCGCCGGCGCCAACATCGTGGAAACCGTGGACCGGGTGAAGGCGCAGATTCCCGCGCTGCGCGACTACCTGCAGCCCGGCACCACGATGACGCCGTACTTCGACCGTACACCGACCATCCGCTCGTCGCTGCATGAAGTGCAGATCACCCTGCTGATCAGCCTGGCAATGGTGGTGCTGACCATGGCGCTGTTCCTGCGCCGGCTGGCGCCGACGCTGATCGCCGCCGTAACCGTGCCGCTGTCGCTGGCCGGTGCCGCGCTGGTGATGTACGTGATGGGCTTCACCCTGAACAACCTGAGCCTGCTGGCGCTGGTGATCGCGATCGGCTTCGTGGTCGACGATGCGATCGTGGTGATCGAGAACATCATGCGTCACCTCGACGAAGGCATGCCGCGGATGCAGGCGGCACTGACCGGCGCGCGCGAGATCGGCTTCACCATCGTCTCGATCACTGCCTCGCTGGTGGCGGTGTTCATTCCGCTGCTGTTCGCCAGCGGCATGATGGGCGCGTTCTTCCGCGAGTTCACCGTCACCCTGGTGGCAGCGATCGTGGTCTCGATGATCGTCTCGCTGACGCTGACCCCGGCGCTGTGCAGCCGCTTCCTCAGCGCCCACGACCACACGGCGCCGCCGTCACGCTTCGGCCGCTGGCTGGACGCCGGCCACGAGCGCATGCTGCGCATCTACACCGTGTTCCTGGACTTCTCGCTGCGCCATGCGCTGCTGCTGTCGCTGACACCGCTGCTGCTGATCGGTGCAACCATCTTCCTGTTCGGTGCAGTGAAGAAGGGCGCGTTCCCGCCGCAGGACACCGGCCTGATCTGGGGCCGCGCCAACTCCAGCGCTACGGTCTCCTTCGAGGACATGGTCAGCCGCCAGCGCCGCATCACCGACATGCTGATGGCCGACCCGGCGGTGAAGACCGTGGGCGTGCGCCTGGGCAGCGGCCGCCAGGGCTCCAGCGCACAGTTCAACGTCGAGCTGAAGTCGCGAAAGGAAGGCCGCCGCGAAACCACCGCGCATGTCCTGGCGCGTCTGAGTGCGAAGGCCGACCGCTACCCCGACCTGCAACTGCGCCTGCGCGCGATCCAGGATCTGCCCAGCAACGATGGCGGTGGCTCCAGCCAGGGCGCGCAGTACCGCATCTCGCTGCAGGGCAATGACCTGGCGTCACTGCAGGAATGGCTGCCCAAACTGCAGGCGGAGCTGAAGAAGAACCCGAAGCTGCGCGACGTCGGCACCGACGTGGACAATGCCGGCCTGCGCCAGAACATCGAGATCGACCGTGCCAAGGCAGCCCGCCTGGGTGTTTCGGTCGGCGCCATCGACGGCGCCCTGTACGGCGCGTTCGGCCAGCGCCAGATCTCGACCATCTATTCAGACATCAACCAGTACAGCGTGGTGGTCAATGCCCTGCCCTCGCAGACCGCCACGCCGGCGGCGCTGGATGAGGTTTACGTGCGTGCGGGCAACGGCGACATGGTGCCGCTCACTGCGGTGGCCACCCAGGTGCCGGGGCTGGCGCCTTCGCAGATCACCCATGAGAACCAGTACACGACGATGGACCTCAGCTACAACCTGGCGCCGAACGTGAGCATGGGCGAAGCCAAGGCGATCATCGACGCCACCGTGGCCGGCATGCGCATGCCCGGCGACATCCGCCTGGCCGATGATGCGGGGTTCGGGTTCAACTCCGATCCCAGCGACATGCTGATCCTGGTGTTTGCCGCGATCCTGACCGTGTACCTGGTGCTGGGCATGCTCTACGAGAGCCTGATCCATCCGGTCACCATCCTGTCCACGCTGCCGGCGGCGGGCGTGGGTGCGCTGCTGGCGTTGTTCGGCACCAACACCGAACTGTCGGTGATCTCGATGATCGCGCTGGTGCTGTTGATCGGCATCGTCAAGAAGAACGCGATCATGATGATCGACTTCGCGCTGGTGGCGCAGCGCGAGCATGGGCTGGCACCGCGCGAGGCGGCACGCGAGGCCAGCATCGTACGCTTCCGTCCGATCATGATGACCACGATGGTGGCGATCCTGGCGGCGGTTCCGCTGGCGATCGGCCTGGGCGAAGGGTCCGAGCTGCGTCGTCCGCTGGGTATCGCGATGATCGGCGGCCTGCTGTTCTCGCAGAGCCTGACCCTGCTCAGCACCCCGGCGCTGTACGTGATCTTCTCCTGCCTGGCCGAGCGCTGGCGGGCACGTCGCGCGCGCAGGCGCGAAGCGAAGCTGCTCAAGCGCGCGCAGCGGGCCTAGAAAGGCCCATCCACGCATGGCGTGGATCTGCTGAAACGGTAGCGCCGGGCCACGCCCCGGCGGCTGCGGATGGTGGATGCGGATCGACGGTCCGCACTCCATATTTCACGCGCAGCCCGCAATAATGGTGGAAGACACTTCCACCGAGCCTGCATGTCCGCCCGCCAATCCCGCCTCAGCCGCCTGTGGGCCCACGAGAAGGCCAGTTATGGCCTGCGGGTGTTCATCGCCCTGACGGCGGCGCTTGCCGTGTGCTGGCATCTGGACGCGCTCACGGCGCTGCCCGGCGTGTTCCTCGGCATCATCGCCAGTGCCATCGCCGAGACCGACGACAACTGGTGGGGCCGGACAAAGGCGGTACTGCTGTCGCTGCTGTGTTTCTGTATCGCTGCAGCCTCGGTGATCTGGCTGTTCCCGTGGCCATGGATCTTCATCGGCGCGCTGGCACTGTCCACCTTCTGCCTGACCCTGCTCGGCGCGCTCGGCGAACGCTACGCATCCATCGCCCAGGCCACGGTAACGCTGGCGATCTACACCATGATCGGCCTGGAACAACACGGTGCCAGCGACCTGCACAGCGCGCTGGACGCGGTCAGCCACCTGCTGGCCGGTGCGGTCTGGTACGGCCTGCTGTCGATCCTGTGGACCGCGCTGTTCGCCAACCGTCCGGTCCGCGAACGCGTGGCGCGCCTGTACGTTGAACTGGGCCGCTACCTGCAGTTGAAGGCAACACTGTTCGAGCCGGTGCGCGAGGCCGACCTGCAACGTCGCCAGCTCGACCTGGCCGAGCAGAACCGGCGCGTGGTCGGTGCGTTGAACGAGGCCAAGACCGCGATCCTCGCCCGCTTCGGCCGTTCCGGGCGGCCAGGCGTGAACTCCGGCCTGTACCTGCGCCTCTATTACATGGCACAGGATTTCCACGAGCGCGCCAGTTCCTCGCACTACCCGTACGGTGCGCTGGTCGATGCTTTCTTCCATAGCGATGTGCTGTACCGCTGCCAGCGCCTGCTCGACCTGCAGGGGCAGGCCTGCGCGCGGCTGGGCGGGGCGATCCGCCTGCGCCGTCCATTCGTGTATGGCGAAAGCAACCAGCAGGCCGGACGCGATCTGGCCGATGCGCTGGCCTACCTGCGCGACCAGCAGCGGCCGCAGTGGCAGCGACTGCTCGGCTCGCTCGACCTGCTCGTGCACAACCTGCGCAGCATCGAGCGCCGCCTGCTGGATGCGGAGCGTTCCGAGGCCAGCCTGGACAACGTCGATACCCGCCTGCGCGACAGCAACCCGCACACCCTTCGCGAGATGGGCGTGCGCGTGCGCCAGCAGCTCACGCCCGGTTCGGTCCTGTTCCGCCACGGCCTGCGCATGGCATTGGCACTGATCGCCGGTTTCGCGGCGATCCGCCTGTTCAATGCCCAGAACGGCTCATGGGTGCTGCTGACCATCGTGTTCGTATGCCGCCCCAACTTCGGTGCCACCCGCCAGCGCCTGGCGCAACGCATCGTCGGCACCGTGGCCGGCCTGGTGCTGACCTGGGCGCTGCTGCAGCTGTTCCCGCAGCTGCACGTGCAGCTGCTGATCGCGCTGCTGTCGGCGCTGTTGTTCTTCTTCACCCGCACCGACCGCTACCTGGTGGCATCGGCGGCGATCACGGTGATGGCCCTGACCTGCTTCAACCTGATCGGCGATGGCTTCGTGCTGATCGTGCCGCGCATGGTCGATACGCTGCTGGGCTGCGCAATTGCCGCCGCCGCCGCGTTCCTGATCCTGCCCGACTGGCAGGGCCGCCAGCTGCACCTTGTGCTGGCGCGCGTGCTGGACACCGCCGCACGCTACCTGGATTCGGTACTGGGCCAGTACCGCAGCGGCATGCGCGATGACCTGGCCTACCGCATCGCCCGCCGCGACATGCACAACGCCGATGCCGCGCTGTCCACCGCGCTGTCGAACATGCTGCGCGAGCCGGGCCACGTGCGCCGCAACCTCGATGCCGGTTTCCATTTCCTGGCGTTGTCCAACATGCTGCTCGGCCATCTCTCGGCGCTGGGTGCGCACCGCGACCAGGTGGACAGTTACGCCGGTGATCCGCTGGCGCTGGCCGCCGGTGAGCGCGTGCGAAAGGCGCTGCAGCAGCTGTCCTCCGCCTTGGCCGCACGGCAGCCGGTCAGCGAGGACGACAATGACGCCGACCGCGCGGTGGCCGCCGAGCTGGAGCAGATCGATGAAGCGATGCCGCCGAAGCTGCAGCTGATCCGCACGCAGATGGCGCTGGTGCTGCGGATGCTGCCGAAGGTGCGGGCGGCGGCGAATGAGGCGGTAACCAGCCTGACCTGATCCCTCATCGCTGGTCGGACATCCCATCCACGCGTGGCGTGGATCTACTGCACCGTGTGCAACCGTGTGTTGCGCCTTGCGATGCATCCCGATCACGTTTCCGCGCGGATACTGGGTGATCCCCTGGTCCTGGACTCCCCCATGAAGATCGAACTCGCCGGCCGTACCGCGCTGGTCACCGCCTCCACCGCCGGCATCGGCCTGGCGATCGCCCAGGGCCTGGCCACAGCGGGTGCGCGGGTCATTCTCAACGGCCGCAGCACCGACAGCGTCGAACGCGCCCGCCAGCGCCTGCTCGCCGCCGTTCCGGGTGCCGACGTGCTCGGCGTGGCCGCCGACCTCTCCGATGCGGCCGGCGTCGACACGCTGCTGGCGGGCCTGCCCAAGGTCGACATCCTGGTCAACAACGCCGGCATTTTCGGCCCCGAGGACTTCTTCGAGACCGAAGACGCAACCTGGGAGCGCTACTGGCAGACCAATGTGATGTCCGGCGTGCGCCTGTCGCGGGCACTGCTGCCGGCGATGGTCGATGCCGGCTGGGGTCGCGTGCTGTTCATCTCCTCCGAATCGGCACGCAACATTCCCGCCGACATGATCCATTACGGTGTCAGCAAGACCGCGCAGCTGTCGCTGTCGCGCGGCCTGGCCAAGCGTGTGGCCGGCAGCGGCGTCACCGTCAACGCAGTGCTGCCCGGCCCGACCCTGTCCGATGGCTTCGCGGCAATGTTCGAAGATGAACGCCAGCGCAGTGGCAAGCCACTGGAGCAGATCGGCCGCGAGTTCGTGATGGCACACCGGCCGTCTTCGGTGATCCAGCGCACCGCCACGGTCGAGGAAGTGGCCAACATGGTGGTGTACCTGGCCTCGCCGCAGGCCTCCGCCACCTCCGGTGCGGCACTGCGCGTGGATGGCGGCGTGGTCGACGATATCGTCTGAGATCTTTCAAAGTGTGCGGACCAACGGTCCGCACCCACAGGTCCGCACCCACAGCGGATGGACAGGAATGCTAGGCTGCGCCGGTCAAGGAGGCTCCATGTCCGGTCACAACCAGTTCGCCCTGCTGCGCCAGCGCCGTTTCCTGCCGTTCTTCGTCGTCCAGGCGCTTGGAGCGTTCAACGACAACGTGTACCGGCAGGCGATCATCAGCATGTTGCTGTTCATGGCCGTGCCGGAGGAAGAACTGGGGCTGTATGCCACGCTGGCACCTGCCATCTTCATCCTGCCGTACTTCCTGTTCTCGGCACTGGCCGGGCAGATCGCCGACAAACTGGAAAAATCGCGACTGATCGTGATCACCACCACCATGGAGATCGTGATCATGTCGCTGGCGGCCACGGGCTTCCTCACCCAGAGCCTGCCGGTACTGCTGGTCGCGCTGTTCTGTACCGGCATGCAGTCAACCCTGTTCGGACCGGTGAAGTACTCGGTACTGCCCTCGGTACTCAAGCCCGAAGAGTTGACCGGTGGCAACGGTCTGGTTGAAATGGGCACCTCGATGTCGATCCTGTCCGGCATGATCGTCGGCGGCCTGGTGTTCACCGTGGCCGGCAGCCACGGCACCGTAGTGGCAGCGTGCGCGATCATCGCGCTGGCCATCTGCGGCAACATCGCCGCGCGCCTGATTCCCAAGGTCGATGCCGGCGACCCGAACCTGAAGATCAACTGGAACCCGCTGCCGGAGTCGCTTTCGGTGCTGCGCATGGCGCGCCAGCAGAAGGCGGTGCGCAATTCGATCCTGGGTGTGTCCTGGTTCTGGTTCGTCGGCACCGTGCTGACCTCGCAGCTGCCGGCCTATGCCGTGACCAACCTCGGCGGTGAGCCGACCCTGTACATCTTCGCGCTGGCCCTGTTCTCGGTCGGCACCGGCATCGGCTCGCTGCTGTGCGAGAAGCTGTCGGCACGCACGGTGGAAATCGGCCTGGTGCCGCTGGGTGCGTTCGGCATGACCGCGTTCCTGCTCGACCTGTACTTCGCCCGCAGTGGCGAAGCAACGGTGCACGGGCTGACCATCGGCACGTTCCTGCAGCAGCCGGGCAGCATCCGCATCGTCATCGACCTGATCGGCATCGGCCTGTTCACCGGCATCTTCGTGGTGCCACTGTTCGCGCTGATCCAGAGCCGCACACCGAAGGCCCAGATGTCGCGCGTGTTCGCCGCGCTGAACATCCAGAATTCCGGCTTCATCGTCGGCGCAGCCCTGCTGTCGCTGGCCGCGCACAAGCTGCTGCACTGGACCATTCCGCAGCAGTTCCTGGCGCTGGCGATCGCCAACGCGCTGGTGGCGATCTACATCTTCACCATCGTCCCCGAATTCCTGATGCGCTTCCTCAGCTGGCTGATGGTGCGCACCCTGTACCGGCTGCGACCGCACGGCATCGAAGCGAACGTGCCCGACGAAGGCGCCGCGCTGCTGGTCTGCAACCATGTCAGCTACATGGACGCGCTGATCCTGTCGGCGACGATTCCGCGCCCGGTGCGCTTCGTCATGTACTACAGGATCTTCAACATCCCGGTGATGCGCTGGATCTTCCGCACCGCCAAGGCGATCCCGATTGCCGGCGCGCGCGAAGACCCGGCGCTGATGCAGCGCGCGTTCGATGACATAGACGCCGCGCTGGCCGAAGGCGAGCTGGTCTGCATCTTCCCCGAAGGTGCGTTGACCAAGGATGGTGCGATGGCGCCGTTCAAGTCCGGCGTCGAGAAGATCCTCGAACGGCGGCCGGTGCCGGTGGTGCCGATGGCGCTGCGCGGCATGTGGTCGAGCATGTGGAGCCGTCGCGACAGCCGCCTTGGCCGGATGCGCGTGCCACGCCGTTTCCGTGCCACCGTCGAGGTGGTGGCCGCACCGGCCGTGGATGGCCACAGCACCAGCGCACCGGTGTTGGAGGCCCAGGTGCGGGCCTTGCGCGGCGATCACGCCTGACGGTACCGGCCCGCCAGGCGGGCCCGGCAACCTCCCCCACATACGTCACCGTCCAGTGGCGTACGCGACATGTCGTGACTGTAAACGCATACATGCAACGTCGGTTGCGGTAGATTACGCACCCACAGGGGGGAGGTCCGGCCGATACATCACGGCCGGCCACCAAGGAATGGAGTCTCGCTTTGAATCAACCGCCACCGCTCAGCCGTCCGGTCTACATCCCCAACCATCTGGTCTGGGCGATCCTGACGACGCTGTTCTGCTGCCTGCCGTTGGGCGTGGTGTCGATCGTCTATGCCTCCCAGGTCGATGGCCGCCGCGCGGCCGGCGACCTGCCGGGGGCCTACAGCGCGTCGCGCAAGGCGGGCTGGTGGGCGGTGGCTTCGGCCGTGGCCCTGCCGGTCCTGTTGCTGTTGTGGTTCGGGCTGTTCGGCGGCTTGGCCGTACTGGGCGCTCTTTCCGACCAATGATTCACCACCACCACCCATCAAGGAGCTTGAACCCATGAACACCGCTACTCCGCAGGTCCCGAACAACCTGGTCTGGGCGATCCTGACCACCCTGTTCTGCTGCCTGCCGGCCGGCATCGTGTCGATCGTCTACGCCGCCCAGGTCAACGGCAAGCTGGCTGCTGGCGACATCGCCGGCGCCCAGGATTCGGCTGCCAAGGCCAAGAAGTGGGCCATCTGGTCGGCCATCGCCTGGGTCGTCGTGGTCGTGCTGTACGTGCTGTTCTTCGTTGTGCTCGGCGGCATGGGCGCGATGAGCAACAGCAGCTACTGATGCGCCTGGACGGATCCGGCGCCTGCGCCGGATCCGTTGTTGCATGTCCGCGCTTCCCGCTCCTTCCCGACTCGCCCGCTGGGCACCGCTGCTGGTTTCCGCCGGCCTGGCCGTGGGTGCCACAGTGGTCCTGCGCAACGTCAATCCGTATGTCGCCGGCAATCCGTTGCCGAGCTGCCCGCTGTACGCCCTGACCGGCCTGTACTGCCCGGGCTGTGGCAGCACGCGCTGCCTGTATTCCCTGGTCCACTTCGACCTGCCCGGCGCGATGGCGATGAACCCGCTGCTGGTCATCAGCCTGCCGTTCCTGTTGCTGATGCTGCTGAACATCGCCGGCATCCGTCCACGCGTGCTCGACCCGCTGATGCGGGTACTGGCCAATCCTGTGTTCTGGCTCTGGGTGCTGCCCGGGTATGCGCTGCTGCGAAACCTGCCGTGGGCACCGTTCACGGCACTGGCACCGGTCTAGGTTTCCAGCCAACGGCGCAGCCCCTCGTGGTGGGCGGCGTTTGAAGGCAGAAGCCTTGGGGTTGGCCGGGCGGGATGGGGTTGCGGGGGTGTCCGCGGCATGGATGCCGCGGCCAAGCCTCCACGGACGGATTCACGGCGTCCCCCGCAACCCCATCCCGCCCGGCCACGGACAGTTTCCGTGTGCGTCCACCACGGAAAAGAAAAAGAAGATCAAAAGCGAAAGCGGATCGCTTCGCTCCGCATCCACGCATGGCGTGGATCTACCGTGTCGACCAAGGTCGACACCCACCGGCAGTCGCAGTTGACCCACCGTCACCGGGAAACTGTCGGGGGTGGGGCGGTGTGGGGCCGCAGGACCGTT
>NZ_JAOCCT010000056.1:0-16330 GCF_029840555.1 Stenotrophomonas sp. GD03877 | reverse complement strand
TTGGCAATCACCGCTTTGACCAGGTCACGGTCGGCGTGCCGGGAAATCGCCCGCGCACCGAGCGCGATGGCCTGCGCGCGCAGCTCGGCGGTGACGTCGTAGTGGGCACCGCTGGCCTTGTTCTGGAAGGCCCGCGGGGGAATGCCGAGCTGCGCCGCCATCGCGTGCAGCTCGGCCAGGGTGTCGGCCATCAGGTGCGCCCAGCGCTGTCCGCGCCAGGGATGCACCGCGTCATCGACGTAGACCGTCACCGCCGCGGCCGGTTCAGGCCTGCGGCTTGCTGTCGCTGTCAGCGGCCGGGGTGGCCTCGGCAGCAGCTTCAACCACTTCGCCTTCGGCGGCCTCAGCGGCTTCTTCGCCTTCTTCGGCTTCCACGGTCTCGAACTCGGCGACCAGCTTGTCCAGGTACTCGTCAGCGGTCTGCTCGGATTCGGCTGCCAGGGTGTCCAGCAGCTTCTGCAGCAGCTCGGAGTACTCCAGGTTGACCTTGCGGCCTTCCTTTTCCTGCACGTTGGACAGGTGCTTGAGCATGGCCAGCATCGGCACCGGGTTTTCGGCGTTGCCCATGGTCTGGCCGCCGATGGCCAGCAGCCACTCACGGCCCTGCAGGCCGATGGCCGCGACCACCTGGCCGTCTTCGTTGGTCAGCACGGCATGGTTCTGCACCTGCTGCTGGGCGTTCAGGCGCAGGAACGGACGCTTGGCCTGCTGCTTCTTGCGCTTGTCGCGCTTGGCCTTGGAGTTCTGGGACATGGGGTGGGATCACCTGGAAACGGAAAGACCGCCATTGTAGCGGCCGCACGCAGGTGGGGTCAGATCCCTTTCCAGGGGAAAGGGATCTGACCCCGGTTCAGTGCGCCTCACCCTGCGCGGCCTGCACGTCCGGGTCGGCGGTCGGCGCCGACAGCCCCACCTGTGGCCCGGCACCGGCCAGGGCGGCCGCTTCGGCGGCCTGGGTCATCACCACGATGCTGATGCGGCGGTTGATCGGGTTCTGCGGGTCGACCTTGTCGAACAGCACTGACGAAGACAGGCCGACCACGCGGGTGATCTTGCTGTCGTCCAGGCCACCATCGATCAGCGCGCGGCGTGCGGCATTGGCACGGTCGGCGCTCAGTTCCCAGTTGCCATAGCCGCGAGCGGCGGAATAGGCGGTGATGTCGGTGTGACCGGTCAGGCTGATCCGGTTCGGCACATGGTTCAGGTACTCGGCCAGCTCGTGCAGGATCTGCTGCGTGTACGGCTTCAGCGTGGCGCTGCCAAGGTCGAACATCGGCCGGTTCTGCTTGTCCACGATCTGGATGCGCAGGCCCTCCGGGGTCAGGTCCAGCAGCAGCTGGTCCTTGAACGGTTCCAGCGCCTGGCTCCTGCTGATCGCTTCCTGCAGCTCCTTCATCAGCTGTTCCAGCTGCTGCTTGTCGCGCTGCTGCTGGTCCACCGGCTGCGGTACTGCTTCCTTCTGGTTCTGGAAGGGATCGTTGCTGTTGCCACGCGAAACGTCGGTGGCACCGCCCAGCTTGATCATCGAGGTGCTGGCGCCGCCCGGGCCGGCCATGCCGGGTGCCGGCGTGGCGTTCTGCCCGCTCAGCGGGCTCGGGTTGCGGAAGTACTCGGAAATGGCGGCACGGTCGTTCTTGTTGGTGGTGGCCATCAGCCACAGCACCAGGAAGAACGCCATCATCGCAGTCACGAAGTCGGCATAGGCCACCTTCCACGAACCGCCATGATGGGCGGCGTGGCCGGCCTTCTTGACCCGGCGGACGATGACGGTGGGCTTGGTCTCGGCCATGGCTTACTTGACCGTCTTCAGGTGCTGCTCGAAATCGGAGAAGGCCGGGCGCACGTTCGACGGCAGCGTCTTGCGGGCGAATTCCAGCGCGATCTTCGGGTTGTAGCCGCGCAGGCAGGCCAGCAGGGCGGTCTTCACCGATTCGTAGATGCGGCTGTCCTGCTCGGCGCGGGCCTCCATCGCGGCTGCCATCGGGCCGACGAAACCGTAGCCCAGCAGGATGCCGAGGAAGGTGCCGACCAGCGCACCGGCGACGTGGCCACCGACCTCGACGATGTCGCCACCGATCGAGCCCATGGTGATGACGATGCCCAGCACCGCCGCCACGATGCCGAAACCGGGCAATCCGTCGGCGACCTTGGTCAGCACCTGCGACGGCGCCATGGCCTCGGCATGGTGCTTTTCCAGCTCCAGTTCCAGCAGCGGCTCCAGCTCGTGCGGCTCGATGTTGCTGCCGATCATCAGGCGCAGGCAGTCGGTGATGAAGTCGATCAGGTGGTGGTCGGCCTGCACCTTGGGGTAGTTGCCGAACAGCGCGCTCTCGGCCGGCCGCTCGACATGGTCTTCCAGCGCCATGAAGCCTTCGCGGCGGGCCTTGTTGAGCAGTTCATAGAGCAGGCTGAGGACATCGATGTAGTCCTGCTGCTTGTAGCGCGGGCCCTTGAACACGCCGACCATGGCCTGCAGGGTCTGCTTGACCGTCTTGGCCGGGGTACCGACCAGGAAGGCGCCGAGCGCGGCGCCGCCGATGATGACCAGCTCGTAGGGCTGCCAGAGGGCACCCAGGCGGCCGTGGGCACCGAGATAGCCCCCGATCACGCTGATGATGACGACCAGGAATCCAACGATGATGAGCATGGGGCGACGCAAGGAGAGGGGATATCTCCTTGTCGGCCCGTCGCCCGGTTTTCTGAAGAGGGAATTCTGTGAAACCGGTCAGCGGAATGTTTCAGCCCGCCACGCCGCTTTCTGCGCCGCCACGCTGCAACGGATCGGGCCAGGGCTCGCCATTGCCGGTGAACGAAAGTGAGACGGAGTTCAGGCAGTGGCGCTCGTAGGTGGGCGGCGGACCGTCCGGGAATACGTGGCCGAGGTGGCTGCCGCAGCGCGCGCAGGTGATCTCGGTGCGGACCATGCCGTGGCTGGTATCGCGGATCTCGCGCACGTGCGCCGGGTCGAATGGTGCGAAGAAGCTGGGCCAGCCGGTGCCGGAATCGAACTTGGTGCTGGAGCGGAACAGCGGCAGTGCGCACAGACGGCAGCAGTAGACGCCCTCGCGCTTGTTGTCGAGGAACACGCCGCAGAACGGCGCCTCGGTGCCGTGCTGCAGCAGCACGCGGCGTTCCTCGCCGCTGAGACCGGCGACCAGCGCCTCGGTCTGGGTGGCGGTGGGGGGCGTCAGGTCGAAGGCGGTCATGGCGGCGCTCCGTGGGGTCGATGGCCTGGGGATGCCGGAAAACGTGGGGGTGCCGGCGCGCGCTTGCAAGTGTGATGGCCGTTCATGGGCGGCACACAGGTGCAGGCGCAAGGTGAATGCGATCCACGCCGGAGCGTGACATGAAACCGAGCCTTCCCCTGCTGTTGATGGGCCTGCTGCCCCTGGTTGCGCAGGCCCAGGTACCGACGTCGTCGAGCCCGACCGCCACCCGCAGTGCCACCACCGTGGCACCGCAACCGGTGGCACCTCCGCCACAGGCTGCCCGCCCGCAGCCGCAGGTGCTGCCGTCGCCGCAGCCGGCACAGCCGATCAAGTCCACCGGCCCCGCCCGGATCGCGCCGGCGCCGGTACCGAAGCCGGCCGACAAGGTCTATGACCGCAATGGCCGCATCGTGCCTGGCGTGCGCCCGGCCGGCCCGAACCGCGTGTTCGACTCGCGTACAGGCCGTTATTACGACAGCGTGCCTACCGGTGATGGCCAGCAGATCAAGCGCTGACCTATGGGCCAAGCAAGGTTGGCAGCTCCTGCGCGTCGTGCGGGCTGAACGCACGAAAACAGCCTCTTGGCGATCACTGCTTTTTCGCCTGCGATTAACCGTTCCGGGATCACCGTGGCCCTGCGCTGGCATTCCGCCGCCGCATGTCCTTCGTCCACTGGATCGCGATCATGAAAAACCAGCAGAACCGTCATCCCGGCAAGGAACCGCAGGGCCGCAACCCGCAGCAGCAACAGCAGCAACAGATGGACCCACAGCAGCCGCACAAGGGCGGCAAGCAGCAGGAACAGCGCTCGCAGAAGCATCCGCAGCAGCGCTGAGGGACTCCGGGGGTCGGATCCCGCACCGCGGGCTCTGACCCCATCCTGCGAGCGCCTCAATCCGGAATCGGCAGGCTCAGCGTTTCCTTCACTTCTTCCATCACGATGTAGCTCTTCGACTCACGTACATGCGGCAGCGTCAGCAACGTGCTGCCGAGCAGCTTGCGGTAGGAGGCCATTTCGCTGATCCGCGCCTTCAGCAGGTAATCGAAGTCGCCCGATACCAGGTGGCACTCCAGCACGTTGGGCAGCTTCAGCGCCGCGCGCCGGAACTCCTCGAAGATGTCGCCGGACTTGTAGGCCAGGCTGATCTCCACGAACACTAGCAGGCTGGCCTTCACCGCGGCCGGGTCGAGGTGGGCGTGGTAGCCGGTGATCACCCCTTCGCGCTCCAATCGACGCACGCGCTCAGTGCATGGCGTGGTCGACAGGCCGACCCGCTCGCCCAGTTCGGTGAAGGAGATACGGCCCTCGGCCTGCAGGATGCGCAGGATCTTGCGGTCGATCTTGTCCAGTTCGCGGGTACGGGTGGCCATGGCCGTCAACCTTGGGGAATGAATTGCAGGAGAACATCCTGCTGGTTGATTTCAAAACAGGCAAATCAACTGGGAATGGCTGTCTATACTTCCCCAATTATGGTCCCGGCACGCTCCAGTGCAGGGAATGATCGGGTTGGAGAAGTCCCATGCGAGTCCTAGTTCTCGGCAGCGGCGTGATCGGCACCACCAGTGCCTGGTACCTGCGACAGGCCGGGTTTGAAGTCACGGTCATCGATCGTCAGCCCGGCCCGGCGCTGGAAACCAGCTTCGCCAATGCTGGCCAGCTGTCGTTCGGCTACACCTCGCCGTGGGCGGCCCCGGGCGTGCCGAAGAAGGCCATCGGCTGGCTGTTCGAGAAGCACGCGCCGCTGGCGATCAAGCCGGGCATGGACCTGGCCCAGTACCGTTGGCTGTGGCAGATGCTGCGCAACTGCACCCATGAGCGCTACGCGATCAACAAGGCGCGCATGGTGCGCATGTCCGAGTACAGCCGCGACTGCCTGAACGAGCTGCGCGCACAGATCGGCATCGAATTCGAAGGCCGCGACCTGGGCACGACCCAGTTGTTCCGCACCCAGCAGCAGCTGGATGCCTCGGCGCAGGACATCGAGATCCTGGCCCAGTACGGCGTGCCGTACGAGGTGCTGGACCGCGCCGGCATCATCCAGGCCGAACCGGCCCTGGCCCACGTCGATGGCCTGGTCGGCGCGCTGCGCCTGCCGCGTGACCAGACCGGCGACTGCCAGCTGTTCACCCGCCGCCTGGCGCAGATGTGCGTGGATGCCGGTGTCGAGTTCCGCTTCGACCAGGACATCACCGGCCTGGAGTTCGATGGCGACCGCATCACCGGCGTGCGCATCGACGGCAAGCTGGAAACCGCCGACCGCTTCGTGGTCGCGCTCGGCAGCTATTCGCCGGCGCTGGTCGCATCGCTGGGCATGCGCCTGCCGGTGTACCCGCTGAAGGGCTACTCACTGACCCTGCCGATCACCGACCCGGCGATGGCGCCGACCTCGACCATTCTCGACGAGAGCTACAAGGTGGCGGTGACCCGCTTCGACGACCGTATCCGCGTCGGTGGCATGGCCGAAGTGGCCGGCTTCGACCTGTCGCTGTCGCAGCGCCGCCGCGAAACCCTGGAGCTGGTGGTCAGCGATCTCTACCCGAAGGGCGGCGACCTGTCGCGTGCGCAGTTCTGGACCGGCCTGCGCCCGGCCACGCCGGACGGTACGCCGGTGATCGGCGCCACGCCGTTCCGCAACCTGTACCTCAACACCGGCCACGGCACGCTGGGCTGGACCATGGCCTGCGGCTCGGGTCGCTACCTGGCCGACCTGATGAGCGCGCGCCAGCCGCAGATCAGCACCGAAGGCCTGGATATTTTCCGCTACGGCCAGTACGGTCACGCGCCGCAACAAGAGAACCGCACATGCGTCCTGCCCGCGCGCTGATCGATCTGGGCGCCCTGCGCAGCAACTACCGGCTCGCCCGTGAACTGGGCGGTGGCAAGGCCCTGGCGATCATCAAGGCCGATGCCTATGGGCATGGCGCGGTGCGCTGTGCGCAGGCGCTGGAAGACGAGGCCGATGGCTTCGGCGTGGCTACCATCGAAGAGGCACTGGAGCTGCGCCAGGCCGGCATCCGTGCGCCAATCCTGCTGCTGGAAGGCATCTTCGAGCCCAGCGACATGGCGCTGGTGGCCGAGCATGACTTCTGGTTCGCTGTCGGTTCGCCGTGGCAACTGGAGGCCGTTGCTGCCTTCGACAGCCCGCGCCCGTTGACGGTGTGGCTGAAGCTGGACAGTGGCATGCATCGCCTTGGCCTGGACGTGGACAGCTTCCGTGCCGCGCATGCACGCCTGTCGGCGCTGCCGCAGGTCGAGCGCATCGTGCTGATGACCCACTTGGCGCGCGCCGATGAGCTGGACAGCGAACGCACCCACGAACAGGCCGCGACCTTCGCGCGGGCCATCGACGGCCTGGACGGCGAGACCAGCGTGTGCAACTCGCCGGCGCTGCTGGGCTGGCCGGATGTACGCAGCGACTGGGTGCGCCCGGGCCTGATGCTGTATGGCGCCAATCCGCTGCCGGACAACACGGCACTGACCGAGCGCCTGCGCCCGGTGATGACGATGCAGTCGAAGGTGATCGCCGAGCGCTGGATCGAGGCGGGTGAGCCGGTGGGTTATGGCGCACGCTTCGTGGCCAAGGCACGCACCCGCGTGGGTGTGGTCGCGCTCGGCTATGCCGACGGTTATCCGCAGTTCGCCCCGAATGGCACCCCGGTGCTGATCGACGGCCAGCCCGGTGCGCTGATCGGGCGCGTGTCGATGGACATGCTGACGGTGGACCTGACCGCGCATGCGCAGGCCGGCATCGGCAGCGTGGTGGAACTGTGGGGCAGCGCACCGACGCTGTCCGAACTGGCGCCGCGCTGTGGCGTGAGTGCGTACCAGCTGCCGTGCGCGGTCAAGCGCGTGGCCAGGGTATACGTGTAGAGCCGAGCCCACGCTCGGCTTCGGTAGCGGCCGACCTTGGTCGGCGCCGTGTAATGCGTGTCGACCAAGGTCGACACCTACCGAGTGGCCTAACGCGCAGCGGTGGCCTGGCTGGCCAGCTGGCGCTTCACCCAGTCATCGATCAGGCGCTTCTCGTAGCGCAGCGGATCACTGTCGCTCTTCAGCCCCAGGTTGTGCAGGTAGCCGGTATCGCTGAGGCGCGCATCGCCCTCGCTGACGATACGGCCGCTGGCGTCCTTCAACGTGTACTGCAGGCTGATCCGCGGCGGGTAGATGTCGCGCATGATCCGGATGTCGCGGCCACGCGGGCCGTGCCACGGCTCGTAGTCACCGGCACGCTTGATGTCCACCAGGGTCACATCGAGGGTCTGCCCAGGCTGCAGCGGCTTGGCAGCGGTGGTCTGCAGGTAGCGGGCCAGCTGCTGTACCCAGTCACCGCGTTCGGCCTCGAAGCGGTTGGTGCTCTGGCGGATCTCGGTGAATTTGGCCGGATCCTCCCATTTCACGCTGACCGGGCCATCGGCCTGCAACGCGCGCGGCGCGTCCGCATCGGTCACGGTGCGCGGTGCAGCGTTGGCGCCGCCCGCCACCAGGGCGCCTGCCAGCAGGGCAATCGCGAGTGAGCGTTTCATGACGGTCTCCTGCGTCCCCGCGCTGGGGACGATGTTGATCACAGATCGAGTGTGATCCTGTGGCCGGGCCACCGCAATGGCCGATTGCGTCGTGCGCAAGGGTGGTTGCCGCCAATTCATCGACGTCAACCATGACTGACGGCGCTTGACGCTGTGAATACGCGCTTTGGAAGATGCTGTGCTTCCAATCCGGCCTGCACAGACGCCCCTTGTCCACACTGCCGCCCCTCGTGGAGCGCCCACCGATGATGGTGCCAGCGCCCGAACCCGACCTGCATCATGGCGTGCTTGAGCGCATCAACGCCGGTTTCTGCGTGATCCAGGTGCTGTTCGAGGGCGATCGCGCGGTGGACTACCGTTTCATCGAGGTCAACGATGCGTTCGAGCGCCACACCGGCCTGAAGGACGCGCGTGGCCAGCGCATGACGGCGCTGGAACCGGGCCACGAGCAGGACTGGTTCCGCATCTACGGCGAGGTCGCGCGCAGTGGCCGCCCCGCCCAGTTCGAGATGGAAGCGCGTGCGCTGGGCCGCTCGTTCGCGGTTGATGCGGTGCGCGTGGGCCGTCCGGGCGAAGACAAGGTCGGCATCCTGTTCTTCGACATCACCGCACGCAAGCAGATGGAAGTGGAGCTGGGCGAAAGCGAAGCCCGCTTCAGCGCACTGGCCGACGGCCTGCCGATGCCGGTGTGGGTGCTCGACGAGCGCGGCCATGCCCGTTTCGTCAACAGCGCTTTCAGTGAGTTCTTTGGCGGTGACGAAACACGCGTGCCGGAAGATGTCTGGCGCGGCCTGGTGCATCCGGACGATGCATCGGTGTTCGAGTACGAACTGCAGGAAGCACTGAAGGCGCAGCGGTCGATGCATGCGCTGGTGCGGGCCCGACGTGCCGATGGCGAGTGGCGTTGGCTGGAGATGAACGCACGCCCGCGTTTCTCACGGATGGGCCGCTTCATCGGCCTGGCCGGCAGCAGCCCGGACGTGACCGAACGCCGCGAGATCGAACTGGCCCGCGAGGAGCTGCTGCAGTCCGAGCGTGCCGCGCGCAGCGCCGCCGAGAACATGGCGCGGTTGAAGGACGAGTTCCTGGCCACGCTGTCGCACGAGCTGCGCACGCCGCTGACCACCATCCTCGGTTGGAGCGAGCTGCTGCTGCAGCGCGTGGACAACACCAGCCCGCTGTACAAGGGCCTGAATGTGATCGCCAACAGCGCCGGTGCGCAGAAGCGGCTGATCTCGGACATGCTCGACCTCAGCAGCATGCTGCTGGGCAAGGTGCAGCTGGAGGTGGAGATACTGGACCTGCGCGACCTGCTGGGCGAAGCCATCGGTGCGCAGGAACTGGTCGCCGAAGGCAAGGCGCTGGACGTGAGTCTGCTGCTGCCGGAGCAGCCCAGCCTGGTGCTGGGCGATGCCACCCGCCTGCAGCAGGTGTTCTGGAACCTGCTGTCGAACGCAATCAAGTTCACCCCGGCCGAAGGCCGCATCGACGTGCAGCTGCAGGCCGACGGCAACCACTGGGTGATCACGGTGCGCGATACCGGTGATGGCATCGCACCGGAGTTCCTCAACCATCTGTTCAGCCGCTTCCGCCAGGCCGATGGCACCACCACCCGACGCCATGGCGGCCTCGGCCTGGGCTTGGCGATCGTGCAGCAGCTGGTCGAACTGCATGGCGGTACCGTCACCGCCGCCAGCGAAGGCCATGGCCACGGCGCCACCTTCACCGTGCGCCTGCCGCAGCACATTCCCGATGCCGAGCGACGCCCGCTGCGCGAAGTGATCAGCGGGCCGATCCTGGAGCCGGTGATCGTCGAACCGTACCCGCTGCGTGGCATGCATGTGCTGGCGGTGGAAGACCAGCCGGAAGTGCTGGAGTACCTGCGGCGCATGCTGGAAGAGCAGGGCGCGAGTGTGTCGGCCGCCAGCTCGGCCGGTGAAGCGCTGGCGTTGCTGGCCGATACCGGGCACCTGCAGTACCACGTGATGCTGACCGACATCGGCATGCCGGGCATGGATGGCTATGGTCTGGTGCGCACGCTGCGCGAGGACATGGGCGTGGATGCGATGACCCTGCCGGCGGTTGCCGTGACCGCGCTGGCACGCGCCGATGACCGGCGCCGAGCGCTGGCGTCAGGCTTCCAGGAACATGTCGCCAAACCGTACTCGGTGGCACAGCTGGTGGCTGCGGTACGCAAGGTGCAGGTGCCACGCGCGGACAGCGCGCTGCACTGAGCATTCACGGCCGATCGGCGACCCTGCACGCAGGAGGTCGCCGATGTCCCGTATAGCTCCCCGCATCCATACCGATCCGGCGCAGATCGCGCGCCTGGAAGCCCTGTTGCCGCAGCTGGAAGGCGAAACGCAGGTGCAACTGACCCTGCACGATGGTCGCCGCCTGCTCGGCACCGTGGCGGTGAAACCGACCGTGCAGCAGTACCGCAACGACGCCGGCGACGAAGGCAGCAACGGCCAGTTGCGCCTGGATGACTACGACACGCCGGTGCAGCAGCACCATGTGTGGCTGGACGAGATCGCCAGCGTCAACCGTCTGCCACCCAGGGCGCCTTGATCGGATGTAGAGCCGATCCCACGCTCGGCTGCGCCGTCGCCCGAGCGTGGGCTCGGGCGCTACCGGTGTGTCAGTGCTCGAACAAGGTCGGTGTCGCCTCGAACCGGCGCGCATAGGCGCGTTCTTCCGCCACCCGGGCCACCTCGTCATCGGCCAGGTCCGGTGCGCCGTACACCGCATAGGCCACGCTGCCGTCGGCGCCATGACCGACCTGGTGCAGCCGGTAGCGCGAGTGGCCGCCGCCGGTGTCCTCGGGGTAATGCACGGGCGGATGGCTGCCTTCCAGGTCCATCTCACTGTTGTCGACCACGCCACCGACGAACAAGGCTCGCATGCAGGTTCTCCTGGGTTTCCGGGGGAGCCTCTACCCTGAACGTTTCAATGTTGCTGGCAGATCAAGGCCCCGTTCGGGTTTCGCAAAGCGGCATACCGGGGCCGGTCCGGCCAAGCCGGTACAATGGACGGCCCTCACGCTTGAAGTACCCGCGCCGATGGCCTCCAGCGACGACGCCCCCCTGCAGACCCTGTTCCTGCCGTTCTCCCAAGGCGCCCTGCGCTGGCCGGAGGGCCCGGTGGCCTTCCTGCGTGCCCGCGACGGCTGGCCGCTGCGTGAAGCGGCCGGCAGCCGCGAGGTGCACTGCGAGCAGAGCTTCGCCCCGTTCGCGCAGCCGCTGCAACAGGCCGCCGGCTGGACCGTCAGCGGCCAGCTGGATGATGTGGCCGGCAAGGGCCGTTACCCGCTGGTGCTGGTGCTGCCGCCGCGCCAGCGTGAAGAAGCCCGCGCGCTGTTTGCCCGTGCGCTGGCGCTGGTCGCCGACGGCGGCCGCATCGTTGCCTGCCAGTCCAACAACGAAGGTGCACGCTCGGGCGAGGGCGACCTCAAGCAACTGACCGGCCTCGGCGGCAGCCTGACCAAGAATCACTGCCGCGTGTACTGGACCGCCCCGATGCAGGGCCAGCACGACGCCGACCTGGCCAAGCGCTGGTCGGCACTGGATGCGGTGCGGCCGATCGTCGGCGGCCGTTTCCTCAGCCGCCCGGGCGTGTTCGCCTGGGACCGCATCGATCCGGCCTCGGCGCTGCTGGCCGAGCACCTGCCGGCCGACCTGGCCGGCCGCGCCGCCGACCTCGGTGCCGGCTACGGCTACCTGTCGCGCGAGCTGCTGGAGCGCTGCCCGAAGATCACCGCGCTGGACCTGTACGAAGCGGAGCAGCGCGCGTTGGCACTGGCCGAGCTGAACCTGGCACCGCCGCCGCGTCCGCTGCCGCTGCGCTTCCTGTGGCAGGACGTCACCGCCGGCATCGAGCCGGGCTACGACGTCATCATCAGCAATCCGCCATTCCACACGCCCTCGCGCGCCGATCGCCCGGACATCGGCCAGCGCTTCATCGCCGTGGCCGCGCAGGCGCTGCGCCCGGGCGGACGCCTGTACGTGGTGGCCAACCGCCACCTGCCGTACGAGTACACGCTCAACGAGAGCTTTGGCGCGGTGCGCGTGATCGCCGAGCGTGATGGCTTCAAGCTGGTGGAAGCGGTGAAGGGGAAGGGCAAGTGAAGCTGGTCAAGCTCATCGCCAACCTGGGCTACGGCAGCCGCAAGCAGGTGCAGTGGATGTTCCGCGAAGGCCGCGTCACCGACGCCGACGGCGAGGTGCTGTATGCCGACGACCAGGTGCCGCACGAGGCGATCCGCGTCGACGGCGAGCCGCTGGACCCGCCGGTGGGCCTGTCGATCGCGCTGCACAAGCCGGCCGGCTACACCTGCTCGACCAAGGACACCGGCCGCCTGATCTACGACCTGCTGCCGCCGCGCTTCCGCGACCGCGATCCGGTGCTGTCTACAGTGGGCCGCCTCGACCGCGAGACCAGTGGCCTGCTGCTGCTGACCGACGACGGTGGCCTGCTGCACCGGATCATCTCGCCGAAGTCGAAGCTGCCGAAAGTCTATGAGGTCGAGTTGAGCGATGACCTGCGCGGCGACGAGGTGGCGCTGTTCGCCAGCGGTACGCTGATGCTGGAGTCCGAGAAGACGCCCCTGCTGCCGGCTGAATTGGAGGTGCTGGATGCGCGTCGCGCGCGCCTGGTGCTGCACGAAGGCCGCTACCATCAGGTACGCCGCATGTTCGCCGCCACCGGCAACCACGTGCAGGCCCTGCACCGCAGCCGCGTCGGCGGGCTGGACCTGCAGGGGCTGGACGAAGGGCAATGGCGGCAGCTCACTTCCACCGACCTGGATACGCTGTTCGCTCCATGACCACCATCGCTGCGCTGCCGTTCCTCCCCGACGCCGTCATCTTCGACATGGACGGCCTGATGATCGACAGCGAGCGGGTCTCGCTGGCCTGCTGGAGCGAGGCCGCCGACGAATTCGGGCTGGGCCTGGACGAGGCGGTGTTCCTGCGCATGGTCGGCCTCGGTGACCGCGATACGCACGCGCTGCTGCGTGCGCAGGGCATCGAGGACAGCGTGATCGACGCCGTGGCGGCACGTTGCCATGAGCTGTACGAAGCACGCACCCAGACCGGCCTGCCGCTGCGGCCGGGCATCCTGGAGCTGCTGGAGCTGTTGAAGGCGCACGCGGTACCGCGTGCGGTGGCAACCACCACGCGGCAGCCGCGGGCCAACCGCAAGCTGACGGCCGCTGGCCTGCTGCCGTACTTCGATGCGGTGATCACCAGTGGCGACGTGGCGCGGCCGAAGCCGGCGCCGGATATCTACCTGCTGGCCGCGCAGCGGCTGGGCCAGGCCCCGGAACGCTGCCTGGCGCTGGAAGACTCACCGGCCGGTACGCGCGCAGCATTGGCGGCCGGCATGACCGTGATCCAGGTGCCGGACCTGGTGCATCCTGATGAAGAGCTGCGCGCACTGGGCCACCGCATCGTGGGCTCGCTGGTGGACGCGCACGCATTGCTGGTGCCGTTGTTGCCGAAATAAGCGGTAGATGCCGGCCGCTGGCCGGCACTGAGCCGAGCATGGCTCGGCTCTACATCTATTGGTGGGTGCCGACCGTTGGTCGGCACACCTGCCCCCATCACACCCGCCCGAACACCAGCGCGGCGTTGGTGCCACCGAAGCCGAAGCTGTTGGACATCACCGTATCCAGCTTCTGCTCGCGGCTTTCGCGCAGGATCGGGAAGCTCTCCACCTTCGGATCCAGTTCGCCGATGTTGGCCGAACCGGCAACGAAGCCATCGCGCATCATCAGCAGGCAGTAGATCGCCTCGTGCACGCTGGCCGCACCCAGCGAATGGCCCGACAGCGCCTTGGTCGAGGACAGCGGCGGCACCGCATCGCCGAACACTTCGCGGATCGCATTGAGCTCGGTGACATCGCCCAGCGGCGTGGAGGTGCCGTGGGTGTTGAGGTAGTCCAGCGGACGATCGACGCCCTGCAGCGCCATCTTCATGCAGCGCACCGCGCCTTCGCCGGACGGGGCGACCATGTCGGCGCCGTCGGAGGTCACGCCATAGCCGATCAGCTCGGCATGGATGTGCGCGCCGCGCGCAACGGCGTGGTCGTAGTCCTCCAGCACCAGCATGCCGCCGCCGCCGGCGATGACGAAGCCGTCGCGGTCCTTGTCGTACGGACGCGAGGCGCTGGCCGGGGTCTCGTTGAAGCTGGTCGACAGCGCGCCCATCGCGTCGAACATCACGCTCATCGACCAGTGCAGATCTTCGCCGCCACCGGCGAACATGATGTCCTGCGCGCCATGGCGGATCATGTCCGCGGCAGCGCCGATGCAGTGCGCCGAGGTGGCGCAGGCGGCCGACAGCGAGTAGCTGACGCCCTTGATCTGGTAGGCCGTGGCCAGGCAGGCCGAGACGGTCGAGCACATCGTGCGCGGCACCATGTACGGGCCGACCTTGCGCACGCCACGTTCGCGCAGCAGGTCGACCGCGCCGATCTGCCATTCGCTGGAGCCGCCACCGGAGCCTGCGATCAGGCCGGTACGCAGGCTGCTGACCTGCTCGGCGCTGAGCCCGGCATCGGCGATGGCATCGCGCATGGCCAGATAGGCGAAGGCCGCCGCATCGCTCATGAAGCGCTTCTGCTTGCGGTCGATCAGCGCGTCCAGGTCGAGGTCGACGCGGCCGCCGACCTGGCTGCGCAGGCCCGCTTCGGCGTGGTCGGCCAAGGCGGTGATGCCCGAGCGCCCTTCGCGCAGCGCAGCCGAAACGGTATCCAGATCATTGCCGAGGCAGGACGTGATGCCCATGCCAGTGATGACGACGCGACGCATCAGAAGCTCCCGGTTTCAGTGAACAGGCCGACGCGCAGGTCGCGCGCGCTGTAGATTTCGCGGTCATCCACGTACATGCGCGCGTCCGACTGGGCCATCACCAGCTTGCGGTTGATGACACGGCTGATATCGATCTCGTAGCGCACCAGCTTGGCGTCCGGCAGCACCTGGCCGGTGAACTTCACTTCGCCACAGCCCAGCGCGCGGCCCTTGCCGGGGGCGCCCAGCCAGGTCAGGAAGAAGCCGGTCAGCTGCCACATGGCATCCAGGCCCAGGCAGCCGGGCATCACGGGGTCGCCGATGAAGTGGCAGCCGAAGAACCACAGGTCCGGGCGGATATCCAGTTCGGCGCGTACCATGCCTTTGCCATGCGGTCCGCCGTCCTCGCGGATGTCGGTGATGCGGTCGAACATCAGCATCGGATCGTTGGGCAAACGGCCGGCGGCGGCGCCGAACAGTTCACCGCGTGCGCTGGCCAGCAGCTGTTCGCGGTTGAACGCGTGGAGACGGGTCATGAAGCACAATCCTGGAAGCGGGGAAACAGGGAAACAAGCGCTCGAGGATGCCCGTGGAAACTGCGCCGATCAAACATTTCAACCGTACGCAACCGTAGTGTTTTCAATGGAATACGCGCATCCTGTTGATGTGCAACGACCATACTTCGGCGTGTGGCCCGTCCGGCACGCCCCCGCCCTTTCCGCCTGACATGACCCGACTGCGCAAGATCATCCACGTCGACATGGACGCGTTCTACGCGTCGGTGGAGCAGCGCGACGATCCGTCACTGCGCGGCAAGCCGGTGGTTGTGGCATGGCGTGGCGCGCGTTCGGTGGTGTGCGCGGCCTCATACGAGGCACGCGTGTTCGGCGTGCGTTCGGCGATGCCCGCCGTGCGTGCCGAGCGCCTGTGCCCGGATGCGATCTTCGTGCCGCCGGACTTCGCACGTTACAAGGCGGTGTCACAGCAGGTGCGCGCGATCTTCCTGCGGCATACCGACCTGGTCGAGCCGTTGTCGCTGGACGAGGCCTACCTCGATGTGACCGAGCCGAAGAGCGGCATCGAACTGGCCACCGACATCGCCCGCACCATCCGCGCGCAGATCCGCGAGGAAACGAACCTGACTGCTTCAGCTGGCATCGCGCCAAACAAGTTCCTGGCCAAGATCGCCTCGGACTGGCGCAAACCTGATGGCCAGTTCGTGATCCCCCCGCAGCGGGTGGACGCGTTCCTGCAGCCGTTGCCAGTGAACCGGGTGCCCGGCGTCGGCAAGGTGATGGAAGGAAAACTTGCCGCGCGCGGCATCGTCACCTGCGGCGATCTGCGGCAGTGGGCGTTGATCGACCTGGAAGAAGCATTCGGCAGCTTCGGCCGCAGCCTGTACAACCGTGCACGCGGCATCGACGAGCGGCCGGTGGAACCGGACCAGCAGGTGCAGTCGATTTCCTCGGAGGACACCTTCGCCGAAGACCTGCCGCTGGAAGACCTGGGCGAAGCGATCGTGCAGCTGGCGGAGAAGACCTGGAAGGCCACGCGCAAGACCGAACGCGTCGGCCACACCGTGGTGCTGAAACTGAAGACCGCGCAGTTCCGCATCCTCACCCGCAGCTTCACCCCGGAGCGCCCGCCGGAATCGATGGAAGAACTGCGCGACATCGCGCTGGCCCTGCGCGCCCGCGTCGACCTGCCGGCGGAGACCCGTTACCGTTTGGTCGGCGTCGGGCTCGGCGGCTTCCGCGAGAAGGAGCCGGTGGTGCAGGGGGAATTGTTCGAGCACGACATGAACAAA